>JAIOZV010000029.1 GCA_021740425.1 Bacteroidales bacterium | reverse complement strand
CTCGAAAAAGAAGTGCAGCTCCTGAACGATTATCTTGATCTGGAAAAAATACGCTATCAAAATGAGTTGAAAACAGATTTTGATGTGAATGGCCGCATTGCCGGAAAGCAAATTGCTCCATTGCTTTTGCTTCCCTTTATCGAAAATGCTTTTAAGCACGGGCTCAGCAAAAACCTTAAAAACCCCTGGCTAAATATTACCCTGGATATCGAAGATTATGCTTTGACTTTTAAGGTTGAAAACAATAAACCTGCAGTTGACCAAACCGATGAAACAGGCTACACAGAAGGCATCGGGCTGAAGAATGTGAGAAGACGCCTGGATTTGATTTACAACAACCGCCATTTCCTGATGGTTGAAAACAAAGAAGGTCTGTTTACGATTATCCTCAAAATAAATCTTGAAACGGAATCCAAAAAGGAGCAAATATGAAAATTCGTTGCATCGCCGTAGATGATGAACCCCTGGCACTTAGAGTTATCGAATCGCACACCGAAAAGCTCCACGATTTGGAGTTGGTTGCCAGGTGCAGCAATGCTGTGGAAGCATTCGAGGTACTCAAAAATAAATCCGTCGATCTGGTTTTTTTGGATATTCAGATGCCCGGGCTTACAGGCATCGAGTTTCTTAAAAGCCTTAGCAATCCCCCTGTGGTTATATTCACTACGGCATATCGCAATTATGCCATCGATGCTTTTGATCTTGATGTGCTCGACTATCTGCTCAAACCCATATCCTTCGATCGCTTTCTGAAAGCTATAAACAAGTACTACGCCCGCAGTGAAGGAAGAACCTCAGAAACAACCAAAACACTTAGTGTTGATCATCGCCCCGAAAAGGATCATCTGTTTATCAGAAAAAACAAAACCATGGTAAAGGTTCCTTTTGATGAAATACTTTTTGTGGAGAGTATGAAGGATTACGTAAAAATTCATACCCCGGGAGAAGTACATTTTATTAAACATAAAATAAGCATACTGGAGGAGGAACTCCCGGAAAGCGAATTTCTGAGGGTGCACAAATCCTACCTTGTTCCCATCAGGAAAGTAAGCACCATTTCGCCAAATGCGCTTGGAGTAGGTGATGAAAAAATTCCCATTGGCAGAAATTACAAGGAATATGTACTAAAAAAGCTGAATTATTACGGATAGGAGAATCCCGCTTATTTACCTGGCCGTCAGTTCAGGGAGTTTTATTGTTGCGTTTTCCTGAGTCGGGTCATCCAAGACCGCGAATAATTGATAATCAATCACACTATTTAAGGCCGTTTACGGCCTTTTGTGGGTTGGGGCATTGTGCTTTTTCTCCGGGGCTAAAGCCCGGGTCAGGTTTTTTTCATAGCCTGACGGCATTGCGCATGCACGGAATAGAATCATTTATATTTACACCGGCCATAATCAAGGAATAATAAAAGCTTGTTGTCGGTTTATTTGAGCAGAAAAGTATCCCGGCAATAGCGGTTAATAGTTTGTGCCCTGACAAATATTTTGCCGGATACAAGTCCTAAATTGCTAATTTTACCTGTCAATAAAACAGACTATCTATGAAAATTGCAATCATCGGTTTTGGAGCCGCTGCCATTGGCCTGATCGACAGGATAAAAAAAACTGATCACGAAATTCATGTTTTTGAACGCAGCAAGGACATTTACTCATCAAGTATTTCGGGAATTAGAGCAGATGGGAAACTTTTTGTGTCGAAGGATATGGGTGGCGACCTAAATGTGGATACTGATCTGCAGAAAAAGTTGGTTGATTTCTGGATTGAGAAAACCGGAAATGGTGAGTACGAAACCGGCAGCTCATTCAGAAACCCCGACTATTACAAAGCCTTTTACCAAAAAGGTTTTCAGCCTGTGCTGTCAGATTTCTTCCACCTTGGCACCGACCAGTTGAAGCAGGTACTTTTTAATATTTATGAGGAGTATCGCTCGCTGGCTAAGGTAAATTTTCATTTTAACTGCCCGGTTACCGAAGTTAAATTGGCTGGTGAGCAGGTGTCGCTGGACGACTATGGCCTCTTTGAAATGGTATATGTGGCTGTGGGGCGCAGCGGGCACAAACTCATCAAAGCCATCATTACTTCTTATCCTGAAATAATCCTCGACAGCACCAGGGTGGATATCGGTATCAGGTTTGAATTGCCCAATCATATTGTGGAAGCCCTTAATAAAGAAATGTATGAGTTTAAGGTAAAGTACAAAAGCAAAACCGGATATATGGTGCGCACTTTTTGTAACAATCCATTGGGGTATGTGGTACCTGAAAATTATGGGGATTTTATTACGGTGAACGGTCATGCCAGGATCAAACAAAAAAGTAAAAACACCAACTTTGCCATCCTCACCACCGTGCAGCTCACCGAGCCTTTCAACGATCCGATTGGCTACGGTTCGAATATTGCCAAATTGTCGAATATGCTGGGTGGCGACAAAGTAATCCTGCAAACCTACAGCCATTTCAAAAACTCTAAGAGAACCAAAAACCTTTACCGTGTCGAGCCAACCCTCGACAGCAAGCACTATATTTTAGGTGATATCAACCTGGCTTACCCCCGCCGCATCATCGAGAGCATCATCGATTTTGTGGAGAATCTCGATCATGTAATTCCAGGTGTGGCTGCTGCCGATAATTTGGTGTATGCCCCCGAAATTAAGTTTTACTCCAATTTGCTCAACAATCAAACTTTTGGAAATTTAAAATTTATTGGAGATTGTTCCGGTTCAACCCGTTCCATCATTTATGCTACGGCCCATGGATACATCATGGGTGAGGAACTCTTGGATGAATAAGTTTGAAGATGATAAATTATGAATTTTAGCAAAATACCAGTTTGGGAAATTACAGAACATTTTAAAAATCCTATGTTTTTATTAAATTTTTTCAAATACATTTGACGGGAAAGCTCCGGTAGATGCATGGCCGGGCAAATTTGGCAGCAAACATTTCGTTCACCCGACAAAAATTGCTGATTGATTTATATCTTGTGGAATATGAAAAGCGGGTATCGGATCAGGTTGAAACTGTGCAATGACTCCTTCAGGAATTACCGGCTTTGAGAATTGTTAAGTTTAAAAATTTCATAAAAAAAACAAACACATGAATTTAGACGAATTTCGTAAGCATGGCCACGAACTCATCGAATGGATGGCCAACTATTTTGAAAATATTGAAAGTTTGCCCATTAAGTCGAAAGTGCAGCCGGGCGAAATTATAAATCAACTTCCCGAATTTGCCCCGGATCATGCTGAGGATTTTGAAATAATCATGGACGATTTTAACCGGGTGATTGTGCCCGGGATCACACACTGGCAGCATCCAGGCTGGCATGCTTATTTTACGGCCAACAACAGTTACCCGTCGATTCTTGCCGAAATGCTCACCTCGGCTATGGGGGCGCAGTGTATGAGTTGGGCCACTTCGCCGGCAGCTACCGAACTTGAAGAACGGGTGATGGATTGGCTGCGCGATATGACAGGATTGCCCAAAAGTTTTCATGGGGTGATACAGGACACCGCTTCAACGGCCACCTTGGTGGCGATGCTCACGGCCCGCGAAAAACACACAAATTATCAGATCAACAACAACGGATTTTATGGCAGGGGAGTTTTCAGGATTTATTGTTCCACCGAAGCACACTCCTCCATCGAACGCGCTGTGAAAATTGCAGGTTTTGGGAGTGATCACCTGCACAAAATTGATGTGGACGAAAATTTCGCCATGAAACCGGAGGCGCTGGAGGCAGCCATTGTCAGCGATAGCGAACATGGATTTCTCCCCCTTGCCGTGGTGGCTGCCATCGGAACCACGGGCTCCACAGCCGTTGATCCGCTGGAAGAAATCGGGAATATCTGTAAAAAATATAAAATCTGGCTTCATGTGGATGCCGCCTGGGCAGGCACGGCAATGCTGCTGCCTGAAATGCGGTACATGATCAAAGGCATCGAAAATGTGGACAGCTATGTGTTTAATCCGCACAAATGGATGTTTACCAATTTTGACGCAAGTGCCTATTTTGTCAAAGACAAAGAGGCGCTGATCCGCACATTTGAAATCCTGCCTGAGTATCTGAAAACCAAGGAAGGAACTTCAGTAAATAACTACCGCGATTGGGGCATACAACTGGGAAGGCGGTTTAGGGCACTAAAACTATGGTTTGTGATTCGTACTTATGGCGTTGACGGATTGAAAGAGAAAATAAATAATCATCTCAGGTGGGCACACGATTTTGCCGGATGGGTGGAAAACGACCCGGACTTTGAACTTCTGGCTCCTGCACCTTTGGCCACTGTTTGCTTCAGGTTAAAACCACAAAACGGAAACAACGAAAGAATACTCAACGATCTGAACAAAAGATTTTTGGAGGAAATTAACTACACCCAAAAAGTATTCCTGACACACACCACCCTCAACGGTAAGTTTACGATACGCATGGTGATTGGCCAAACCCGCACCGAAAAATCACATATCAGGGAGGCATGGATGCTCATTAAAGAAGCCTCACAAAAAATATAACCTGCAATTTCATTTTACACATACCTGGTTTCAATTTCAAAAATTGATACCCTCGAAGGTCATCAGGTGCTTTTTTAATGTCATTACCACTTTCCGGGAGAAGAATTTTTGCCTTCAAGAATGTTCCAGGCCAAGGCTGTTTTCCCGGATTTCCTTTTTCTTAATTCCACTCATTTTTCCAATTAACGGGGGCAAAATTTCCAGGCAAGAACTTTTGTTGGATTTTGTATTGCTTTACAATTAACATTTGCCCAAAAAAAACCACACTTACAAGCCCTTTGTTAACGCTTGCTAATTCCACCTTGAAAATGGACGATGAACGCAAGTATATTTGATGTTCCATTCGGTACAAAATTATTGAGCTGAAACAAAAATTAAAAAAAATGGAATTTTGGAAACATAAAATATTGGTTTTTGGCGCGGAGGAAGCCTGGAACGATGTAGCAGACATTCTTGAAAACGATTCACTTTCGATTTACTTTACATCTGTAGTTACCGAAGTGTTTTCGAAACTCATCCAGGATGGTTTTGAAATGGTTATTTTGCTGAACCTGCATAAAGCAAAAGATACAATTAAGTTATGTAAGATTATTAAACTGAACCGGAACTTCAAAAACATACCTGTAATTTTTATATCATATTCTGCCGGTTCAAAACCCTCAATTGATGCATACGAAGCAGGAGCAGATGATTTTCTTACCTATCCTGTAAATATTGCCGAATTGGCCGATAAAGTAGATCTGCATTTTTTACTGCGCGATAAAAACCTCCGTATAAATGAAAAACAACTTGAAACCAAAAAAAACATTCAGCGGATTGCCATTGAAATTGATGAAATTAAGAATGAATTGCTAAACCAAAAAAACAGGGACATGGAGAAAAGTAAGAGCAACACGATGCGTAACATCGAAATAATGAACAGCAGATTATTGAGAACCATTGTTCACGAACTCCGTTCACCGGTAAGTGCAATTATTGGCTTTGCCGACTTATTAAATGCTGATGATGATTTCAGTCAAAGAAATAAGGTGATCGAATCGGTACTCGATGCCTCAAGAAGAAGTAAGGAACTGCTCGACATGGCTTTGGTGCTGTCGGAGATTGATTTGGAAGACAAAGCCGGAAACATTCGCCCCTTCAGAGTCAGCGACCTGTTTGGCTATGCACTCAGGGATCATGCAGATTTGATTGTCGAAAAAGAAATTGAAATATTACAACCCACAGGGAGAGAGATTACGGAAGCAGTTATCGATCCGGCTCTGATAAAAGAAGTGGTAAGAATTTTTATTCACAATGCGGTTTGGCACTCCCCTGCAGGTGGAAAAATTGTGCTCGATGTTTTTGAATCGATCGACAGAATTGAATTGCACATCAACGATAATGGTGGAGGGTTTGATTTTGACACCCTGAATGCCATTACAAATTTTCTGAAACAGAAAGAAATCAGTGACAAATCAAAATGGCCGGGCTTGCGGTTTGCCATCGTTAAACACTTGATGAACATCCATCATGCTGAAATAATTGCCGAAAATAATTCAGGTGGAGGGGCTACAGTAAAATTAATTTTCCCCGTAAACAATGCCCAAAGAGAAGCACTTCACCAGTCTTTATCCCAGCTAAATTAAAATTTGCACCACACTCGTGGTGTATTTAAAAGGACAGCCTTTCCCCCAATTTTTCAGGCTGTTCCTTTTTTTTTGAATGAAAAAGGCCACCAAATATTTGGTGGCCTTTAATCAAAAACATATCATGATTTCAGTGATTACTTTTTGATTATTCGTTCGGTTTTTTGGATGTTTTCTCCTTCAAGTCTGATGAGATATACACCACCTCTGAGTTTTGAAATATCCAGTTGATTTCTGAGTTCCGTCAAATTCTGCTCCAAAACAACCTGTCCTTTAACATCGTATAAAACAACATTTACAGGTTGAACGTTTTCAAAATCAATAAATAATTTGTCGCTTGCAGGATTCGGATAAATTCGTGCATCAAAGGAGTTGAGCTCTGCAACACCCACCGTATTTAGCTTCAAATCATCAATCAACGAAAGTCCGTTGGTTTCGAATAGTCCGTCATTGCTTTGGAATTCTGAGCTGTAAACAACTTCAAGGTTGTACTCTTTTGAAGTGCTTGCTACGAATGCTCTGAAATATAAAGGTTCACCTTCGGCAAAACCGTCCTTATTTTTGGTCATGGGGTCGTCACCAACAAGGGTGATGTTTGTATTGCTCTCATCCCAGACAGCGATACCATAACAAATACCAGATGCATCGAACACGCCAATCAAATCGCCTTTTCTAAGGAGGCTTTCGCTGACAGATGATTCAGGAATACCCACAATATGTGTGTTGACAGTTGTTTCGAAGGTGTTCCAAGGCATGTGGCTTACCTCATCAAAAACACTTCCCGATTTGAGCGGTGCATTTAGCGATTGAGGCAGGCAGGCAGGGAAGGTGATGCCCTCCTGGCTATTCATCAACACGTAGTAGGATTTTCCGGGCTGGAGATTCACCAGATTATTGATATTGAGCTCCGGCCAGTAAATTCTCCAGCCGGCAACCTCTTTCACAATTACAAGATTGCTCCCCTGGAACAGGCTTGCCACATCCACATCGCAGGTGCTCAGCACCGGAAGTATTGTCCATCCGTTGCTAAGGTCAAGCGAATTTACTGAGGATCTCGACCCAACCACCGACAGACTGACATCATTGGCAAGTTTAACAGCATAACCTTCAGGAACATTCCACTGGCCGATGGTGTTCACGTTTTGTCCGGGCCAGTAAATACCCGTTTGCGATTGCAGGATTATCAGATCGTTCATTATCTTATTGAAGACCGAATCCAGTTCAGCCTCAAGAGGATCAATATAACTTGAAATTCCTGACCATCCCGATGGAATATCGATGTCCTGACAATGATTGATCGTTAATATCAAATTATCGCTCACTTGTCCCAGGCATGGTATCGTAGAAAATGCTGACAGAGTGAGTGTAACATTTCCTTCCTCAACATCATTTTCCCCAGGATGGTAAATCGTGACTGTGCTTGTGGCATCATCAAAAGTACCATCTCCATTGGTTGACCATGACAATTCACCTGAATATTGGGTGCTGCCGTTAAGCTGAACGCTTTGGTTGTGACATGCCCGGAAATCTTCACCTGCATTTACCACAGGAAGTCTTTGGATGGAAATCTGAATGGTTGACTGCGCTGAAAATATACAAGGAGATTCGGGTTCGGCAATCAGCGAAATTTCCACAGAGCCATTTGCAATATCACCGGCGCCGGGTGAGTAAGCAGGATCAATCATCTGGAAGTTGTTAAATACTCCGTCGCCTGAGGTTTCCCAATGGAAGGTACTTTGGTTGGCAACAGTTCCTGATAACTGAGCATCCTGGTTTTCACATACTGTTGCATCGTTACCTGCATCAGCCATAGCTAAACCATTAACCTCAAGAAGCATTGTCGATTCAGCCTGTGAATCACAGGGATTTGCAGGTTGTGCAACAAGGGTGAGGGTCACTGCACCATTCTGGATGTCCGAACTTCCGGGCGTGTAAACAGCATCCAAAGTCATTACATCATTAAAAGTGCCATCACCAGTGGTTTGCCATTCGAAAGCGGCGGCATTTTCAACAATGCCTGACAATTGATAGCTTTGATTTTCGCAAATCGCAGCATCTGCACCTGCATTTGCAAGGGGCTGGGATTGAATGGTGATCACAACATTCGAAATTGAAGTTCCGACACATGGACTAACCGGCTGCGCTATAAGACCCAGGGTAACAGTTCCATTATTTATGGCAATCTGTCCGGGAGTGTAAACAGGATTCAAAATGTGAATATCATCAAAAGAACCACCACCAAAGGACAACCAAATTACAGAACTTGCATTTTGGGCTGAGCCGTTTAGCTGGATACTCTGGTTTTCACAAATTTCGGCATTATCTCCTGCAAAAGCCTGTGGAACATCCTGAAACGAAAGCGTCATCGTTGAAACATCAGCTAAGGTACATTCTCCGGAAGCTTGGGCAGTAAGGGAGAGCTGAACAAAACCATTGACCAGATCGGTCGATCCGGGGTTGTAAACCGGAGTTAAAACCTGATCATCGCTAAATGTGCCATCGCCTGTTGTACTCCATGCAAATGCACTTTCATTCTCAACAGTTCCCGAAGCCTGGAAAACCTGATTCACACAAATTGTTGCGTCATTACCCGCATCTGCATGAGGCAGATTATCCACGTACAACAGAATTGTTGAAAAGTCGGGGAAGAAACATGGATTTACTGGTTGCGCCAGTAATACCAGATTTGCAAAACCGCGATGGATATCTTCCGTACCGAAGGTATAAACCGGATCACTGATGGTGCGTGAAGTAAAGGTTCCATCACCAGTCGAAATCCACAACAGAGAACTAAAGTTCAAAACCGTAGCCTGCAATTGCATGGGCTGGTTTTCGCAAACCCTGACACTTGCACCCGCAAATGCATCAGGTGCATTTTGAATATTGAGTGTCATTGTTGCGCTTGCGGCTAATTCGCAGGGAGCCAGGGGTGATGCAATAAGCGAAATTTCAACTGAACCTGCAGCAATATCCGACTGCCCGGGTGAGTAGGTTGGCGTTAATACCTGCGCATTGCTGAAAGTACCATCGCCTGCAGATGACCAGGCATAACCTGATGTATTTTGAACCGTACCAAAAAGTTGATGGGAATCGCTTTCACAAATTTCAGCATCGGCACCGGCATAGGCAGCAGGCGGATCAAGAATGGTAACAGTAATTGAGGAAACGGCCGAACCGGCGCAATCATTGAGCGCTTGGGCGGTAAGGCTGATCTGAACACTGCCGTTGCCTGCATCCAGTGCACCTGGTGTATAAACTGCTGATAAGCTTTGTGCATCGTCAAAAGTACCGTCACCGCTGGTTGACCATAGGAAGGATGAGGCATTTTCGACCGAACCCGACAACTGTTTGGATTCACCATCACATACCGAAGTATTGCTTCCGGCATGGGCAACAGGGAATGGGATTTGGCAAACAACCCAATCCACACTTTGATTTTGCAATCCAATCTGTCCGTTTTCACCCTGAATTTCGGTGAGTTTAAAGGTTAACTCATAAGAGCCATCAACTGTGGTGAGTGGTTCCAGTCCACTGATTTTAAACAGCACATCATTAAAGCTTTCGGATGTGATAACCAGTGATTCGGTTGGAATAATCACCCCATCACCATCTTTCAAAATCAATTGATCCTTGGTAAAGGTTGTGGTATTGATAGGCATATTAAACAAAACCAACAGTGTATCGATGGGTGCGCCGGGTTGTTCAGGAAGTCCGAAGAAGTAATCGATGGCAGGAGTTGCAATCGACTGCAGCCAGGCAACCTGCACGCCAACTTTTCCGAAATTGCCAACAAGATCGGTTACTCCCGCAGCCTGAACGGTTAAAGTATAGTAGCCGTTTGGACTTGTTTTGTCGGAAATATCGACATTGTAGGTCGAGTCATTTACCGCCGAGATAATAACCAGGGTATCCATCAGGTTCGGACCTCCCTGGTTTTTGAGTGTCATGTCTTCGTAAGTAAATGAGCTGGCATCGATGGGTTCGCTAAATACAACTTCAACATCAGTAACCGGTGTATCGGTAGGCCCTTCGGGAATTCCATTTATGGCTACAACCGATGGAACATCCTGGTCGATTGGTTCGAAAACAATGGTATAGGTTGATGATGAAAGATCCCCGAAGGTATCCACGAAGTGCAGTTTATTTTCATAGATGGGTTCGCCGCCATCCGGGATGGTGCTGTAAGTTAACCACACATTGTTAAGTGGTATAACCTGGCCGTCATCACGGGTAATGCTAACAATGCGATACAAGCCATTGCCGGGATCATCGATCTTTGCATAATTCCAGCCTTCTGCCGATGGTGTAACTGTTAAATCCACGATGGTATCGTTGAGCGTAACAGGAGCATCCGTTTGTGCTTCGCCGGCTTCAACAACCTGGGCAATAGCTCCGTTTGAATAGTAGATGGCATCAGGGATGTCTTCCACATCGGGTATGTCGTTCACGAGGAAATCGCTGATGGAGTCATCCAAAGGCCCATACACTGTAATGCTCTTAATCAATTCATGGATTTCGATGCCGCTGACCAGGCTCAAATCCGGGTTGCCGTAGCTGTCCAGATGGTTAACGGAGGCTTCGTATGAAATAAAGTGACCCAACAAAGTACTGGTAAACCACCACTGACCTACAGCAATTTCACCACCGGGAATATCTCCAAAATCAACATCCATAATACCCAGTTGAGTTGGTTGGCCACCGAGGTTGGATCCAATGATCTCAAAGTCGATCAGCAGCCCCTTTTCATTTTCGATGATTTCGGGTTGTGCCGATTCAAGGTTCACACTCATTGCAGTTCCTGCACCCTGATTGTTGATCATAACGGCCAATTCTGCCGGAATCATGGGTTCGATGGGTTCGGTAAGCGCATCATCTCCAAAAATGTCTCTTTGCATGAAGTAGCTCAGATACAGGTTTGGACTTGGATTTACCTGAAGCGTTACAGGAAACAATGGCTGCTCAAATATTTCTCCTGTAAATGGATCAAGGTAGGAAAGGGTTCCTCCAAATGAATAATATCTGGGAACATCAGGAGCTGCACCTCGTTCAGGAATAAATAAAATGACGGCAGTTCCTTCAGTTAAGGCATCCAGTATTCCCGAACCGTCAATACCTGTAATTTGATCAAGCGATTGGGTATTGATCTGGAAGAGGTCATTGCGTATGACTCCATTCTCATCCTTTACTTCCAGATCAAGTGAGATGTTTTGCATGGCATCTGTTTCGTGGCCATTGAAAATAGTGAGTGTTCCTTCAAAGGCTTCACGGGTCATGGTGAGGGTTTGCGAAAACTGAACTGTAACGGTGGCACACACTGATGAAGATTCATCATCAAGGATACTGCCTGCGAGGGCTGCAGAAGCATTAAACAGTGAGTCCATCGAGGGATAGCCCCTGTCGTGAACATATTGAATTACGGTATCCAAAACCAGTTCATAGTGATGTAGCAACAGGGTATCGATGATGTTCGGGTATTCGGGAGTGGGTGAATAAACACCATTATTCCTGGCTTCCACAGTATTGTTCCAATAGCTAACAAAGTTAAGGATTTCAATCTCTGAAATGTCTGTGTCAACAAAGGCGGTAAGCAGTTCGTCCTGAGATTCAGGGTCGATAGGAAGTTCGTTATCCATAAATCCGGCAACAGCCTGATTGAATGTTCCAAAGAATTCTTTAGCAATCAGATCGTCATTTCCAGCCTGTTCTTTCGACCAGTTTTCGATAGCGAGGAAACCTTTGTCGAGCATTTGCATATCTGCAAATACCTGTTCGGCTTCTGTGGTATTTCTTCCACCTCCACTACCGCCGGGTGAACTTATTGCACTATTGATAAAGCATCCTATGGTAGTTCCTACACACCAGGCACAGCCAAAGGATCCGCCGGTAAAGGTATCTACAATTCCCCAGGCACATGAAACGCCATTGCCCCAGTTTAAGCCGTTTGCATAAACATCAGCACCACAATCAAGCACTGGCGGGATGGGATTTATACAATCGAGGGCACAGTTGAGTGCTTCAACCACACAAGGATCACAACCTGTATTGCTGCTTTGATAAGGGGTTCCGGAGCCAACACTTGGCCCGCTACCTCCACCGCCACCTCCGCCACCTCCGCCGCCGGGGCCACCGGGGCCGCCGCCGCCACCGCCCCAATACCATGGAATGCTCCCACCTCCGGGACTACCTCCGCCTGAGCATACCCTTCCGAGGTAAATACTCCATGCCGAAGCTATCCTGATTTGATCATCAGGACCACATTCAAATTTAAATTTGGTAATGGTGATGTCTGAGCAATTAAGTGACCTGGTTCCCGAAGACTTGTCGGGAGGCCTGCGTTCCATGAGCACAGGTATCTGCACTGCCTGCTGAGGCAAAATATCCAGTTGATCAACATTGGCAGTAAACATGTATTCATCATCTTCAGGTAAAGTAACCTCTACATCCTGGGCAGTAATTAAACCAACGTTGGTCAGCGTAAGAATGAATGGGAAATATTCGCCCTGTTCAAGATGGGGCAGCGTATCAGGCATGTTCATCAGCACAACGGGTGCCGGAACATTGGTTTCAAATTCCACCACAAGGGTTATTTCATACTCATCTTCAATTACCGTTGGTACAACATCCCACGAATAGGTAATCGCCTGGAAAGCAATAAACACCAATTCATTATTTACAACTCCTTTTTCTATATAAATATAGTCCTGGAAGCCTCCGTGCATTGGAGCCTGTACATTAAGGGTATAATAACCTTCGGGGATGTCTTCCGCAAGAAAATGTCCGTTTGCATCTGTCAATCCCTGGGCAATGATCTGTCCGGTATATGGATGTTTAATGATAACAGTGGCGCTATCGACATGAGGGCCGGCAGCGGTGTTGTAAGTATATTCGTCAACCACGTCAACCAGGAGGTCGCCGGTTTCATCCGAGATGGGTTCAAAACTAAAGGGCAGGTTTACGCTGTTGGAGTTGGTTCCTGATAGTGCTAGCGAACCTGTAATCGGGTTGTTCAATTGCAGGTCGTCACCCGGTGTGAGCCTGAGGGTGGCAATGGCGCTTTCGCCTGGCTGAAGCGATGAAATTGTATCAGGGCTTGCCATCGACATCCAGTCAACTTCAGGCAACTGAATAGTGATAAGTCCTGTTTCATCCAAGCCATTGTTGGTCACCTCAAATTCCACATAATTCACCATATCTTTAACCATCGACCTGTTCAAAACCGTTGGATTGAGTTTTAGATTTCCTTTGGTAGCCGAACAATAGAACCATGCACTAAAATCGAATTTGGTGCCTTCGGCGGATGTTAATCTAAGTTTCACCTCTTCATAGAGTGTTCCTGATGTTACCACACTGGCATCAACACTATAACTGATGGTTGAGAATGAATTTCCCGGCATATTTGCTACAGGCAGAAAATTTACATTGCAGCCGGCAGGAGCTGAGAGTACCTGAATGTCAACATTGTTTAACGGGAGGCTACTCAGATTTTTTATCTCTAAAAATTTCTGTTGCGTTTCTCCAAGATACAATTCCCAAATCAAAAAGCTTGTTGAGGTTCTTTTTGCACCCAGCAAAACAAAGGAGTCCTGAGCAGTATTTATACCCTGGTTTGGATAACAGGCACCTACACTATAGTCGCCTGCTTCGCCATTTAATGGTGTAAAATCCATACTGAATTCACCATTGGCATCACTGGTAACGGGGTAAACGCGTCGTACACCCTGAACGATGATATAAATATCAACAGGCTTATTGGCTGCAGGAGCCTTGTTTACATATTCGGTAACTCCGGAGATTGTAACCGGCGAAGTGCCGTTAAATACATCTCCGTCAACGCTTACTGTAGCATTGTAATCGGGTATTACCATAAGGGGTTTTCCTTCTGAAGTATTATTGATCCCGATCAGCTCGTTGAGAACACCGTCCTTGTTTACTGTGGCAAAGATGTAATAGTCACCAACATTGCCGGTGAGCGTCAGCGTTTTGGTCATATCCACCGAATCTCCGATGGCAAGAATTGATGGTGTTGTCATGGTTGACAATACGGCATCATTGGCATCCAGAACATTGTTGTTCGACTTATAAATTTTAACCATAGCTCCGGCAGGTGCAACTGCAAATCCGTTATTCACGATTTTGATGTTAACATCCACATCATCATCTATCAGCATAGTATTTTGAGATAGTTCCATTGATGCAAGTACAAAATCGGGCAGGTTCCGGTCGCTGACCATTACCCAGCAATTTCCGGAACTATAGCCGGGTGCGGAAACAGTAACCGAAACAATCTGATCGCCATCTTCAATACCATCATCGATGGTATTGAATGGAACTTCAACAACATCTTCATCTTCTGGAATCACGGCTGTTGCAGGCAAGGTTATTTCATCGTTGCTATTGTGTGTTAAATTCAATTGGATTTCAGGGCCACCCAAAGTATTGCGCGTAATAATCAGCTTTCCGGCATTGGTCATTCCTTCAGGAACAACAATCGGATCGGAAGCCACCGACAGTGAGGGGCCATCGTTGTCAACAATAGAAATTTGCGCACTTGCAGTACCTCCACTTTCCTCGGGAACTCCGCATCCGCACGATGAAAGATAGATTGTTCCTGTAATTTCAACGATGCGGTCTCCATCGAGTATTCCATTATCTATCACACCCACATTAAACTGTTTTTCCATCATACCGCCGGGGATAGTTACCTGAGCAGGGAAAAAGAGCTGGCTAACAGGTGAGGCCGATAGCAAAATAGTGACGGGGTCGGAGCCGGGTTCCAGTCTTGAAACAGTTCCCCATGCAGCATAAGGCCCTCCGGCTTCAGAAACCGAAGTCGGGTTAACGGTAAGTGTAACCTGCGGAATGTCGTTATCTAAAACAGACAGGGTAAATGATCCTGAAATATATCCGGTTCTGGAAGCACTGATCACAACATTATTGGTAAGTTCAGGTACCACATCATCTATTACATCCACTGCAATTGTTACTGAAGCCTCATTGGGATCAATGGTAACGCTTGCAGGCAAATCAATCTGGTTGGCAAACTGTGCAAAAAGATTCACATCCAGAGCCTGATCTGTTATTAGATCGCGGCTGATGGTAACATCCACCTGATCGCCCTCGGTGGCTTCTGCTAAATTCAGATTCACAAACAGCGATGGAGATTCGTTGTCCAAAACTGTGATCATTGCAGTGGTTTGATCGTAGTCGGTGGCCTGAGCCAAAATGTCCACATCAAAATCCCCTTCAATCAGGGCATTGTCGATAGCTGATAAATTGAAGGTTTTTCCGGATTGATTGGCCGGAATGGTAACCGTAACCGGAACTGTGATGCGCGTTGGTTCATTAACCGCAAAATTCACTACCAGCCCGGATGTTTGTGAACCGCTTCTATAAACTGTACACACCAAAGGGGTGGCTCTGTTTTCGTTGATGGTTTGCTGAGGCAGCGAAACATAAAGCACTTTTTCGAGTGTGAAGCTTTCGTCGGACAAAGCAAGATTGTTGCTTGCTCCGTCGGGTGTTTCAACCAGCCCGGTATATGGAGTCAAAAGCACTTCAATAAAAACCTGTCCTTCCATTCCGGGGTATTGCGGGACTGTAAAGCCCGAACTTTGCGAAAGTATTCCACCGGCTTCAAGTGTGTCGGTGTATTGCACATGGCCCAGTATTTTCCGCTGGCTTCCTGCTACAATGGATACGCGCTGGCTCCAGCCACCAATGGCCGGCGCATCTCCAATATTTTCGACTATCCAGCCCACCGAAAAAGTTTCACCAGGAACAATACTTCCTTTCATCGATTGAACTCCTGAAACTGCCAGGTCAGGATATGGTGGCAAAATAATTTCCATTGCATCAGCAGACGCAAGTAAATTATTGTTTTCGTCAGTTTCCTGAATTTTGTTGTTGATGTCGGTTTTCACAAAAACGTAGTGCGCTCCGCCCAGGTAATCGGGCAGTTCGAAAGTCAGGTTTTTGGTATAACTCTGGCCTCCGGATAGAGCGGAAACATTGGTGAGGGTGGCAACGCTGGTTGCGGTGGCCTGATTAAATACAGGACTTTCCGAAATATACACATTGTCGGTCCAGGGCACAAGACCTGTACCTCCTGTGCCAATATTGGAAATGGTATAGGACATATCAACAGTTTCGCCTGAATATCCCGTATCCGGGATTATAATTCCGGCAACTGTCAGGTCGGAAAATACATTGAATGAGAACACCCTTTCCTCGCTTTCACTTTGTGAACATTGGTTTTTGGCTGTTAGCTGCCAATAATAGAGGTAGTTCTTGTTGAGATATTCATAATAAATATAATTGGTACCGGCAATTCCTGCAACTGTGGGCAGAACCGGTTTTTGCTGATTGGTACGCCAGATATAGAGGTCGTAGGAGCTGGCATTGGAAACCGCATCCCATGAAAATGAAACAGGTTCAAGTACGCCAAAACTACTGTCGGCAGGCATTAGATTTGTAAAAGCACCTACTGACGGTGAATTTGTAATGGTATAATCTAAGGTATCGTTCACCGTGTTTTCGTCATTTTGAAGAAGTGCAAAAATTTCAAGGTGATAGGTGCCAATGGACACCAAATTCAGCGATTGACCGAAAGTAAACTGAACTGCATCTCCGGAAGGAAGAATACCATTTAATGTTTCAACCACAGATGGTCCGTTGTTGAGCGAATATCCTACTTCAAAATCGGACTGATCAAGCTCGCCATAATTTCGGATGGTAACGGTTAAAGTTTCGGCATTGCTCAAACCACATCCTGATAAGGGAGAAATTACATTCACAACTGCCAGGTCATGATCCGGGGGAACGCCGGTGCCCGATAAGGGTAAGGATATTATGCCAACATTTGTATTGAAAAGCATTTCACCGGAAACCACATTGTAATTTGCAGGAGTAAACATCACATCGAACAATACTGATTCACCAAAAGCAAGGGTTTGTGGCAACGGAATGTCAGAGTCAAAAAGGTTATCGTCAGAAAATGAAACACCATAAACTTCAAGTGCCGAGCTGCCTGTGTTGGAAAGTTCCATGCTCTCGTTTCCGGTGAGGTTAATCACCACTTCACCAAAATTAACAGCATTGGGTAAAAGAACCGGTACAGGAGGTGTAAGCCCTAAACCTGAAAGCGGAATGATGATTTGAGCAACGTCAGCATTTTCGATGGTGAGTGTTAACGACCCGGCATATTGCTGAATGGCCGATGGTTCAAACACAATCTTCATGCTTTTCTGTGAAAAGGGGAAAACCCTGGTGATTGAACTTAGCGGATAAAAAGCCGGATTGCTGAATGTAGTATTTGTGATATTTGCAGCCAGTGCTCCTGAATTTTCGATGGCCAGCTCCAGGGTATCAGAAAGTCCGATAAAAGTGTCCTCAAATTGCAACTGAAGAGGATTTGCTGTAAGGATGCGAGTTCCTTCGATAGTTAATGCGACATTTACCACATCCGATGGGTTTTCAAGGGCATTGCCACTCACTGTTATTTCCCGCTGGTAGCTTCTTGCCATAAAACCTGTCGAATTAAGCGAAACATTTACATTTTTCGACTGGTTTGCAGTAAGGGTGCCAATATTGTTCGACAAGGTCATATAATCATCAAAAGGAATCGTTGAATTCTGCCTTGCGGGATTTCCATAAAGGATTCCGTTGTTGGCATAAGAAGATGCATCAGAAACGATGTTTCCGGAGGAGTTGGTGAATGGGAAATAAAGCACCAATTCAGGCTCGCTGCCAAGTAGTGGCTGGTTCATTGCAGATTGTAATTCAGACTGGTTACGGGCAATGTTCCAAATCCTTACCTCGTCCATTTTACCATTGAAATATGCATACTGATAAGAGCGGCCGATTCGAAGATTGTCGGTGTTGGCAACAATAGAGAAAGGTGAAAACGATTGTTCTGCATCCGGATTTCCGTTTATGAAAATTTTCATCGTTTCACCATCAAAGGTGGCTGCAACATGAATCCACTGGTTGCTTGACGCCTGGCTTGCTGATGTTATCGAATGCAGGTTGTTGAGTTTAAATTCGAAACGATGGTTTTCGTTTACCCACAATCTGTATTTTCCTTCGGTTGAGTTTTCTTTTCCGGCAATAAACTCGTTTGTATTGTCGAGCAGGTAAATCCATGCTTCGATGGTTAAACCGTTGGTTGGATTCAAAATGTTGTTGTGAACCACGTTGATATAATCACCGTTGCCATCCAGATAAAGCATGTGCGGATTTATCGGGGAGGCTGTCGATTGAAAGTTGAGAGTTTGCCCGCCGGTATTTTGCACATTGAATAATTTCACCTCCGTTTCCCCTGACTGGAGGGTTGAAGACAGTGCCAAAGGATTAACCGCCATATTTGGGGGTTCCACGCCGGTTGCTGATATTACAACAGGAAACAAAGGTGTTGCTGCATCATTGGAAGTGATGTTGATGATCCCCGAATATTGGAAAGTTGTTTGAGGAGTAAAACCAATATACAGTGGCTTTGCATCACCCGGAGGAACACTGAACGCCGGATTGCTGATAAAGAAAACCGGTTGTTGGCTTTCGATGGTTACACTAAAAACCTCCAGTGTATCGCAGCCACTGTTTGCAACCAAAAGCTGGCTGATCAGGGTGTCGCCTACATTTCCGGTTCCCAGGTTCAGGAAGTCGTTGGCCAATATCGAAGGATCGCCTGTAACGCTGATGCTGTATTGAATTTCAGTTTCTGGCTCATCAGGATCGTTGCTGTTGATGCTTAAAATGGCATCGAAATCACCGGCAAACAAATCCAAAGTTGAAATATGCAGAATCAACGAAAGGCTGTCACCTCCGGCAACCAAGCCCTGTGAAGGACTTCCGGAAAGCCAGTCCATATTGGATGAAATGCTGAATTCCAGATTTTCCTGACCCGAATTAAAAAATTTAACCGAATCTATATATACATCATTACAGGCAAAAGTGCCCGAGAAAAAGGCCTGTGAAACACCTATGTCCGGAGGGGTAATTCCTTCGCCCGACAAGGGCAACTTCAGGTTTGGGGCATTGCTTGCATTGGAAATCACAATCAGGGTATCGGCATCAGGCCCAGAAGAAAGGGGTGAAAATCCTATTTGAACAAAAAATTCATCTCCCGGAACAACTGTCAATGGAAATGACAATCCCGTAAGGTCGGCTGAAAAATTGCTTGCCACACCCTGTTGCAGGACAATATCCTGAACAATTAAATTTTGAGTGCCAATATTTTGGAAGCTCATCAAATTTTCAAGGCTGTTGTTAACAATCACCTGCCCGAAATCCACAACAGGAACAGAAGGCTCAATTTGTGGGTTTCCTGTAACATTGAGTGTAACAGGAACGGCAAGGCCAGGATTGTTAATGGTGTTGTTGGCAAAAACAAGATTGCCTTGATACAAACCGTCAATCAGTCCTTCAGAATAAAATTTCACCTCAATGGCCTTGGCTTGTCCGGGGCTCAGAGTATCCATTCCGCCAGGAACTTTCACCCATGATGCTATGCCGGGAGCACCCGGTGAATTAATGCTTGCACCGTTGAGTAAGTTTCCGTTGTATCCGTTAATGGTCAAATCGGTTGCAGTTCCATCATTAAAATTCCAATATCCTTTGAGCCCGGATTCGTTGCCCGCAAGAGCCTTATTCATGGTTGCGCTGATTTCGGATTGGGTTCTTGCATAATTCCAAAGCCTGACTTCGTCGATCATTCCCGGAAAATTATTACCTGAGCAACAAGCTTCTCCTCCAATGCGAACATCGCTGCTGTAACCAATATAATTTGCTAAAACAGGAGCTGAGGCAATCAATTCACCATTAACATAAAGTTTGGCGGTGGTGCCATCACAAGTGGCAGCAACATGTGTCCAACTGCCGGCGACTGCTTGTCCGGAGTATGCATTGTAAACTGTTTGAGAACATTCTGACGGCGGATTGATGGAGGCTCCGAAGATTCCGCCCGACATTACAATTCCCCAATCGCTGCATGCGTTATGACCGCCAAAGATGGCTCTTCGCCCCGATGGGGTGGATGAAGGATTTACCCATGCTTCCGCAGTCCATTGCGATCCTGGCGATAAATTACCCAGTGCCACATAATCGTTACTTCCGTCAAGCAGCAGGGATTCACCTGCCGGATCCTGATCGAGGTATGATTTAAAGTATAAATTCTCTGTCCCCTCATTGTGAATGTTCAGGGTTTTGATGGTGGAATCAGGTTCGTTGAGTGCCACGAAAATCTCCGTTGGGTCGATCACAATTTCGGGCAGGCCAAATTCAAGGCTTACAACCGAAAATTGTCCGAAACCAAAGGTTCCGTTTCCGAGAGAAAAGGTGGGCGTGGCGTTTAATTGGGTGGGGATGCCGTTAAGCTCGGTCCAGAGTTTAAATGTCATTGCATTTCCGGGTGTGAAACCGGGCAATCCATTGGCCAAATCCTGCTGCCAGGCAGTAATACTCAACTGTTCATTTTGGAGTAAAAGGGGAGTGGAGTTTACAATGGATGTGTTTCCATAGCTTACTGTATGGTTTGCATTGTTTGATTTGTCGAGGAAATTGCCGTCAAAAGGCCAGTAACCCTCAAGGCCTGTTTCGTTTCCATCCAATCTTTGGCTCATCGAAGTATTTACTTCATTTTCGCTTAATGCATAATTCCATATTCTGACTTCATCAATTTTACCGTTCAAATAATTTCCGCAGTTTGTAGAACCTCCGATTTGCAAAGGGCTGGTTGATGAGAGATTTTCAGTTTCTGTTCTTGAATTATACAGCACACCATCCACAAAAATTTTTGCTGTGATGCCATCGTAGGTTCCGGCTATATGATGCCACTGGCCGTCATTTACAGCTATGTTGGCATCGAGCCAGGGGCCGTTGCCAACCCAAAATCCTGGTTTTCCTGCGCCAACCCCGTTTTCGTTGAGCCATAACAGGTATCCCGAACTTGCGCAACCTGTCGTTTTGCTGACTATCGTCCGTGAAGCATTGCCATCGGTAGTATTTACCCACGCCTCAACAGTGATATGGGTGGGTGTAAGGTTTGGTGAATGGTCGGCCTGAACATAATCACCACTTCCATCAAAGCTTGCCGACTGAGAATTTACACTTAGGTTTACATCAGCCATTCCCACACACAAGTTCCCGTCGAATGCACCGAGCTCATCACCGGCTTCGATGTATTCGTCAAGGTTGGTGCCATCAACAATGATATAGTAAGGGATGCCTGTTTCTTCGATCATATTGAAATGATTATCGATTCCCACACCGACCAGACTAACTGATTTTGCACTTGCATTGGAGGCGATGGTCAACACTCCGGAAATTTCTCCTTTTACCAAAGGATGAAATGTAACAAAAACCTCCTTCAGATCATTGGTGTTTTGAAGTGTAAATGATGTAGGGGTAATTGTATAGGCCGGATCGCCGGAAACAATATTACTCACTGTGAGAGCAGAAGTTCCTGAGTTGATCACGAAAAATGATTCGGTTTTTTCAGTATCGATCTCTACATTTCCAAAAGTGATATTATTGAGTGACGTGGAGATATCAGGTGCCCCGGCAGGTAATGCAAAACCCTCGAGCGACAAAGTTGTCCGCGGTTCATCGGGGTCGTTGCTGTCGATGATGAGCTCAGCAGTGTAACCTCCTGCAACCGGGGGGGCAAATGTTACTTCAAAAACCAGAGAGTCGGCTGCCAGTATTGTACCTTCGGTAATACCTGTCGAAAAAGCAGCAGAATTATCGCTGATAAAAAAATGCAAGGGAGCATTTCCTGTATTGTATAGCTTTATTTCGTTGACCACCGATTCGCCTACGATAACCTGCCCAACGTAGAGACTTTCGATGGGAACATCAATATCCGGTTCCAGGCCGGATGTTCCTTCAAGGGTAAGTACCGACAGTTGCCCGAATCCAAAGTTTCCGTTGCCAACACTGTAAGCAGGCAATGTTTCCACTTCAAGCCAGTTGTCATAAACTTCTGTATAAACCTTAAAACTCATCGTGTTGCCGGAGGTAAATCCCGGTAAGCCCAATCCATCGTCCTTTTCCCAAGCTGTAATAATCAGGTGCGAAAATAATTCAGGTGCTGAAGTGCCATTTGTGTTTGCATTTCCACTCAAATAGGATGGAGTTGAACCCGGCACTAAATTCTGAAAATTTGAATTGTCAAAATTCCAGTAGCCAACCAGGCCAGGTTCATTGCCCAAAAGCACATGAAACATATCTTGAGTAATTTCAAACTGGGTACGGGCATAATCCCAAACCCTTACTTCATCAATGTTTCCGTTAAAATAGTAACTGTGGCCTCCTGTGCCGCCATAGGCTCCGACAATCTGTCCTGACTGGCCCGTGCGTAATTCTTTGTTGTAAGACTGACTCCCTTTTAGCTCGCCATCAACATATATGCGCTTAAAATTTCCATCGTAAGTGGCAGTTACAAAATGCCATTGACTATTTGTAAAGCCTATCGAGGCGCTGTTTATGTAAAAATTATCATAACCTGAACTTCCTGCCGGGTAGGTTCTGAAATTGATCTGGGTTCCTTCAAAAAAGAGTGAATATTGTGAATTTACCGGGCCTTTTTCAAAAATAAATCCATTTTGATTGTAATTGGAAGCATAAATCCAGGCTGAAATCGTGAGTTCCTGAACATCGAATGCCGCGGAATTATCATTGATAACAAAATCCCCGCTTCCGTCAAGCTGAAGGCTCTTCCCACCGGTGCTTGCTATGCCTACCCCAACACACAGAGCATCATCGAATACTGCCACTTCATCACCTACTTTCGGTCTGAAGCCATCTATATCAATATCTTCGATGATAATAGAATAAGGTTTTCCCGTTGGGTTAACTCCGGAAAAATGACCTTGTGAAGCGATACCTGATGCAGGGACAATGGTGGTTCCAAAATTGGATTGGATGGTAATATTTCCGGTAAATGAACCCGACTGTACAGGAGCAAAAATGATGGCTACATTTCTGTTTTGGCCTTGCCCGAGTGTAAAGGAAGTAGCGCCAAAAATGCTGAATGCACTGTTTGAAGATGAAATTCCTGTAATACTTAATGTTCCGTTACCTCCATTATAAATATTAAGATTGATATTTTTGGTGGTATTCATGGGAATTCCTCCAAAGTTAAGATTGGAGGGAGTTACAGAAATTTGAGGGGTGGGCTGTGGAAGTCCGGTTCCAAATAACGGAATTTCAAAAAGTGGTGTGTCAGGATCATCGCAAACAATGGTAAGCATATCGCTGTATGCCGTAACAGCAGTAGGAATAAATTCAATCCACAGGGTGTCGTTTGCTCCTGGTGCAATAAGCATCGAGGCGCTCGAAAGTGTGAAGTGCGAATCTTCATTATCAAATGACTGAATATGTAGAATGGCAGTTCCGTCGTTGCTGATCACCAGTGGAAATGTGCTGCTTTGGTTTACCACAACCGTGTTAAAGTTTATCAGGTTACCTGAGAGCACTGCATCGGGCATCAGATCGGTGGTTGTCGAAAGTTCAACCACACTGAAGGTGCCATTCCCAAACGTTCCGTTACCCTGAATGAAATTTGAGGTAGCATCAAAGTTTTTGGGTATCGAATACCAAACCGTATGGTATTTAAAAGTCATTGGGTTTCCGGGAGTAAAACCCGCGAGATTTTGTCCGGGGTCTGCCTGCCAGGCCACAAGATTCATGCTTGGGTTGCCATCGAAGTAGGCACTTCCCACGCAAAGCTCTTCATCAAATACCCCGATTTGTGTTCCCAAAGGCACGTTGTCCCCGTTAATCAATACTTCATCAAGTACTATATTGTAGGGCAAACCGGTAGAAGGAACGGGCTCGAAAGGATCGTTTCCGGGTGTATATTGATAAACAGGCGGATCAGAACTTACGAGGCTTGCATCTCCATAAAGCGTTCCTTCATTACCGTTGCCGGTAATGTCGTAAACCGCTTGATTGTCAAAATTCCAGTAGGCCATAAGGCCGCTTTCATTTCCATTCAACACAATGTTCATATAGGTAGCGACCTCCTCCTCTGACCGCGGGATATCCCAGATTCGCACCTCATCAATTAAGCCTGAAAATGCTTCAGGGTCTCCGGTGCCAGATCCTCCGAGTTGTATTTTGTTTATTGCAGCTACCGCCGTGGATGAACTCCCTGCCGGTGCTCCGTTCACATAGTATTTAATAAGTCCGTTGGCATCTCGGGTGGCAGCCACATGCATCCATTGATTGGGCAGGATTGAAGTGCTTCCTCCTCCGGCAGGCCAGTAGGCCAATACATTTCCGTTGCTGTTGGGATAAATGTAAAGTGCATGATCAGCGCCGGTGTAGGTTTGAATAACGGAACAGTAATCGCTTTGTGTCCCGTCATCTTTTATCCATGCTTCAAGAGTCCAGGTGTTGAGCGATCCTGTAAAGGACGTATTTACATAATCACCATTGCCGTCAAGAAGCAAGGAGTAGTTTTGAGCCGGAGAATACCCCTGAAACCCCAGAAAGACAAACAGAAAAAAGATTCCTCTGAGATGCCTGATATATCTGATTGTATGATTTGTATCCATAACAAATTATTTTAAATTCATTTAAAAAATTAATTGAACTCTTCAAAGAGCAGCCTGATGGCTACCCTTTGAAAAGCATAATTTTAAAGATGAATGAATTACTTCATAATAATGACTTTCTCGGTAATAACAGAAGTGGTAGTTTCTGCTATAATATAGTATATACCAGGGTTCAACTTTGAACCATTCAGATCGGTGCCATTCCAGTTTAGCTTATGCTGTTCGGCGCTTAGACCTTGGTTGGCAATGGATTTAACCAGCCTGCCGGAACCATCAAATACATTTACCCTGACCACATCATCAGCGGTCAGATCGATGATAATATCCGTGCTGTTTTTAAACGGGTTTGGTGCAACACTAAAAAATGCACGATCTTCATTCAGTGAATAGGTTTCGAGGCTGACGAGTCCGTAGTTCCCGTCAGCAAAAGTTGGGATAGCCCCGCTGCTGCTGAGCACTTTCTGGGGTGACTCATGCTGTATGGAGGTTCTGTAAATTTTAGCCAACATCTCATTTCCGGGGATGAAACCGGGCAGATTCTGTGCATCATCCTGTTCCCATGCTGTAATCAATAATTGGTTAACGCCTTCGTAAACCGCTGCGCCAACACATAAGCCACCATCGAACAACCCTATTTCATCTCCTGGCACAAGGTTGTAAACCGTTTCGTTTACTGCTTTGATATTCACAATAACTGCATAAGGCAAGCCCGTTTGTGCCGGTTGAAAATATGATAATTCGCGACTGACTGCCGGCGTTTTTTCAGCCAACACATTGATGGCAGCCGCTTTTTTGGCAGCAGGGGGATAGTTGAAAATTACATTGGTATCAACGGAAAGTGCAATTTTGTAACCCTGACCGGGTTGCATATTTCCAAGGGTATTGATAGCTTCCGAAGGAATCCATGAGGCTCCAGAAGCAGCCTGCACAATGTTAACTTCTTCTTCCAATCCAGCAAAAACATCAGTTACTGCAACAGGATTCTGGCTTAGCATGGCAATGTAATTCCATTTGGCCGGCTCAACGGTAATATCCCAATCTTCTTCGTGAATAAAGGTGCCTTCGTAGGCAATTGTTTCGTTGTTATCAGAATACACATAAAATCCGTCAAGGAAATTGATGTCGCCAATAGTGTTGATGTTGTATCCCGGAATAAGTACACCGCCGTTATCATTGTAGGCGATTTGCAGATCATTGAGGCCTCCAAACACAACAGAAGCATTTGGAAAATGCGGCAGTAAGTTGAAAGAAACCAGATTAAACTGCCCTCCGGTTATGCTCACACTCTGAATATTGTAAACAGATGCTTCAAGCGCAACAGCCGAAAAAACACCATGACCAAAGGTATCATCACCAATAAAATATGTTTCATCGGCTTCGTTGGTTTCGAGATCGGCAGAAGTATCATACATCTTGAACATCATATTGTTTCCGTTGGTAAAACCTGTCAATCCCTGACCGGGATTATTTTCCCATGCGGTGATAATAAAATTGAAATTGCCGTTAAAAATACCTGCCCCAACACATAATGCCCCGTCAAATACTCCGATCTCATCACCAACATTAATGGTTTGGCCATCGATGGTGGCATCGGTTATGTAAATGGTATATGGCAAGCCGGTTTCGGCAACCGGATTGAAGTGAACCGGTGAAGCAGGAACGGTTTCTCCGTACTGCAGCGCTATTTCAAGCTTTGTTTCAGGTGTAGCCAGATCATCAGAAAACACTGTTGTGGTAAAATATTCTGAGGTCTTGTCGCTACGGGTGTAGAAAGTGACGGGGATAATTTCGGTATCGCCGGGAGCAAGGGTGTAGGCCGCCTGAGGCACTGCATAGCGTGAATAAACCTGACGGGTGCCGGTTTGAAGTACGGTATTACCGCCAACGCCTGCCTGTATGCCATAAACAGAGTGATCGTTAAAGTCATCCTGCAAAGGCCAGTATCCGATCAGGCCGTCTTCGTCACCACGAAGTGACTGATAAACGTTCGACTTGATTTCATCGGCTGTTCTTACTTTATTCCAAAGCCTGGCTTCTGCAATTCTTCCGTTAAGGTAGTAACTGTTTTCGCCTGCCCTTCTTCCAAGTTCAAATGCATAGTGGTACTGATCGGGCAGCGGCTCATCAATGGCATTGTCAGCTTCCCAGGCAAGGTCGCCGTTAATATACAATTTCACATTTGTACCTTCCCAGGTAATGGCAATATGATACCAGGTATTCACAGTAATAAATTGATTGGTTTCCCAGGCCTGATAACTTTGATTGGCAGTATTGCCATATCCTTTATAAAAATGCACTGTTTCACTCGAGTTAATGGCAAGTTGGTAATTGCGGTAATTTTTACCCATAAAATCGAAATGACCGTTATTCTGGCGATAAAGCCAACATTCCATGGTTAGGGCAGTCATCCCATCCATATAATCGTGGTGTCCGTAAGTAAGATAATCTCCGCTACCATCAAAATAGGTGT
>JAIOZV010000028.1 GCA_021740425.1 Bacteroidales bacterium | reverse complement strand
GATAAACTACAATTCAAATGGAATGAATGCCTCAGTTAGCTGCGGAGCTGGTTTGGAGGAATCAGCGACGATAAAATGGGTTACTTCATTTCCAAACGATTTTGTTGAAGATAGTTGCGATTATTTAATAATAACACATAATAACTTTTATACCGACCCAGATGCAAAAAGCGAAATAGAATCACTTGCTCAGCATAGAGCCGACTTTAATGGGTTTAATGTGGTGATGACTAAAACAAGTTCAATATATTCAGCATTTCCGGATTCACTTGACATGGAAAATGATGAAAAGATAAAAGAGCTCATAAAAAACACGTATAATAATGGAAGTGCTTACCACACCTATGATGGAAAAATAGCTTACGTAAACCTTTTTGGTGATGTTGATTTATGGAACGGACAGGAAAACGTACCAACACATTATGAAGATCCGGATCATGGCGGCTACGACGTCTATTTCACCCAGCTTACCTACGATAGCATAGCCGGAGAGTACGACCCCTATCCCGATATTATGATAGGCCGCTGCAGCGTGGATGATACGGAACAGGTGAAAAATGTGGTGCATAAGATATTGCATTACAAGCCTGATACATTGAGTTGGAAAAAAAATATGTTGAATTTGGTTGGGACCGAAACAGGGGAAGGCATAATTAGTAGTGCTATGCTCGAACTTGATGCTATTATTGAAGACCAATACAACATAACTCTGGCAATTCCGGATAATTTTGCAGAACCTGTACCAGACTGGAATACCACACCATACATACTTGATAGTATTCAGAATGTATATCAGCAAGGTATCGCATTTTTTAATTACTTTGGCCATGGTGCTGTATCGCATTGGCAATCAGCATTAGGCTACTACTCTAATATACCTGCTTCATCCAATTATAATTTACCATTTGTAATAAGTGCCGCCTGCTATACCGGGGCATTCCAGGCAGCAAATGATTGTTTAGGAGAAAAATTTTTATCTTCTGATTCTGCCATGGGGGCGATTGGGTTTATTGGGGCAACAGAAGTATCAGCATTAATTACTGCCAGAATAACACCACTTTTTCAAAAAGCAGTGTTAAAAAACTATTCCGTTATAAGCGGTGAGGCATTTATGGAAGTTAAACTCGCAGACGCAAATTTATTATGGAATGATGATTATATTTTACTTGGCGATCCCGCCCTGAACATCTTGAATGAAAACACCGATACCCTATTTCCCGAATTAGTAATAAAAGATTTTGAAATTGGTTTTAACCCACAAATTCCGAACGCCGGTGATACCCTATTAATCCGGCCTGTTATCAGGAACATGACAAGAGTTTCAGCAACAAATGGCTTTTATGTTTCATGTAAAGCAATACATAAATTTAACCAGGACACCATTTGGATAGATAATGCACAAATAGATAGCCTGTCAGGATATACAAAACATACTGCAAACTTTCAATGGATTACCGGAGTTGATGATTTCGGAGCTTTTGAGTTCGTTTTCGAAATTGATACAAGTAATTGTATAATGGAAATGGATGAAAACAACAACCGGATTAATGTTAATCAATCGATTTACCTGTACAATTCAGATATTAACTTTACTAGTAGTGCCACTGGTAATTCAAACCCTGTGTCCTTTGATATAGATAATTCCTATAGCGGAGAAGAAATTTGTTTTGGAAGGAATATTTTAAGTTCATCCGGGAATACCATTTCATTAAGCAGTGGAAGTTCATCAGGTTTTACATCCATTGGCAATCTTACAAATAATGAGCATTATCAGGTTATTATCAAATCCTATGACAGCATAAACTGCATAGGTACGCCATCCTGGTCATATCCTTGTCCGTCAGGGTATACAATTATATCTCATCACAGTGTTCTCGATTTGGATCAAAATGGCACCGAAGAAATACTATTTATAGCAGCAAATCATGCCCCTGATACAAAGCTTTTCTGTTTAAACAATGATGGTACTTTACGCTGGGATCATTTATTATCATTTACAAATTCAACAAGCCCTATATCATGTTTATTAAACAATATAAATACCATAATTATAACAAACACTGTTGATAAAATTTACTGTGCTATTGAAAACGGAAACAGTTTAACATTATCCGATTCTATCACCATACCTAATTGCACGAAAATTGAAGAAAAAATGTTTGCCGCAGATTTTAATAAAGACGGCGATATTGAACTGGTATTAAAATGTCAAATTTCTTCTCCCTTTCAAAGCAGGGAAGCCATTGCTCTGATAAACCTCAAAACACAAGACCTATCAATAAAAACATTCGATGTTGGCAAAGAATACTATTTTCATGGAATTTCTGATATTAACAATAATGGAAATATTGAAATAATCACCTTAGAAAAAGATGCCGGACTATTCATACTTAATAACAATCTCGATTCCTTAATTTTCATTTCTGAAACTAGTATATTGCCCAATGCCTTTGCTTCCGGCGACTTTAATCAAGATGGGAAAAACGATATTGTTTGTAATATACAAATTGATGGTAAACAATTTATCAGAATATACGAAGCTACTGGAAATGGTATTATGACTATTCCCATAATTTCATCAATTTCCGGCCTATGGATTTCTGATATTAAAAAAAATGGAAATATTGAAATAATTTCATCTGCAAATAGAGAGCTATTTGTAATCGATGTTCCGGGAGCAGGCACTTCTATAGGCTGGCCCGGCCAGCGGGGGAATGTCCGCAACACCGGCGTACTGCTGCAACCCGCCTATATGCCCAACACCGATACCGTGTATTGGTACAACACCCTGCTCGTTACAGACAGCCTTTTGGTGGACAGCAGCCAAACTCTGGTCATAAAACCGGGTACGGTGATAAAATCGGATGCTTCTAGCCAGATACTTGTTTATGGTAAGCTTATTGCCGAAGGAACAGCAAACCACCCCATCACCTTTACTGCCGACACCATGAATGCCAACAACGATTATTGGCAGGGCATCACTTTTGGCAATGGCAGCGCATCATCGCTCAAACACGTAAAAATATCCAATGCGGAGTTTGGTATTCTCTACGAAGATTTTACCTCACAAACCCTCGAAAATTGCACCTTTACCAACAACGAAGTTGGTGTGGGAGCTTTCAATTCATCTCCCGGAATTTTCGAGTGTACATTTACCAACAACGAAAAGGCCATTGGTTCCTACAGCAACGCTTCTCCGGTTTTAAGCGATTTGTATTACGATGAAGAATACCACAATGTCATCGTGGATAACGACATGGGCATTTACGTTGCCTCCAGTTCCGTGTATCTCGATGAGGGTTACAACGATATTTACAACAGCCCTGCTTCGGGGTACTACATCTATTCTACAACCGAAACCATTCTGGGAGCATCGCTAAACTATTGGGGTTCCACAAGTATTAAAGCAATTCAGGAGCGTCTTTACCCAAGCAGTTGTATTGGAATTACCCCTATATGTACTGCTGCAAACACAAACTTTAAATCGACAAACCCGGCCAGAGAATCCCTGTTGCAAGCGTATGCAAATTTACGGTCAGGTGATATTGCAAATGCAGAGTTAAAATTTAAGGAGATCATTGTCGGGTATCCCGACAAAAACGAAGCATATTTATCAGTATCCGGCCTTTTCGCCTGCTACAAGTCAGCCAACGAAAACTGGGGAAACCTTGAAACATATTTCACAGAACTTTACAACGATTCGGTAGGTGCAATAAACAATGATTTACTTTTTGGCTACATCAATTTATGTAAACGAGAACTGGGCAAATACAGCGAAGCCATCACCAATTATGAATCCATTATTTTGAACAATCCCACCTACAACGATTCGGTGTTTGCAGTTATCAATATTGGAAATGCCTACCGTGAAGCAGGAAGCTACAAAACCTCACTTGGCACACTCGGATACCTGCGGCCTGCTTCTGATGCCGGGCATATCAAACTTACCATCGACCTGCTGAAAACACTCCGCCCCGAAAATACCGATGAACACGCTAAATTTGATACAGGCATCTTCCAGTTGGAAATTTTTCCCAACCCGGCTTCAAAAGAATTTACCATCAGGTTCATTTCGGATAAAGAGCAAGCTGTAGGCATTAAAATCGTAAACAACAGGGGTAATGTTGTAAAACATCTTAAAGATCAGAAAGCTGTGAAAGGAGAAAATTTCTATACCCTCAAAACAGAAGGGCTTTCGTCAGGAGTGTATTATGTTTCGCTGATAGATCATTTGCAAAATTCCCGGGTGAAAAAATTGATTGTTTTGAATTAGCCATTAACGCTGTTAGCAATCCGAACACACTTTGTTATTTTAATTTTCGGCTACTTAAAAAAGCTATCAATACTATCTGCCAACAAACGGTGAGGAACCTTCTTCTTTCTTTCCAGGCAATTATTTAGAAAAATCAGCTTGAACGTTTCCTTTCCCAACTTATGATTTTTTAACAGAGTCATCACCTTGCCTAAAAATGTATTTCACAGCTATTTACAGACCTCGAACAAATCCACAAAAAAAGCTGTTTTAGGCTTCGCAAATCTTTCACTATTTTTGCCAAACAACATTCATAATCTAAAGCACCTATGCCACAAGCACCAAAACATAACTTTAAAAAGGAAGAAGTTTTAAACGATTACCGGATTGCCAACGAAAGCCGCCAGGCCAGTTTGTTGGGAAGAAGAGAGGTACTTACCGGCAAAGCCAAATTCGGCATTTTCGGCGATGGCAAAGAGATACCGCAGCTTGCCATGGCAAAGGTTTTTATGCCCGGCGACTGGCGTTCGGGCTATTACCGCGACCAAACCTTTATGATGGCCGCCGGCATATTTTCTTTGGAAGAATTTTTCGCCCAGCTTTATGGCGACACCGATAAAACTTTTAATCCCAGCACCGTTGGCCGGCTCATGAACAACCATTTTGCCACCCGTTACATCAACGAGGATGGCACTTGGATGAAACAAACCGCCATGAAAAACTCCTCAGCCGACGTTTCACCCACGGCAGGACAGATGCCACGACTATTAGGCCTGGCTTATGCTTCACATTTCTACCGCAACAATCAAGATCTTAAACAATATGATCAGTTTTCGGTGAATGGAAACGAAGTAGCCTTTGGCACCATTGGCGATTCAAGCACCTCCGAAGGCATTTTCTGGGAAACCATGAATGCCGCAGGATTGCTCCAGATACCTCTGGCCATGTCGGTGTGGGACGATGGTTTTGGCATTTCGGTGTCGCGCGATCTGCAAACCATCAAAGGGAGCATATCGGAAGCCCTTGCCGGATTTGAACAAAGCGATACCAAACCCGGATACAAAATCTATCATTTGAAGGGATGGGATTATCCATCGCTTTGCAAGGCCTACGAAGAAGGCATTGCGCTATGCCGCGAAAAACACATCCCGGTTTTATTTCACGTTACCGAAAACACGCAGCCTCAGGGGCACTCCACCTCGGGATCGCACGAACGGTATAAATCTGCCGAAAGGCTGCAATGGGAAAGCGAATTTGACGGCATCGCTAAAATGAGGCAATGGATTATTGCTGAAGGCATTGCCAATGATGAAGAATTAACCTACATTGAAAAGGAAGCTGTAAACACTGTAAAAGCAGCCAAAAAACAGGCATGGAACAACTTCATGAAACCCCTGCTCAAAAAACGGGAAGACTTCCTGAAAATAGTGGATATCAGCACCTGCAACTGCTCGAAAACCACAAAAATTGCAGCCCTCAAGGAAGACCTCGCCAAAGTGGCTGATCCCATCAGAAGAGACACCATGTCGCAGGCCAAGAAAACCCTGCGCCTGATCTGCAACTCTTGCAGCAACCCCGAAAATTCGCTCAAGACCAACGTAAGCCGGTGGTTCGATCAGGCCATGGAAAATAACCGTATGCGTTTCAATACCCACCTTTACAACGAAGATCAGTATTCTGCTTTAAAGGTTGAGGCTGTGCCTCCCAACTATGAGGAGGATTCCAAATCTATCCCCGGAAGGGAAATTTTGAGGGAAAATTTCGACTATATTTTTGCCACTAATGCCAGGGTAATTGCCTTTGGTGAGGATGTGGGAAAAATTGGCGGCGTAAACCAAACCTACGAAGGCTTGCAGGAAAAATATGGCGTGAACCGGATTTTTGATACAGGCATTCGTGAGGCAACTATTGTAGGGCAGGGACTTGGCCTTGCCATGCGCGGACTACGGCCTATTGCCGAAATACAATATTTCGATTATCTGCTGTACGCCCTCCAGGTGTTGAGTGATGACCTGGCTACGCTGACTTACCGCACGGCCGGCGGCCAAAAAGCCCCGCTTATCGTGAGTACCCGCGGCCACCGCCTCGAGGGTATCTGGCATTCCGGTTCCCCGCTGAGCATGGTAATAAATTCTGTGCGCGGTGTACATGTGCTTGTTCCACGCAATCTGACCCAGGCAGCAGGATTCTACAACACCATCCTCGCTTCCGACGATCCCGCCATCATCATTGAACCTTTGAATGGCTATCGCTTGCGCGAAAAAGTACCATCAAATATCGGAGCCTTTAGAATTCCTGTGGGGGTTCCCGAAATTATGAAAGAAGGAAAAGATCTTACGCTGGTAACCTACGGTTCGTGTGTAAGAATCGCCGAGGATGCCGTAAAGCAACTGAAGGATTTCGACATTGACGTGGAACTTATCGACGTGCAGTCGCTGCTGCCTTTCGACATCAATCAAACCATCGTGGAATCTTTGAAGAAAACCAACAAGATCGTATTTTTTGATGAAGATGTACCTGGCGGTGCCACAGCCTTCATGATGCAGCAGGTGCTGGAGGAACAAAAAGGCTATTTCCATCTGGATGCAGAACCCAAAACCCTTACCGCCCACGCCCATCGCCCGGCCTACAGCACCGATGGCGACTATTTTTCTAACCCCAATGCAGAGGATGTTTTTGATACAGTTTACAATTTAATGCATGATGTAAATCCGTTTAAGTATCCGAAAATTTTTTAAGGATAATTTCGCGGGGACTGTGAAGTGCATCCCCATCGGTTGCTTGCGGGGGTTTAGCAGCAAACGAATGGATTAAAAACAAGGGACTCCATCGAGAATTCAAAAGGTTTACAAATCCTTGTGTCCATTGTTTCCTGAACGTTATAAGTTCTGCTCATCAAGGTAAAAAAACACATCCAACTGAAGACGTTAACAATAACACAGGACATCTTTTAATAGTTGGAATTTTGTTTACAAAAACCTGATGCACACATTAATTCATTTGCGATTTAGGTTTTTACCACTATAACGTGGGAAAACTAATTATTCCAATCCAAAGCTCTATAAATTCATCTGCGCTTTTTGCTGCAAGTCCTTCCTCCATTTTACAAGTTCCTGCTGCATAGCTGCTATTGTGGCTTCTATATTTATTTCGACCACCTCGCCACGGCCATCCCAGGCAAGTCCCTGCCGGTCGTATTCGCTTTGAAGCATGGCATCCAGATCTTCAATAAAAAACTTGCTGTCGTTTTGGCGTAGGTTGGTAATGTAAGCCACAGTGCTTTCAAACATGTTTTTATAGGTAACTTCTCTCCACTCTGCAATATTCATATTTCATTTTTTTTATCAGGATAGAAACTCAATTTATTTTGGATTAGTTCTTCCAACTAACTTTTAATACCTGTCAACAACAGGATTTCCGAAAGCGAATCCGTAAGCCGAAGTTAAAAACATGATCACGGTTCCGGCAAGGGAAAGCATGTAGCTGTTTTTATTTCTCAAAATATTTTTTATATAACTTTTTTCTTGGATAAAATGACAGGAATAAGAAAGGATACATCAGGAAATCCAAAATATTTATGCCTGTCGAAAAATTCATGTCATCGGTAATTTTGGTACAATTCCCCTTCCCCTTTTCAATACTGTGAATATGTTTCCATTGTTTTAAACCAAATGGCAGTTTTTCGCCTTCGTCAATAAAAATATATTTTTCATCGTCCTTTTGCTCACTTTTGATGATGCTGATCCAATCAGACGGGAAAGGCAAATTAAATCGGATGTGCACTTTACTTCCGGGGCTTGAGCCTTCGTAAGCAACAAGCGAAGCAAAAAATTTGGGTGGCAATAAAAAAATAAAAAGATCGTGGCCGAAGTCAGCAGCCACATTTTCGAAATCAGCTTTTACCTGCGAGCAAAGTACTATGCGCATGTTTGTTTCATTTTTAGGTAGTAACCTTTTGAGCAGGTTTTTGTTCAAGAAATCCAAATCCGGATTGGGTAAAAGTATAACATTTTATCTGAAATCAGAAAAGTGGTAAATCGGTTTGAGCTTGTGTGGGGCTCCGCAATAGCAATAGATTACCTGGTTTTGTTAATTTAAAACATCCACTCAGCATTGTTGCCATTTAATTTTCCTGTAATGTTTTTGAAGGTTGATCGTTATCAGGACTCATTTATAATTGGAGATATGCTGAAATTTCGTTTAAAAAAATTAGTGTTGCTGATAAGTTTGGTTTCCATCATCTTGTTGCAGGGGTGCATTGAAATTGTTGAGGAGATTTCGGTACACGAGGATGCATCGGGGAGTATGGCCTTGTCGGTGAGTGCAGGTGGTAAAAACAATCCACTCATGGCTTTCATCAGTCAGTTTGCTGACATGTCGTTTTTGGATGAGATCAGGCGCAATGCCGATCATGCAAGCCAGGTGCTAAAATTGCAGGAAGGCATCAGCAAGGTGAAGTTCACCGAAAACCGCAGAAGCGGAAGCATGGTACTAACCTTTGATTTTAAGGATGACAGATCGTTGAACCAGGCACTTTATGCGGTTGGCGGCTATGAAAAAACAATTTTCCAACCCAATATTTATAGGATCACCAAACACAAATTTGTAAGAAAAAATACCACAGGGTGGATGATGAAGTTGATCAAACAGGAAAAGGAAAATATTCCTGATGAAGCCATTTTTGATCTGGTGGAGTTGAAATCGGTTTACCATTTACCCCGGGAAGCGGAGCGCATAAATGCACCTGAAAATGTTGCAGTATCAAACAACAAACAAACCATTACAAGCTCTAATTACGTAAGTGATCTGATTGACAAAAAGACGAATACCCGTATTAAAATCAGGTACTGACAGGCCGGCGAATTACAAAAGTCCTCATGTGTGGCTGTTCATCAGCTTATCTTCACCAGTATCCTCCCGGTAATTTTTCCCGATAAAATTCTATCTATCTGAGCCTGCAGGCCGCTAAGTCCGATTTCCAATGACATGGATTCAGGGTTTTCGATTTTCCATTCTTTGGCCAATTTTTTCCAGATGTATTCACGATGTGGCATCCGGCAGTTTTGCGAATCGATGCCAATGAGTTTTACGCCACGCAGGATAAACGGGAAAACGTTGATGGGAAGATCAGGTGAGGCTGCATTTCCGCAGGCAGCAACTACCCCGCCGGGCATGGCCGCTTTAATGGCATTGGCGAGCATATCCCCGCCAACAGTGTCAATTACACCTGTCCATTGCGGTTTAAGAAGAGGACGTTCCTTTTTGTCGAGTGCTTCTTCCCGTGAAAGAAACCTGGAAGCGCCACGGGTTTTTAAAAAGTTCCGGGCACTTTCCTTGCCCGAAACTGCAACCACCTGATAGCCCAGTTTTGAAAGGATTGCGACAGCCATGCTGCCCACGCCACCGGAGGCACCCGTAACAAGTATTTCGCCGGAGTCCGGTGGTATTTCTTTCAGGATTTCAAAAATTGCCATTGCTGCTGTAAATCCAGCCGTTCCCAAAATCATGCTTTCCTTCAAAGCCATGCCTGTGGGAAGTGGCACCACCCAATTTGCAGGAACCCGAATGTATTGCCCAAACCCTCCGGCAGTGTTCATGCCCAGGTCGTAGCTGGTTACGATTACTTCATCGCCGGTTTTAAACCTTACATCCGAACTTTCATGCACCACACCTGCCGCATCGATGCCCGGTGTGTGCGGATAGTTTTTGCTTACACCGCGATTGCCGGAAGCAGAAAGCGCATCCTTATAATTCAGTGATGAATATTTTACCTGCACCAAAACATCCCCGGGTGGAAGGTCGCTGAGGTGCTGTTCTTTTACCGTTCCGGAAAATTGATTTTCCTGAATTTCTTCTACAACAAAGGCCTTGAATTTTTTCATATAAAGTTCTGTGTGTATCTCGGTTTTACTTTTTAGCCCGGGGCTTAAACTTATCTTTTATTTTCACAAAAATGAGCTTATTTCTTCCGCTGGAGCCTTCGCGTGTTTCGATCTCAAATTTCCCAATCGAATTGATCAGGGGTGTGAGTTTTTGAAAACCGTAATTACGTGAGTCAAAATTGGGTTGCTTTTTTTGGAGGAGGCTGCCCACATCTCCCAGGAAAGCCCAACCATCATCATCGGCAAGATCGCGAATGGTCGAAGATATTAGCTTCACTTCCTTTGGTGTGATTTTATCGAAAGTGCTTTTTTCGGGTGCTTTGGTATCGGTGGATTCCTGTTCGCTTTCCATCGATTGGTTTTTGAGGATTTCCACATAGATAAATTTATCGCAGGCCACGATAAAAGGGTTGGGCGTTTTCTTTTCGCCGATGCCGATCACCTGCATGCCAGCTTCCCGCAAACGGGTTGCCAGACGTGTAAAATCGCTGTCGCTGGAAACAATGCAAAATCCGTTTACTTTTCCTGAATATAAAATATCCATGGCATCGATGATCATGGCTGAATCGGTGGAATTTTTACCAGTTGTATAGCCGTATTGCTGAATGGGGGTGATGGCATTTTCGAGCAACAGGTTTTTCCACTTGGAAAGTGCAGGCTTGGTCCAGTCGCCATAAATCCTTTTAATGGTGGGGCTACCGTACTTTGCTATTTCCTCCATCATTTCTTTTACGTTTGCCGATGGGATATTATCACCATCAATCAGCACTGCCAGGTTGTTGTTCATTTTGCTTGTTTTTGCCAGATGTGAAATGTACTTCCAATTTATTTGTTGTGATACTTATGAAACTCAGGTCGATGCCATTCATTTAGCATACTCCCGACTATGCTCTCAATATCGCGTTGGATGCAAATCGGTGATCAAAGGTAATCAATGATTTTTAATGCAATCAGACCTTTTGCTCCGCAACGATTTTTACCATTTTCTGAAATATTATTGAGTTTGGAATGGTTACAATTTCTTTATTTTCGGTTTTAATACTCATAAAAAAGGCGCCAATGTCTTGTATCTGCCCCGTAAGCGGGAATTCCTTGTCGAGTACCACAATCTTATCCCCGATTTTTGCCGGATGATTGATAAAAAGAATGATGCTGGCCGTGATATTCGACAGCATGGACCACTGTGCAAAAAGTGCAATGCCCAGCACAGCGATAAATGAAGAAAGGAAAAGTGCAAGCTGCTTTTGCTGAACTCCCCATATCAGCATGATAATAGCAATGGCAAGAAAATATATCACGCCATTAAAAGTCCTGTTCATTATCACCACACGTCGCTTTTGAAAGTTAAATTTTTTTCGTGCTTTAAGGATTACTTTTTTAGCGATGATGCGGCTGATAATTATCAATAAAAAAACTACCGCAGTTTCGATGAGTTGTATCTGGTATTGTTCCATAATAAAAAACTTTTTTAAGGCAAATCATTTTATACTTACATGCAATATGGGATTAGAAATACTATCTTTTCCGCTTTTTGCAATGTTTTTAAGAAACACAGACTTTGGATTATTATTTCCTTACTCTACCACAATTGATGATGTTCCGTAGATTACGGAGCCGTCTTTGGAAACGGCACCTATCACAATATCGTATTCTCCGCGGGCATCCGAGGTATAAAATGACAATTCCTGGTGCGTGTTTTTAATTTGAGCTGAAGGATTCCAGTAGAGAGTGGTTCGGAAATCAGGAATGGGGCTGTTTTTCGACTGTGCATCGGCATATTTCACGGTTTCAAAAATCTGATTCCCCGACAAAGTCTGGTATTCCAGAAATATGGATTGAGGTGGAAATTTATATCCCCCAAAATCGCCTGTTTTGGTTTTTAACGAAACAATGCTGGTTAATAGGTGGTCGCCCAGGTAATAGGGTCGGTTTATCACGTTGATGCTTTCGATGTTTGCCGGGGATATTTTCAGCAATTCATTCACATCAAAAACCGGGGCATCATCAAGAATAATAAGGGCTGCACGTGAAACCTGCTGGGTTTGATAATTGGCTACCGCCAGATATTTTTCCGATTTATCGGATTTTACAGAAACCGGGGGAACGAGTTCATAAAACACTTCCTGTAATGTAGCCAAATCGATAAAATCGTCGAGCCTCACTGAAAAATCGTAGGTAGTTGGCAGATTGCTTATAGATGGCTTTTGCAACTCTGCCTTTCGGGATTGATTTCCAAAGGTTTTCCGGGTTTCAAAATTCACAAGCATTACCGAAAGTAAGTCCCTGAAGGATGTATCAACATTAAAGTAATGATCGGGCAGGGTAGAAAATTGATTTGAAAAATCGTTGTTGATCAGCACTTCTACGTTTTTATAAGCAGAAGGATCGATACTTACAAAAACATCGGCTTTGCCTTCCATTTTATTCAGTGCAAATAAAAACATGCCATTGGATTTGGTTTCTGTAATTCTCAAAAGATTGTTGTTTCCGAATGCCGTTAAAAACACAGGAATATCCGACACAGGCAAAGCGCTTTGTTTATCGCGCACAAATCCGCTCACACTCACGCCCCTGACGTCGGGGTTATAAAAAGCAGCATCCTGACCAGCAATTTCGTTTTTCAGAGACCTGCTTTTATTGGAGTTTATGCTTTTGTGCATGGTTACCGTTATGCAATAAAATCCATCAAAATTTGAAGGCACACTAAAATCAAGCTTTATTTTGCTACGCTGGCCATAGTGCTTTTTATCCGTTTCAATTACAATTTGATCGGTAAACAGTCCGGCATTTTTATCTACGCTGAAGTTTTTATCAGGTGCCGGGAGTGTAAGTTCGGTATTGACAATCGTAAGGGGAATCATACCATAAGCATCTGAGGACTGGTTGCGCTGGTATTTGGTGTAAAACCTAAGAAAATAAGCGTCCGACAAGGTTTCGGGAGGTATCTGCAAATTTCCGCTGCACAGGTTCCCTTCAATATGATATTTACCTGCTGATATTACTTTGGTGGCTCTGTCGTAAAGTTCAACAAAAAGCACTTCACTCAATTGGGTTTCCACCATTTTGTTGTTGATCAGCAAAAACGCCGAAAACCAAACTTTTTCACCGGAAAGGTAAAGATTTCGGTCGGTAAAACAAACGAGCTGCTCTTCAATCTGATTTAAGAACTGTGTATTGGCAGGGTCGGGTTCGATTTGTGCAAAGAGTATTTGCGGGAAAATCAGGAGTATGAATATCAGTTTTTTCATTTGTATCGATGGTTCTGCTTTATTATGTTAATCACTAATCCAAAAATCAGGTTTTACAATGGTTCCTCCCTTTTCCTGACAATCGAGACATTCCTGCGGTGGATATGCACTTATCCCGTTGTTGTCGAAAGTAGCATATTCGGGCCATTCGGCAGGTGATGAAATGAACAAGGCACCAAAATTCTTGTAATCCTGCTCTACCAATTTACACTCTCCATATCTCATCACTACGGGATCATTGGGTCTGTTCACAAAAATGCGTTTTTCGCTTTTTCCGGCAACCATAAAATACCCAAGTACCGGCTCGCTGCCATTGTTGACATTGTATAGATTACCTCTGATTTGAAATGGCTGTTTGGTGTAAAGATTGCCAAGGTTTTCGTTTTGCTCCTTCACATTACTCCAAAAAATATAGGCATCTTTTGACAAACTGTATTGTGTGGTCAGCAGGCTGTATCTAATGGACAAATCCCTTACATCGACAGGAACAAAATGCAGGGGAAAACCCTCTACATTGGTTGTTAGAAGGTTTTCGTTATTAAAAAGAAAATATTCATAAATATCTTTGGTCAACCAGCAATACCTCAACGAATCTGAATTTGTGAATTGATGTAATTGCCCGTCGAACATCCAGCGTATGATTAAGTCCGAAGAATATTCGTAAGTGGCATTGAGCTTCCACATGTAATAGCTTTTTTCGTTTTCAGGTGTTTGGGTATTTACATAAAACCGGTATCCTGCCAAATCGTAGGGTAAGCTGTTGTCAACAATATAATCAACTTTTACATACACCGAGTCGATAGATGGTGGCGGCCTTAGTAGTTCAAAATCTGATGTGTACGTTCTGCCATCCGTAGCACTGATATTGATTTTGTATTGTCTGCCCACCACGCCCTGCATCCCGTAAAGGGAAGTGGTGTAAACACCTTTTTCAATTTCTGTAAGCACCTCACTATTCCCCATATCATCTTCAATCTCAACAAAATATCCTGTAAGGGGAACGGCCTGCCTGACATCGAATGATACAGAAGAAGACAATTTAACAATGTAAGGGCCCGGTTGGTTGGTAATTTCGCCTTCCACAGCCATAACATTTTCATATTTCGGATCCAAATCCGGTGTAAACCGCTCTTCACAGGTTGTAAGCACAACATTAAGCAAAAGCAATGCTAGCGGAAAGATTATATCATATTTAAGTTTATTTATCAGCATCTGAGCATTTTATTCATCTATCCAAAAATCGGGTTTTTCAATTGTGCCGCCATTTTCACGACAATCCATACACCACTTGTTTGGAAGTGCATTCTTATTATTTACTATGGTTGCAAATATTGGCCACGAAGAAGGTGGAAATTCAGGTAAAGCTCCAAAATTCTCGAAAATCCATTCGGGGTCGCTACATACCGGATACCTCATTTTTACCGGCGGTTCAGGCCTATTTACGAATATTCTCTTTTCGCTTATCCCTGCAACCATAAAATGTCCCAAAACAATTTCATCAGGATTTTGGGGATTATAAACATTTCCCTTTACCTGAAATGGCTGTTTGCTGTAAAGGTTGCCCAGATTGGTGTTTTGATCTTTAATAATTCGCCAGAACTTAAAGCTCTCTTTCGACATCGAAAATTGTCTGACCAAAACACTGTAACGTTCCATCAAAGCGCGGGTTTCGGTGGTAACATAGTGAAGCGGGAAATTACTCACCACCGGCGGTTTCATGTTTTCGGTGTTTAAGAGAAAAATATCAGGTAGGGTATCCGTTTTATAACAGGTTTTTAAGGTGTCGTAATTGGTGACCGGACGGAGATAGCCTTCCCAAATCCAGTAAATATTGAAGTCTGCCGTGTATTTGAAGGTACTTATCAATTGCCACATAAAATAATTGGTATCAACAGGAGCCTGGCCAGTACTCACATAAAACCGGTATCCGGCAATATCATAGGTGAGGTCTTCATCAGAAGCAAACTCCAATTTGTAATCAATCGATTGGATGGCTGCAGGCTCTCTGAGCTTCTCAAAGGCTGACTGGTAGTTTTTACCTTCTGGTGAAATCAGATTGACTTTGTATTTTCGACCGGTAATTCCCCTAAAATCGGGGTTCGCAGTAATATAGTTGCCTGCATGGCTTTCCCAACAATATTCACTATTACCCAGGTCATCCTCAATCATCACCATGAAACCATTTAATGGAGTGTATTCCGGGCTTTCGATTTTTGATGATAAAGAAAGCTTGATGGTGTAAGGCCCCGGAAGATTACTGATCATTCCATCAACCACGATCAGGCTTTCGCTGGATGAATCTATTTTGGGCTCAAATTCTTCCTCACACGAAAAAAAAGTAATGAGCAATAAAATCAGGATGATATTGAAATGCCTAATCTGCATAATTCCCCAACTTAAAATCATAGGTTACCGAAAAGATGGGTACAGCAAAAATCGACAATTTGTATCCACTGATATATCCCTCTTCCGATTTAAAATAAACCGAATAGGCATTGTTCCTCCCTGTGATGTTGTAAACTGAGAAAATCCATGAACCATGGAGCCACTTTCTTTTTCGCAGGTTTCCTTCCACTTTAAAGGAGGCGTCCATTCTGAAATAATCAGGGATGCGATACTCATTCCTGAGAGAGTAATTCAACAAAGGCTGGCCATCCTGATAATATATAGAAGTAGGGTAAGTAATCGGGCGACCCGTGGAATACACCACGTTTCCTGAGAAACTAACCCGCTTACTTATTTTATAGTTTGCAACTACATTGATGGAATGGGGTTTATCATAATTGGCAGGATATGCAATTCCAAAGTTGTTTTGTTCGCCTGTAATTTTGTTATCAACCAATACCGTCGATTTCGACCAGGTGTAGTTAACCCAGCCATTCAGTTTTCCTGAGGTTTTCCTAAGCATCAGTTCAATGCCGTAGGCATCCAGTTTGCCTTGCAGCACATCCTGCTCAGGATATTTATTAAGGATTAGTTCCGCACCATCCTTGTATTCAACCAGATTCTCGGTTTTTTTGTAGTAACCCTCGATGGATAACTCGTATTTCTGATTTTCGAAATTTGAATAAAAACCCAACGAAAACTGATCGCCACGCATGGGTTCGATGTTGTAATTGCTCAGTTTCCATTTGTCGGTAGGCGAAACGGCAATGGTGTTTGAAAGCATGAAAATGTACTGATGCATCCTGTTGTAGCCGGCTTTAACCGAAACATCCTGATTGATCAGATAAGTAATCCCAAACCTGTAATCCAGCCCCTTGTAATCTTTAATAATTTGATTATCTGAAAAGTGGAGTGTGTCGATGATATTTTCAGGAATTTTTGACGCATTTTCACGGTATTTAAAAACATCGTTAGGCCCCAGGTAAGCAAAATAATTGTATCGCAGTCCGGCATAAACAGTCAGCAGGGGGTTCACAGTCCACTGGTCGCTAACAAAAATTCCTGACTCAAGGCCTTTCTCTTCGCCAAGAACGGTGGGTATTATCAACGATTCTTCACCATAGGGAATTTGCCGGCCATTGTCGAGATTATACAAAATGGAACTGATGCCATAATTGAGGGTGTGATTTTCGGATGGCTTTGAAGTAAAATCGAAATTTATTTGCTTGTGCTGCAGTTCGTAATTCAGGCTATAGGCCGAAACGCTGTATTCGTAATTGTCTTCGGTAAAATTATAAATACTTGAAGCAAATGAAAAATCAAAGCCATTGTTTTTATTGAATGAGTGGTACCAATTGATAGAAGCCCCGGTATTTTCATAGCTGTTGTTTACTTTCGATGCGAGGTTTATATTATCATAGCTGTAATAGCCAAAAAGTTTTATCCGGTTCCTGGCATTAAGGTCGTAGGTTAAATTAACAATGCCATCACCAAAATTTCCCTTGCTGTTTTTAACCTCAGGTACATTTACAAAATTGAGTACCCAATCGCTGTAAGTGGCTCTGAAACCGGCCATGTAGCTGAGTTTATTTTTAATAATCGGACCTTCTGCAAGCAAGCGGGCAGTGATGGGGCTTATTCCTCCACGGGCACCGAATTTTTCCATGTTGCCTTGCCAGGGCTGGATGTCGAAAATTGAAGAAAGCCTCCCTCCATATTTTGCAGGGATACTGCTTTTGTACAATTTGAACTCGCTGATGGCATCTGAATTAAAAGCCGAAAAGAATCCGAAAAGGTGTGATGTGTTATAAACCGGCACATCGCTGATATAAAAAATGTTTTGGTCGGCAGGGCTTCCTCGCACATTAAACCCGGAAGAGCCTTCGCCAATGGATTGCACTCCTGGTAAAAGCAGTGCAACCTTTATAATATCTCGCTCACCAAGCACAGTCGGAATTTCTTTGATGTCCTTGATGGATATTTTTTCCACACCCATCTGAACACTTTTAACGTTGTGGTCGGCCTCCGAACGAATTTCCACCGTTTCCATCAGGAACACTTTTTTAAGGATGTAAAAATCCTGGCTCCCTGACGACAAAACCTCAACCTTAAAACTGGTTTCTTCATACCCGACATTTCTCACCTTCAGGTTATATTTGCCCTTGGGCACTGCTAAAGTGAAAAAGCCATTATTATCGGTAACTGCTCCTTTTTCGAGTTGGTCGATATAAATGGTTGCCCCCGGCAAGGGCAGGCTGTCGTTAAAGCTCAGAATTTTTCCTGTTACGGCAGCTTCAGATATATACACCCCGGCTTTTTTATTGCCAACAACAAAGGTTTTGGAAATGTATTCATGGTTGGTTTTCAAAAACTCGTCCCTGTCGATGATTTCCTTTGCCGACGTTTCGTTCAGCTTATTGCTCATGCTGAGCGAAAAAAAATCATCGGGGAGCTTTGTTTTTATAACATTTTCTTTATTCATGAAAATGTTTCCCTTCGTATCAGCAGATGCTTTGATATGATACTGTTTAAAATTTTCATTCAAAACAAAGATCAAATCATTGTTGGGGTGCGAAAATGTTATTGCAATATCGGGAATTGAATCGGGGTAATAAAAAAAACTGATATTCAGCTCTGTTTCAGCTTTTGCTGCAAATTGCTGCCAATTCAAATTATTGTAAGATTCGCTTAGCTTAATTCCTGAAGTCTGGGCGTAAAGATTAATCCATAAAAATGATAATAAAAGCAAAAGAAGAAGTAATGTAGATTTTTTCATAACCTCGTAAATGTTCAGCGTTCGTTGCAAAATTTCATCAGCTCGATAAGCTGCGAATTTGTTGCTTTTTTGTAGTTAATTTTTGTGGTAGCCATAAATTTTTTAATTTCTTTTCTGTATGCCTGAAAAGCTTTGAGAAAAGCATTTTTGGACTGCACCCTGATCAATCGATTGCCGGTTAGCAGGTAGCGGGTTGTGATTTGTTTTGAGATGCTTCCATCAGGGGTATTGGCATTGTAATTCCCAACAAAATTTTTTTGGTGCTTTACATAGAAGTTGATTTTCCCCGAAAAAATTTCTTCAACATAGCCTTTTAGTTGCGGATCCGATGGAATGCTTTCGGCCTTAACAAATTTATGCGAGCCCAGGGTGAAAGAAACCACAAAATCTTTGTTCAGCAACACAAAAACGGGGATGCCGTTTTTGAGCACCTGACTCAGTACCAGTTCATCCATTTCCAGGTTGTAGCGAAGGTTGAGGTTTCTAAAGGTTTCTCCACCCGAATTCACCAGCGAGCCACTTGTCCAGTCCTGATCATCGAAGTATGGATTTCCTTTTGCATTAAAATGATCAGGAAAATATTTCCAACCATTCACCAAAAAATTGCTGGTGCCATATTGTTGCAAGGCATATTCTTTTAAATCTGACAGTTCCTGGTTTATTTGAGCATTTGTGTTCAATGATAAGAATAAAATGATCAGGTAGCAAAAAAGAGGACGGCAGCAGATGATGAAGTACTTATTAGTCATAGGTTGAGATAGTTCGTCATAAAATTCGCAGAATTTAAAATCCGGTTAAAATTATTTATTTAAACTGTAAGTAAAAAATCAAAACAGTTAAATGACCATTTAATTCTGCCAACGGTAAATATTTTTATACAAAAGTGGATGTTTAACAACAAAAAGAGCTGTCAATTTATTGACAGCTCTTTTTAATAACATGTTAATAAAATTTATCGCTTATTTATCCCAGAAAATTCTTCCTGAGAGTCTGTCGCTGCCATTAAATTGTTTGTCAACAGCGGCCTGACGATTTGCACCGTTCAGTGTTTGCTCGTTCACGGGATAGGTAAACCTTCTTGGAACAGCACCATCGGCACTTTCAGCAGGTGCAGGAGGCAGGTTCATGGCCGGAAATCCCAATCTTCTGTAGGATGTGTATCCAACAAAACCTCTGACATAGAAAGCAATGTAAGCCTGGTTACCAATACTTGACATATCAACAAAAGGATTTGCAGCAATGTAATCGGCAGCACCATCTACCATCCAGTAATCGAACGATGAAGTAATTCCATTTGCATAATGTTCAGCTGCGCTTCCACCAACACTCCAGCCCTTAGCAGCAGCTTCGGCGAGGTAGAACGAAATTTCTGTAAAATCCATCAATGTAATTGCGTATGTTGGTTCCTGTATTCTGTCGGCAATATGCGAATAGTTTGCAAAAGCATTACTTTCGCCATAAATACCACCTACATAACCACCTTCGGGGCCTTCTGTAAAATACATGGGGCGACGTGGGTCTTCAAGACCATTCATCAAGTCAACGATTGTGTTTGCAGGAACAAAGTCACTACGTCCGCTTTGTACCAAATCCTGATATAAAGGATTGGACATGGCACCACCCGGATAAGCCAGCTCGCAAACATCGCCTTCCTGGAAAGCACCGGCATAAGCTCCTTCAACAAGAGCCTGATTGCCAATGGTGATACCCATTTTTACCAGCAAAGATTTCCCGAATTTTTTCCACATGGCCAGATCACCGCCAAAATAGAGGTCATAATCACCAAATCCGGCACCTGATTCATCAATACCGGCAACTGCGGCCTGAACTTTTGTAATGAGATCATTATAGATAAATTCTGCATCATCGTATTTAGGTGTAATATTCTCAATATCCAGTGCTTCGGTATAGGGCACATCTCCGAAAATATCAACCAGGTTTTGGTATGCGTAAGCAGATACCAAATCAATCACGTAGGATTTATTCATCTGAGCCACAGCATCAAGATCATCCAGAGGTTCGGTACCTGTGATCACAGCTTTGGCATCCTTCAAATCTTGAAGGCAGTTCCGGTAATAGGTACGGAAAGTAAGGTCAGCAATGGTTCTGTTGATAATGTCATAGTTTGCTTCATCTGTGTATGTGGTTTCTGTCCAGTATTGGGCAAAAAGTTTCCACACATTCAGGTTCACGTTTGTACTTGCAACCTGGTCACCCAATATTTTTTGAGCGTTAGCAAATAACATCTCCCCAGGTACATCAGTAGGATTTTTCTTGTCTGTATTATAGTCTTCAAAATCTTTTGTACAAGAGATTGAAACTCCTATCAATACTATAAATGCTAAAATTATTTTCTTCATATCTTATAAGGTTTTAAAATTGTAAATTTACAGTTAAACCAATATTTCTGGTGGTCGGCATAACACCTGACTGCCATCCTTGAACATTACCTGATGATTGGGTAGCTTCAGGATCAGCATGTGTAAGGTCTTTGCTGATGATCCAGAGATTTGAGCCAACGAGGCTGAAAGTAGCGCCCTGAAGTGGAGTTTTTGCAAGAGCTGCTTTAGGAATACTGTAGGAAATAACTAATTCCCTGAGTTTGATGTAGGATGCATCATAAACGAATTTTGAGTTAGGATTCCTTGAGTAACCAAATACTCTGTAATCTCCACCCTCAACACGGACAGTGTTAGGATTTCCATCTTCATCAACGCCTGGGAGAATTAAACCACCGCTGTTTGATGCGTAACTACCATCTTCATTTTGAACTATTGGGCTTCTTACCGGGTTACCTAAATCGTTGGTATAATCGGTTTCTTCATACAAACCGGTAGCCATACCGTACCATTGGTCAAGTGTAAAGATGCTTCCTCCCTGTTGGAAGTCGATGAGGAAACTCAAAGTCCAGTTTTTATAGGAGAAGGCATTGTTGAAACCGGCATTCCAATCAGGATTGATGTCACCCAAAATATTGTCGGATGTTTCTGTTCTCAGGTAATATCCATTGCTACCAACAATCGGTTGGTCATATTTAGCAATTACATTACCGTTTGCATCTTTCACTTCATACACATAGTCAGTTCCCTGAATCACACCGTAAGGTTCACCAACACGTGCATTGATGGTAACACCACCTTGAAGGGCAGCAAGTTGAAGGTTTTCAAGGCCTTCTTCAAGTGCTACAACAGTGTTTTTATTCTGAGCCCAGTTGAGTGTAATATCCCAACGAAAGTCGCTGTTTACAACAGGAGTACCGCGCAAGGTTAACTCAATACCTTTGTTTTCTACTTCACCCGCATTTACATATTTTCCGGAGTAACCTGTTGCATAAGAAACTGCTACAGGGATAATCTGGTCAACTGTATTGTTTTTGTAATAAGCAAAGTCGAAACCAAATCTGTTTTGGAAAAATACCATTTCCAAACCGGCTTCAATACTGCTTGTACGCTCTGGTTTGAGAAGTGCATTGGCTTTGTTGTTTGGAACTGAGAACATAGCAACACCACCAAAAAGGCCATTGTTATCATAGGTGTCTTTTGTGCTTCCCCAGGGGGCATCGTTACCTACCTGAGCATACGCCAGACGAATTTTACCAAGTTGCATCCAGGTAGCGCTTTCAAGCAGATTATTGAAAAGGAAACTTGTAGAAACTGAAGGATAGTAGTATTCGTTGTTTTCTTCGGGCAGTGTAGATGACTGGTCTCTGCGGATATTGGCATCCAGATAAACCAATTCGTTATAGCCCAATGATACACCGGCAAAAATACCGTTTACACCAATTTCAGATAATCTTTCTTCTGGTGGTTGCATCGAGTTTGCACTGTTTGAAAGTGCATAGAGGCCGGGGATAATCAAACCACCATCTGTAGAAGCATACACCTGATCAACTTTTGATCTTCTGATGTTTGTTCCCAAAAGTGCATTGAAACTAAGATTTTCAGCTAAATATTTATTGAATTTTGCCAAAAGGTCAAAGTTTGTTTCACGGAAACTGCGGTCGAGTCTGGCATAACCTGAAGTTACATCAGGACGGCCAACACCAAGTTCACCTGAAACAGATCCAACTGCTTTTCTTTCTTCCTGTAGCTCATCATAAGTATCAATAGAGGCGCGACCCATGAGGCTTAAGTAATCAGTGATTTTCCAGTCAACCTGTGAATAGGCGATTAAACGGTTACGTTCATCGTTCTGATAGTTTTGATAACGCACCCAATATGGGTTATCCCAGTAAATTGGGGCAAGGTTATTCTCATCATTCGGGTTCCATGTAATGTTTTGTTCTGCCATTTCATACAACTCTTTTTGCTGATCAAGGTCAACATTCATTTGGTACCACTGACGGAATGAAGAAAGGATATTGTCGCTGTAACCGGTTGAGTTACGACCTTTACCTTTGGTATTAACATAGTTGGCTGATGCAGTAATTTTAAGGTTATCTAAAATGTCGTAAGTTCCGTTGAAGAGGAAGTTGTTTTTCTTTAACGAACTGTTGGGCATAATGCCTGTTTGGTCAAGATTTGTGTAGGATAATCTGAAGGTTGTTTTTTCACCACCTCCTGTAATATCTACGTTATTGCTGAATGACCATGGAGTTTCAAAGAATTCGATAGGACCTGCTGCTCCGGCTACCCATGGAGTTTTTTTGCCGTAATTAGGACTTGAAGGATAAAAAGCATCATATTGATAAACCATGAGGTTTGGATCAAATCTTTCACCCATTGACGCATCTTCGGTAGTTGGAACTACCAAATCGTCAGTACCATCACCATCAAAGTCATATTCGTACAATCCAGGATAGTCTCCACCACTGTAGTATGGGCCATAACCCCCACCATAATTGGTCTGGTATTTTGGGAAAGTGCTTTTATCGACAAAACCGGTAGTTACGTTTGAAGAAATGGCTACGCCAAGAATTCTTGTGCCTCCTGTGGTTTTCTGACCTTTTTTGGTTGTGATTTCAATAACACCGTTGGCAGCGCGTGAACCATAAAGTGCAGTAGCAGCAGCACCTTTCAGTACGTTAACTGATGCAATGTTTGCCGGATCAATATCAGATGCCGCATTACCGTAGTCATAGCCTGAACGTCCACTAATCTGACCATTGTTGTTGGTGTTGTCGTTGTTCACGGGCACACCGTCAACCACAATCAAAGCCTGGTTGTTACCTGTAATAGAAGCATTACCACGAATGATAATGTTGGTTGAACCACCCATGTTGTTGTTTGATTTAACCTGGATACCTGCGGCTTTACCTGAAAGGCTGCTGATGAAGTTATCACGTTTTACGGTGTTAATGTCATCACCACCCAATTCCTGTGTAGCATAACCCAATGATTTTTTCTCACGGGTAATACCAAGAGCTGTAACAACTACCCCTTCAATAGCAGTTATTTCAGGCTCAAGAGCCACATTGATTACTGATTTTCCTGCAATTGCCCGTTCGGTGGTTTTCATCCCAACGAATGAGAAAATGAGGCTTTGTGCATCAGGAGGTACATTTAAGGTAAATTTACCCTGAAGGTCTGTAGTTGTGCCAAAAGTTGTCCCTTTGACTACAACCGATACCCCCGGTATTGTACTTCCATCTTCAGCGTTGGTCACAGTACCCGTAACGGTACTGGTTTGCGCTTGTACGACTTGCATTCCGATGAAAAAAATCAATGCAAGGAAAAGTGTAAATTTTCTCATAATTGAAGTTTTGGTTAATAATTAAAATTAAACATGTTAGTTATTTTTAAGATTTATCAAATATTAAATGCCGTTCAAAGGCATCATATGTATTTGCAATTCCCTATTTTAAGACAAAATAACAAAAAATTAATGTCGAATTAACAAATTTTTGACAAAGATTTTTTTCTGATAATCTGTAGTGTTTTTTTAAGTTGTTTCTAAACAGTCAGATACATCAGCATTGTCTTAATAATTTGTACTGGTTTTCAAATAAATATTTTGTTATCCCCTCCCAAAATTATGGCAAATTAAAGGAATTCCTATTTAAGAGCAAAGCAAAAACTTAACTTTGGCTTAATTAAAACTTAAAAATAATTTAATGTATTGTTCCTTTTATGCCGGATTCATTCATTTAGTCCTGATTAAAAAATTCCCTTTTTCACCAAATTTAAGATTTCAAAACAATGACTTTATTCCTTGCAAAGTTATCATTTTTTAAATTTCATATTAAATCTTGCACTGAACAATCAGGATTGTGATTGCATCAAATTACAAATTATTCAATATTTAGCTATATTAGTTAAATGTATAATGAAAGGTAAAACTTAGTACTTCATTATATTGCCCCTTGTTCCACTTGTAAGTTTGGCCGTTGGAATGAGCTCTTACGGCAATTATGGAGTTTGAATATCTTATATTGAATTTCCATCTTTCAGTTAAGGCAATAAACAGACCAATGTTGGCACTTAAATCAACACTCTTAAAAGGCGGCTCAGTCAGCAACTGCCCGTTGGCCTCTTCGTAAGGGGGCTTGTTGATCAGGTAGCCCAATGAAGGGCCTGCTTCCAATGTGAATCTTGTGCCAAAATCCCATTTATAATGTACAAATAATTCTACATAATTTAATCGCAGCAAATACGTGCTGTAATCCAGTGAATCAGGATTTTTTCGACTTCCCTTTTGAATGAAATTGAGCTCCATCTGAACCGATGACTTGTCGGTAAAATATCTGTTCACAAAAGCGCCTGCATATATTCCTGCTTTGTTGGGTCCTTCGAGCCTGTCGCCCGAGATTTCTGCAGCACCAATTCCTGCCAGAAAACCTCCGTTAAATTCCTGACTCAAAACATTAATGGAAATAATTAGTAAAACCCCGGTGGTGAGTAATAAATTTTTATGCATGTTTTGTGTTTGTGTTTAACAATCATTTTGACGAAGTAAAAATAATATTAATTTTAACGCGCCTAATAAAATAGCACTTTACGAAATGCTTCATTATTTTACTAAGTATTAATTTTAAATTTACACGCGCCAATCCTAATAAAACATTATGGAAACAGAAAATCATAAAATTCTGCTTGTTGACGATGAAAAAGACATTCTTGAGTTTCTCGGTTACAACCTGAAAAAAGAAGGATACACAGTAGTTACCGCAAGAAATGGAAAGGATGCCATTAAAATTGCAAAAGAAGAAAACCCTCATTTGATAATTCTGGACGTGATGATGCCAAAGCTTGACGGAATTGAAACATGTGGTGAAATAAGAAGTATTCCTGAACTGAGCAATACAATCATCGTTTTTTTAACAGCACGCGGTGAAGATTACAGCCAAATTGCAGGCTTTGATGCAGGGGCTGACGACTATATCACCAAACCGGTTAAGCCTAAAGTTTTGATAAGCCGGATTAAAGCTTTATTGCGCAGGTACCAGGTTCCTGAAGAAAAATCAGAAGAAATAAAATTCAAGGATATCATCATCGACAGAGAGCGGTATCTTATTATTAAGGGGGATCAGGAAATTTCATTGCCCAAAAAAGAATTTGAACTGTTGATGTTACTGGCCTCAAAACCAAATAAGGTATTTACCCGTGAGGAAATATTTTCGAGAGTTTGGGGCAACGATGTAATTGTTGGTGATCGTACTATTGATGTGCATGTGAGAAAAATTCGTGAAAAAGTAGGCCTTGACAGCATCAAAACAATCAAAGGCGTTGGCTACAAGATGGAGTTGTAATGAAAAACGCCAGTCCTTCAAAGCTTTCCTTTAGCAATGCGCTGATTGTTGTTCTGTTTTTTACAATAATTTACAGCACTATTTCAATACTTACATCAGGTTTTAACTGGCTCATTTTAATTGTGGTTGATTTGCTTCTTTTTGTCTTTGTTTTTTATTCGTTTAAATACACGCTCGAAAAATTCATCTATCAAAAAATCAGGTTGGTTTACAAAACCATTTACAACCTGAAACGACAAAAAGGTGTTAAGGTTGAGAAACGAGAATTTAAAACCGAAAGCATCGAAAGTATCAACCAGGAAGTGCTGGAATGGGGCGAAACCAAAAAACTTGAAATCGAGGAGCTGAAAAAAAATGAGCTTTACCGGCGCGATTTTTTGGGAAATATTTATCACGAACTGAAAACCCCCATTTTTAATATTCAGGGATACGTGCTTACCCTGCTCGATGGCGGGCTGGAAGACCCAACGATAAACAGAGAATATTTGCTTCGCACCGAAAAAAGCATCAACAGAATGATTGCCATTGTTGAAGATCTGGAAACCATTTCAAATCTTGAGACCTCCCAAATCAGCCTGCGAATAACAAAATTTGATATCATCGAACTGACCCAGGAAGTGTTCGAGTTTCTTGAAATCAAAGCCAGAAAGAAAAAAAAAGAATTTTGCTTGGCCGACAAATATGATAAACCCATAATGGTTAAAGCCGACAAGAAATGGATACGCCAGGTTTTGGTGAACTTGCTCGATAACTCCATTAAATATGGCGCCTCAAAACAGGGGAAAACCAAGGTGAGTTTTTTTGATATGGACGAGAATATTCTCATCGAAATTACCGACGATGGATCCGGAATTGCACCAAACGAAATTCCTCGTGTGTTTGAAAGATTTTACCGAACCGAGAGCGCCCGCAATAAGGAAAAATCGGGCACCGGATTGGGTCTTGCCATTGTAAAACATATTATTGAGGCTCATGACCAAACCATTAATGTGAGAAGCAGAATAGATGTAGGAACTACTTTTGGATTTACACTTAGGAAAGCATAAGCCGCTTCCACTAAAATGGATAACCAATTGCAAGATTGAATACCATGTTGTTTTTCCTCCACGAAGAATTCCCCAATTGGATATCATCAAATACCCATCTTTCACCATCGGGCAAGTAGGGTTTGCGCAGTGGAAAAGCAAGATCCAAACGGATGACCACAAAGCTGAAATCTATGCGAAGCCCAAGTCCTGAACCAAAGGCAAATTCTTTGGCAAAAGTTTTAAAATCAAACTTGCCGCCCGGTCGTTGTTCGTCTTCGTTAACCAGCCAAATATTTCCGGCATCAACAAATATAGCGCCTTTCAAATAGCCATAGATAGGAAAACGGTACTCCAGAGATGCTTCCAATTTAATATCGCCAGACTGATCCACATAGAGATTCGATAATGAATCGGGCGGAGAATAAGTCCCGGGGCCCAGGGTTCTGGCTCTGAAAGCCCTCACACTATTGGTTCCTCCAACAAAAAATTGCTTCACATAAGGTATGGTAGCCGAATTACCATAAGGTATGGCTGTGGCAGCAATCGTTCTGATACCCACCTGATCGTGACGCCCAATATTCAGGAAATACCTCATTTCATTTCTTAGCCTCACATATTGTGAATAGGGAACGCCAAACAGTTCATGCTGGTTTTCAGGTGAAGGCCTGTTACCCTGAATTCCGGAGCTTAAAAAATTGGCTAAATTTCCAGCCAATTCAAGCCCCTGGCTTACCATAAAATAATTGTGGTTTTTGTTGATGGCCTGGTTGCTAAAGGTGATGGTGTATCCTGATCCGATAATCAATTGTTCCTCAAAACTTCGTTTTATGGTAGGATTTTCATCCAGATAC
>JAIOZV010000027.1 GCA_021740425.1 Bacteroidales bacterium | reverse complement strand
GCATTTCTGCGCCATAGTAAAGGGTTTGGTTTTCCGATAGTTTTTTATCAATGTCAAAATTCAACGAAACCACATTCACCTCCTCGATGCGGTTTGCCAGCGTTGTTTTACGGTAATCTCTGTCGTGGCGACTTTCCTCAAAATATTGATGCGCCAGAGTTATCCCAAACCTGTCGTAAATTTTGGTTGACAGCCTACTGGTCACCGTAAGGTTGTTCATCATCCAAACTTGTGGTCCGTAATACCATTGCGCCGATCGCAGATTATCGCCTTTGTACCGGATCAGGCGATCGTAACGGGAATAATCGGACGTTGTGGAATAATGAAATCCATAAACAAAATCCCAATTTTCGCTGGGGCTGAATCTAATTTTTTGCATCAGGTTGAGCATATTCATAGCTGTGGGAACCTGCACTTTGGGATCGGAGTTTGGCACAATGGAATCAATGCCATTTATGGTTTGCACATATTCAGGCCTGAGGTAATCGTCAGGGCCCTTGCTTCCCATTTTTAAATCATCAAAATCGGAATAACTGATGCTTGTGGTAAAAGCCCATTTTTTTAAACCAATATTGAAATCAAGGTGTCCGGTTTTTTCGGTATTGGCTGAGGCATATCGCACTACTGCATTTGCTTTGACCAATGGTTTGCCATTGGTAGCAAAAACCGGTCTCAGGGTGTAAAAATTCATCACTCCGCCAATGGCATCGCTGCCATAAATTACTGCTCCCGGGCCATACACCACTTCTGTAAGCCTTACCGCAAAAGGATCAACAGAAATCACATTTTGCAGGTTGCCGCTTCTGAAAATGGCATTGTTCATCCGCACTCCGTCCACGGTAATCAAAACACGATTGGCAGCAAATCCCCTTATCATGGGGCTGCCGCCGCCCAACTGGCTCTTCTGGATAAACACCCCGCCGGTATTATTAAGCAAATCGGCTGCTGTTTGCGGGTTCTGCAAACTTATCTGTCCCGGTGAGATGGCTGTAATTTTGTTTGGCACATCCACACTCTCCTGTGTCCAGCGATTGGCCGAAACCACAACTTCATCAAGGTAAACCTGTGAGGGTTCAAGGCTGATTATAAAATTTAGATTTTGCAGAGCATCAAAACTCATTTGCTGCCCCTGGTAACCAACCAGCCTGATTTTGATGTCGTCAGCACCTTTGAAGTCGCTCAAATCTGCCTGTCCCTTAATGTTGGTCATGGCAGAAGCGTTGAGCGACAAACTATACACCGTAACAAATTCAAGAGGTTGAAGAGTTACGTTATCTTTCACTGTAATTTGCTGGGCACTCGAATAAATGCCGGTGCAAATAAATAACAGTAATATAAAATATTTTTTCATTTTAAATGTACTCATTTTCAACAATGTTAAACGTATAATAAAACAATTATCCATCAAGGGCATGATGATAGCACATGCTATTCATTTCCCTCAATTTATAAAGGATTGGCTTTTAAAAAAATCAATTGGAATGCTGCGAATTTAAAAACCTGAAAACAATTTACATATTTGAAAACAAGCGGCGTGGAGGTGGTGTTTCGGGTGTCTCAACCCTGTTTACAGCAACTAAACAATAAGGTGTTTGGATATTTTTGAGATCATTTTCAATAACTTTACCCGGAGGAAGGGCTTCAGAATAGAACCAGTTTACAAAAATTTTTATTCTTTTTCCCGAATTGGTTTTGTCTTTACCCATTTCACCGGCAACAATAATATTCAACTTTGCGAAAAGCCTGGTTTCCTCATAATCAGGCAAGCAGTAATACACTGTTTGATCAGCAATTTTAAGGGTTTTCACAACATCATACATTTGATCATGATAAACAAATTCGTTGTCATCAACCCATTTGATGGTATTTGCATCTTTGGTGCAGAAGGAAAAAATAGTCAATTCCGATTCAGAAACTCCTGCTTTAAGCTGCATTTTCACTTCCTGCCTGATTTGGTTTTGTTTCAGTTTAAATAGCAAAAACACGCCAATCATCTGAAACATGATTACGCATAAAATGAATATAACAGCAGCTTTTTTCATCAGCCGGCAAAATTAATATTCCATTTTGCAAATTTGAGAACCAAATTAATTTTATTCTCCCTGAAAAATAAATCCATGCAAATATTACCTAAATTATAGAAACAATCCGGTAAGGTTCATAGAATCGAACCTTTTGACCTAATCAATTATTTTCAGCAGATTCATAAATTTGCTTTAAAAGAGTTCTTCTTTGTTAATAATGCCTGCGGCCAAAAGCTCACGTATTACGATTTCGGTCATATCGCTTTTAAAGGCAAACTCATAACGAATATCCATCACATAGGCCTTGAGCCGCAGTTTTAGGTAGGATCGCCTTTCTTTAACCTCGTTAAAAAACAAGGCAACGATTGGTTTTTTTAAATATACAAAGCGCGAAACCTGAGCTGATTCGATGGCAATTTTTCTTACTTTTTCGGTATCTACATCAATGGGGAGATAAATTTCGGCCACCACCTGACAATTCAGTTCGCCGGAATTTGAATTGGACACAGAAGAGTTTATCAGCTCAGCGTTGGGAACCGCCACCACCGAGTCGTCGGCGGTAACGATCCTTGTAGCCCTCAGGCCTATTTCGATCACTTCACCATAATATTTCCCGGTATCAATTTTATCGCCAACCGCAAATGGGCGGTCAAGCAGTAGTGCGGCACCACCAAAAACATTTTTAAGCAAATCCTGGGCGGCAAAGCCAACGGCAATCCCAACAGAAGCTGTAACTGCAATTACCGTTTCAAAAGGAGGGTCATAAATCCCTTTGATAATGGCAAAAACGATGATTCCCCATATCACAATCCTTACCACAGGAATAATACTTTTAATGGCAATCCGAAGCCTGGCTCTGCCCTCGGCAATCAATGTCAAAATTTTAAGAATTATCTTAATTAAGTAATAACCAAAGAACAACAAAACCAGTGTCCAGAAAATTTTTGAAAATGAAATGGATTTGAGTACATCCCTTGGTTTTTCAGGAACCTTTTCACCAACGTCCTTCAGGATGTTGCCTGAAAAGAATTTTGTAGAATCAACATTCCTCTCCATTGCAGCGGTATCAATATTTACCGGCATATTTGAGGGAAGTGAGGATCGATCACTTGCAAGTTCCTTTTGATGAGCTACATTTATTGTATCTCTGTTTTCTGAAACAGACTTGCCACTATCAGAAATGGCAGGAGGCACAGTATCCTGTGCAACAAAAGAACCCGAAAAAATAAGTAAACCAAAAAGCAATATCGAAAGTATTATGGTATTTTTCATCTTAATAATATTAACTAAAAAAAGTTTTTGGATCTTAAAAAACTAACTATGTGCCTGAAAATGATCGGATTGATATTAAATTTCTCCTTTGGCCTGATGAGCAATCCTTTTTCAAGCATCGGAATAAGCAAATTGCGACAAACCGATTCAGGCAGGTTAAAAAGCTTTGCGTAATCTTTCAAGGTCAGGCCATCGTGTATCAAAATGGTATATAGCGCAAAGAGGTATTCCGATTTTATTTCTTTTACAAACGAAAGGTCAATATCAAAACCCGAGCCTACGCTAATGGTGTCTTCGGTAACGTTGCGGGTGGATCGCAGCCAGTAAAGCTGTGCAAGGCTAACATTGCCGTTGGAAATCGAAGTTAAATTATCAAAATAATGTGAATCGAGATATTCCTGTTTTGCATTGTCATCCAATTTAGAAAATGAACGCGATTGAAGCAGTTCTTCCGGAGTTTCAAACCGAACTTTATACCCGCTGAGTTTATTTCGCTTAAAAATGATTTCGCGCAGATTTTCGCTATTCATTTTTTCCAATCTTATTTCCCTCACGAAATAATCAGAAATCTGAATGGTTTTGTCGAGATAGTCCCAGGAATTTATGGTGTAGGTACCAATCCAGAAAATCTTATTTACCGTATTCGACATCAGTTCAAAAAGCATTTTCTGGCAAATCATCCCATGCACTTTCTTAAGAAAGAAATAATGAAGGTTTTCGAGAATGAAAACTTTTCTTTCTCCAAAGCCCTGGATGTGCTCTATAATTTCATCGTTGGATGTAAATTTTTCGACATCCAGAATTTCAGCAAAAAACTTGAAATATTGGTCAGGTTCATACACTTTTTGATCGGCCGATTTATGGATTACCGGAAAATCATTTATATTATTTCTTTTGTAATAGCTCAAAAATGAGGTAAGTCCGCTACCCTTTTCACCCAACACTGCCACAATTACAAAGCGTTCGCGCAACCAGTCGTCGAAAGCCATTTCCAATAAGCTGATCTCTTTTTTTCTATTCACAAAAAAGCGTTCTTCATCGGTAGGCTGCAATTGATAGAGGCGTTGATAAACAAAAGGTAATTTTTTTAATGCCAGCTCTGTTTGCCTTATAAATTCAGAAACTTCGAACGAAATTTGTTTTTTCTCCACCGACATTTCCATCTTCAATTTAATCACATCAACAACTTCGTTGAATTGATGAAAACGAGTAGTTAAATAACTAAATATTTGGGGAATGATGCCCTGAACCCACTTTACAGCATCCTGTCTTGCTTTCTTCGATCGCTCATATGCCCTTATTCTGGCAAGGCGCAGGTTGAGCTCAAAAATGTTCTCTGTATTTTTTAAACTTTGAATTTCGGCATTGAATTCATGGATGGCAGTTTCCAGATTATCGAGGGGAACTTTTCGGATGTTGTCCATCAGTTGCACGGCTTCATGCACATAAGTTAGCGCACGTTCATATCCCTCAAGTGCAACTTTTTCGGTACCCTTTATTTCTTTTCTATTTTGTTCCAGAAAAATTCCTGCCGATTCGAGACTAAAATCGCAAACCGTACCCATGGCCATGAGTTTGATTCTTACCTTCTCCATTGAATCGATAACCAAGTTTTTTATTTTTTCCAGAGCTGATTCAAAATGTGGTATGGCTTCAAAACTCAAAAGATCGCGTGGTGAAATATAATTGATTTCGCTGTCTTTCACACTTCGTTCGTAGCTTGTGCTTTTGATAAATCCGCGACGATCAGAAATTTTGGCAAATAAATCAGCGGCCTTATTTCTGAACAATTCAATATCATCTGTATAACTTCCTGATAATTTTTCGATTATTTTTGAAAGCAAGGTATCGATAAGCTCAGAGCTAATCAATTGTCGTTCACTTTTCAAAGCAGCTTCCATTTTACGGGCTGTCGTATTATTTTTACTAATTCTTTCGCCCGAAGCCTTTATAAAATTTTCAAGCTGATCGAAATTGATGGTGAGCTGGGTATTGATAAAAGTGTCTATTTTCAGTTTAAGTTCATCGTAATAATTTAGTACCGAATAATAAAGCAACACAATTTCCACATCCACAGCCCAATCGTCAAATAGTGTTATTTGAGTATTGTTCCAGTTTTTTATGCCACTTCCGAGACTTTTTAAAACCACTTGCTTATTTTCCAACAACCTTGAAGCATGAAATCTCATATATGGTAAATCAGGGGTATCAATAATTTGCATGGCAGCATCAAGTTTATAGATGCTTTCAGCCAGAGCGGCACTTACCCATTCCTTTACCTTATTTTGCAATCCCGAAATTTCTTCCTTTAACACATCAATCGTTTTATTCAGGGCATCAATATCTACCAGATTTACGATGCCACGTCCTGAATTTTCTGAAAAACACAACTGTAATTGCAAATCAAATGCTTCATCAAATTTCCATAATCTCAACAGCACCGAATTTTTACCTTTAATGGTTTGATTGAGTTTTGAGCTAAGATCGTTGATTAGTTGCGTACCTGCAAAATCTCTGACCATACGGCGAAATGGAATTTTCCGATGTCTGAACGTCTCAACTTTTTGAAGTGGTTTCTTCCTGATTTTGCGGTAAATGTTCCCAATTTTTTTTAATCCAACAGAAATAAAAAGTTCAAGATTAATTCGGGATTTTTTGATTAGAGAAAGCAACTTATCATGAATTGATAATTGATATCCTGCGAAGATCTCACTTTTGCGAAGTGACTGAGGAAGTCGGGAGCTTTCATTTTCAAGGGTTGAAAGGTAGTGTGTGAAAATATTATCGTAATCAAACCCGAGCAAAGCATTTTGAGATTTATCCAACAACTCAAGCAGGCCAATATTAAATTCGCGAAGGTGATTAATGTTTTCAGGTTCTGCCTTTATTGCAACAGAAAGCTTTTCGTACCTGTTTTTGTAGGCCGTAATCAGCTTTGTAATTTCCTTGAGATTTTGATCAAAAACAGCAAATATTTCCTTTTCGGCCTGCTCTTGAAAATTCAGCCAAAATGTTTCAAGTTCCTTATTTTTGAATTCTTTTTTGGGTTTCATAAAACTATAATAAGGGAGTAAAAGTAAGAAAAACAATGGTTTTACTTAAACAAAAACTCAGTCCATAAGTTTAAATAGTCAGGTTTGCAACTCACCTTCTCACAAATAATTATTCATAGCGATTGATTGCTCAGTTTAAAAAGACATTTTTGAAGGGCACAAAAAAAGCCCCGGGAGAGGGGCTTATTAATATTCGGAATTCAATTGTTATTTCTTAATTGCAGTGAGAACCTGTGAACCCACTAATTTTCCATCTTTTGATAAATTTTCGGTTTTCACAACCCCGACATTTTCAGCAATCCATTGAACTGTTTTTGTTTCCATCGACATGCTTGCTTCGGTAACAATCACCGAACTAATTTTTAGACACTCGAAGGTTCCGGCAGGCGTTGTAAGCGTTTCCGCTGCTTCCACCTTGCGGTCTTTAATGGTAATTGTTGAACCAAACAAGCGGATTCCGCTGTTTCCTACAGAGATTTCAACCCTGCCGTCAGGCAATTTTTGACCCACAGCCATGTCGGATGGATAAAACAAATCTTCAGAATTAACTACCACCTCCAAATCCGGCGATTTTTCATACTGCTGATAATTAGTTGTCGCAGTAAAATCGTTCATATTCATGTAAAAATTACCACCATCGCACTTAAGATCAAAGGTAGTTACCACACCATCATTCTGATTTTTCTTTGTTTTGGTTGTTGCTTCCACCTCAACAACTGTTGCCCCATCAACCACTTTTGTTCCTGTTATTTTCTGTGTCTGGTATGACTCTTCCTTTCCCTTTTTATTGTAGAAGGTAAAATCGAGAGAAGTCCCAACTTCAGTAGGAATGAAGAATTTACAATCCTGAGCGTTCAGGTTTGCAGGCGTAATGATTGCAATAGCAAGGATTACAAGCATCGTTACAAAATAAATATTTCTCATAATTTTTCTATTTAAAGTTAAAAAGATGAAGATTGATGCAAATCTTTGACCAAAAACGCTTTCTTCAATAATTATTTTGCGTACTTAAAATTTTTCCCTGGATAGTAAGCCATCTCACCCAGCGACTCTTCGATGCGCAGCAATTGGTTGTATTTTGCAATTCTGTCGGAACGGCTTGCAGAACCTGTTTTTATCTGACCCGTATTTAAAGCAACAGCCAGATCGGCAATGGTTGTATCCTCAGTTTCACCTGAGCGATGACTCATCACGGCAGTATAGGAATTTCGGTAAGCAAGGTTAACTGCTTCGATGGTCTCGGTGAGGGTTCCAATCTGGTTTACCTTAACAAGTATCGAATTGGCCACACCTTTGTCGATACCCTGCTGCAATCGTTTAGTGTTAGTTACAAAAAGATCATCTCCAACAAGCTGGATTTTGCCTCCCATTTTTTCAGTCATCAATTTCCAGCCGGTCCAGTCATCTTCAGCCATGCCATCTTCGATAGAAATAATCGGATATTTTGATATCCAGCCATTCCAAAAATCAACCATTTGAGAAGGAGTTAATTTTTCGCCGGTTGACCATTTGAGGTGGTAAACATTTTCTTCAGGAATAAAGTATTCGGATGAGGCAGGGTCAAGAGCCAAATAAACATCTTCGCCGGGTTTATAACCTGCTTTTTCGATGGCTTCCAGAATTACTTTTACTGCCTCTTCGTTGGATTTTAAATTTGGAGCAAAACCTCCTTCATCACCAACATTGGTAGAATGCCCCATTTTTTTGAGTACGGATTTCAGGTTGTGAAATATTTCGGAGCCCATGCGCATGGCTTCGCTGAATGTTGGTGCACCGGCAGGCATGATCATAAACTCCTGGAAATCGATACTGTTGTCTGCATGAGAGCCACCATTGAGAATGTTCATCATCGGGATGGGCAGCGTATTTGCACCTACACCACCAACATAGCGGTACAGATCCTGATTTGATTCGATGGCAGCAGCTTTGGCACAAGCCAGCGAAACACCAAGTATTGCATTTGCGCCAAAATTCGCTTTGTTGGGCGTGCCATCAAGCTCGATCATTTTCCTATCGATGGCCACCTGATCAAAAACATACATTCCTTTGAGCTCATCAGCCAAAACATTGTTTACATTATGAACAGCTCTGGTAACAGCTTTTCCAAGATATCTGTTTTTATCACCATCACGAAGCTCAACGGCTTCGTGAATACCGGTTGATGCACCGGAGGGCACAGCAGCACGGCCATAAACACCATTTTCTGTTAATACTTCAACCTCGATGGTTGGATTTCCCCGTGAATCGAGGATTTGTCTTGCGTGAATATTGATTATTGCGCTCATAACTATTAATTTTTTTTTACAAAGTTACATTGTGATTATTACAAAAAAAGGACAAAGCACAAAATGCTTTATCCTTAACAATTGTTTAACACAATTGTGATTTATTCAGCTTTTTTCTCTGTATTTTCCTCTTCTGAAACTTCATTATCATCTGCCTTTGTGTTATCGGCTTCAGATTTTTCTTCATTGGATGCAATTTCAGTTTTTGCTTCTATTACTTCGGCTTCATTCTGGACAACTGCTGTTGTTTCGGATTTTGGATCCTCTGCAGGTTTTTCTTCTGCCGCCGGAGCTGCTTTTCCAACATTGTTTGTTATGGGAACTCCGGGTTTGGTTTCTTGCTGTTCTTTTCCTGTGGCGGTTCCTTTTCTTCTTCTTCTCCTGCCTGCAGTTTTCTTTTCAGCTTCCTGAGCTCCACCCAACAATAGTTCGTTGTAATCAACAAGCTCAATCAGGCACATATCAGCATTATCACCTAAACGATTCCCCATTTTTATAATTCGGGTATAACCTCCCGGGCGTTCAGCAATTTTAGTAGCTACTTCCCTGAACAATTCAGTAACAGCTTCTTTGCTTTGCAAATAGCTGAATACAGTTCTTCTTGAGTGGGTTGTATCGTCTTTCGACCGGGTGATTAGGGGTTCAACATACGATCTGAGGGCTTTTGCCTTTGCTGTGGTTGTAGTAATCCTTTTATGCAAGATCAAAGAAGTAGCCATATTCGAAAGCATAGCTTTGCGGTGCGAACTGGTTCTGCCTAAGTGATTGAATTTCTTACGATGTCTCATGGTTCAATTATTCCTTGTCTAATTTATATTTCGAAACATTCATCCCAAACTCGAGGCTCTTTGATTTTACGAGTTCTTCCAACTCAGTAAGTGATTTTTTTCCAAAGTTCCGGAATTTGAGCAGATCATTTTTATTAAAAGCGACCAAATCCCCAAGGGTTTCAACGTCGGCAGCTTTTAAACAGTTGAGAGCTCTTACTGAGAGATCCATATCCACGAGCTTTGTTTTGAGCAACTGCCTTACGTGCAATGAATTTTCGTCAAACTCTTCTGTTACATTTTTTTCTTCTCTTTCAAGAGTTATTTTCTCATCTGAGAAGAGCATAAAATGGTGTATTAAAATTTTGGCAGCTTCTTTCAGGGCATCTTTTGGATGGATTGATCCATCAGTTAAAATATCCATTACGAGTTTCTCGTAGTCGGTTTTTTGTTCAACCCTGAAATCTTCGATAACGAAAGTCACATTTTTGATTGGAGTGTGAATCGAATCGATTGATATTGTGCCAATGGGCGCATTAAGTTCTTTATTTTCTTCAGCCGGCACATAACCACGTCCTTTATTGATGGTTAATTCGATTGACAGCTTTACGGAAGGATCCATACTACAAATTACTACTTCGGGATTCAGAACCTGAAAAACTGACAGATATTTATTAATATCGCCGGCTTTAAAGTCATCCTGTCCTGAGATTACAATGTGTATCTTCTCGGTTGAATCATCCTCAACCAAACGTTTAAACCTAATTTGTTTAAGATTTAAAATAATCTCAGTAACATCCTCAACCACTCCCTTGATGGCAGAAAACTCCTGGTCAACCCCATCAATCCTAATATTTGTAATGGCAAACCCCTCGAGTGAAGAAAGCAGGATGCGACGCAGAGAGTTACCGATGGTAATGCCAAATCCCGGTTCCAAGGGACGGAATTCAAATTTACCGCGGTAATCGTCCGATTCGACCATTATCACTTTGTCGGGCTTTTGAAATGCTAAAATTGCCATAATGTAAACCTTTTGGTTTTTATGAAAAATAAGTTTGGGAAAATATTATTTAGAATAAAGCTCAACGATAAGTTGCTCGTTGATATTTTCCGGAATTTCTTCCCTTTCGGGGTAATTCAGGAATTTGCCGGCAAATTTTTCTTCATCCCATTCCAACCATGAAAAACCAGATGATCTGGAAGCCAATGATTCAGTAACAGCTTCAAGGGATTTAGACCTTTCCCTAACTGCAACTACATCACCAGGACGCACAAGCATGGATGGGATGTTTGTAATTTTACCATTTACCAAAATATGCCTATGGGAAACCAACTGACGAGCTCCGGCGCGTGAAGGCGATATTCCCAAACGATAAACAACATTATCAAGACGCGATTCGATGAGTTGAAGTAAAACCTCACCGGTAATGCCTTTTTTCTTGGAGGCTTTGTGAAAGGTATTACGAAATTGCTTTTCAAGTATCCCATAGGTATATTTGGCTTTTTGTTTTTCAGCAAGCTGAATTCCATACTCTGAAGCTTTTTTCCTTCTCTTATTCAAGCCATGTTGTCCGGGAGGATAACTCTTCTTTTCGTAGTATTTATCCGGTCCGTAAATTTGTTCACCAAATTTTCTTGAAATCTTTGTTCTTGGCCCTGTATATCTTGCCATTTTTTTATCCTTGTTTTAAAAATGTTGAATAAATTAAACTCTTCTCCTTTTGGGAGGACGGCAACCATTGTGTGGCAATGGTGTTACGTCGTTAATCTCAGTAACTTCGATACCTGAAGAGTGAATGGTCCTGATCGCAGATTCTCTTCCTGAACCCGGACCTTTAACATAGACTTTTACTTTTCTTAAACCGAGATCAAATGCTGTTTTTGCACAGTCTTCGGCGGCAGTTTGTGCAGCATACGGTGTATTCTTTTTCGACCCCCTGAAACCCATTTTTCCGGAGGATGACCAAGAAATCACCTGGCCTGTACTATTGGTCAAAGTAATGATGATGTTGTTGAAGGAAGCACTGATATATGCCCTTCCGTATGGTTCTACCTTAACAACTTTTTTCTTTGTACTTTTTCCTGTTTTACCTGATTTTGCCATCTTATATTCTTTTCTTTCTGATTATTAGCAAACAAATATGCAGCGCATTAAACATTAACCTGTTGGTGCTTTCTTTTTATTGGCAACAGTTTTTTTACGGCCTTTACGGGTACGTGCATTGTTTTTTGTGGTCTGACCTCTTAAAGGCAACCCGATTCTGTGACGGATCCCGCGATAGGTACCGATATCCATCAGCCTCTTTATGTTCATTTGTACTTCTGAGCGCAGCGCACCTTCAACTTTATAATCGTCACTGATCAAACCACGAATCTTATTCTGTTCTTCGTCGTCCCAATCCTGGACTTTTTTGTTGATATCTACTTCCGCCCGCAGGAGAATCTCGGCAGCGAGACTTCTTCCTATTCCGTGGATATAGGTCAGCGCAACGACACCTCTTTTATTTCTTGGTATATCAATACCTGCAATACGTGCCATAATTTATTATTAGTTATTGATTATTAACCCTGTCTTTGTTTGAACTTTGGATTTTTCTTGTTAATTACGTAAAGTCTGCCCTTACGACGCACGATTTTACAATCGGCAGTTCTTTTCTTAATTGAAGCTCGAACTTTCATACCTTTATTTATTACTTGTATCTAAATGTAATTCTACCTTTTGATAAATCATACGGCGACATCGCAATTTTAACACGATCACCGGGAAGTATCTTGATGTAGTGCATGCGCATTTTCCCCGAAATATGAGCTGTAATTACATGCTCATTTTCAAGTTCTACCCTGAACATTGCATTACCCAAAGATTCAATAACGGTACCGTCTTGTTCTATTACTGCTTGTTTAGCCATAAAAAATTATCAGCTTATTAATTCTTGTTTTTCAATATTTCGTCGATAAAATCAAATGTCGATAAAATCTCAGCTTTGCCTTTTCTTACAACAATGTCGTGTTCAAAGTGTGCTGAAGGTTTACCATCTTCTGTGATAATTGTCCATCCATCGGAAGCCTGATAAACTTTTTTCTTACCCAGGTTGATCATTGGTTCAATGGCCAGCACCATTCCCTCTTTCAACTCTTTGCCGGTTCCTCTTCTCCCAAAGTTTGGTACTTCAGGTTTTTCATGCAATTCGCTACCCAAACCATGTCCTACCAAATCTCTTACAACTCCATAGCCAAATGATTCACAATATTGCTGAATGCTAAAACCAATGTCGCCTACCCTGTTTCCTGCAACTGCGGCTTCTATTCCCAAATTTAGGGATTCGCGGGTACGTTTCAACAGTGTTAATACTTCTTCGTCAACTTCACCAATGGTGAAAGTAAAGGCTGAATCACCAAAGTATCCGTTTTTCTTAACTCCACAATCAACCGAAACAATGTCGCCGTCTTTGAGCTCATATTTACCTGGAATTCCGTGTACAACCTGATTGTTGACAGATGTGCAAAGTGTTCCGGGAAATCCGCCATACCCTTTAAATCCGGGTATTGCATCATGATCACGGATAAATTCTTCAGCAATCCTGTCAAGTTTTGCTGTTGTAATCCCTGGCTGAATATGCTTTGCAACTTCAGCTAATGTTTTACCAACAAGTAAAGAACTTATTCTTATTAATTCAATTTCTTCTGTACTCTTGATCAATCCCATGATAAATAATGAGTCCAGGTTACATTCCCGAAGAGGATCTTCCTTTGATTCGACCCGATTTCGTTAATCCATCGTAATGCCTCATCAACAGATGACTTTCAATTTGTGAAAGAGTATCCAAAACAACACCTACCAAAATGAGAAGTGATGTTCCACCATAGAATTGTGCAAATTGCTGATTTACCCCTATTAAGCTTACGAAAGCAGGCATAATTGCAACCAATCCCAAAAAGAGTGATCCTGGAAATGTAATTCTTGACATTACTGTATCAATAAAATCGGCGGTACGTCGACCGGGTTTTACACCAGGTATAAATCCTCCGTTCTTTTTCATGTCTTCAGCCATTTGATTTGGATTAACAGTAATAGCTGTGTAGAAATAGGTAAATATTACGATCATGAGAAAGAATACAAAGTTGTACCAGAAACCATTAATATTGGTAAAGGTTGCTGCAAAACCTGTCAAAGATTCAGACTGTGCGTATTGAGCAATCGTTAATGGAAGAAACATAATCGCCTGAGCAAAAATAATGGGCATTACACCTGCTGCATTAACTTTAAGAGGTATGTACTGACGAACGCCACCATATTGCCTGTTTCCGACTACCCGTTTTGCATATTGAACAGGAATACGGCGTGTACCCTGAACCAACAAAATGGTGAGTAAAATTACTCCAACGAGGATAATGATTTCAACAATAAAAATAACTAGTCCACCGCCCTGCTCTTCCATTCTCGAAATAAATTCGCCGAATAGAGCAAATGGCAATCTGGCAATAATCCCAATCATGATGATCAGAGAAATACCATTACCTATTCCTTTATCCGTAATCTTTTCACCAAGCCACATCACAAACATTGATCCTGCCGTCAGCATGATAATGGATGAAATGCCAAAGAATGAAAAAATTGAATGCATGCCTGCTGATGAGTCAAACGGGTAAATGGCTTCTGCCGGCAACTGGCTAACGATATTAGCAATGTATGCAGGAGATTGGAACACCAAAATGATTACCGTTAAATAACGCGTAATCTGATTGATTTTCTTTCTACCGCTTTCTCCTTCTTTTTGCAGTCGCTGGAAATAAGGAATTGCCATACCCAACAATTGCACAACGATTGATGCAGAGATGTAGGGCATAATTCCGAGTGCGAAGATTGAAGCGTTGGAGAAAGCCCCTCCGGAAAACATGTTGAGCAGTCCGAGCAGGCCACTGGAAGTTTGTTGTTGAAGTGCATCAAGCATTTCAGGGTCAACACCTGGGAGCACCACAAATGATCCCAATCTGTAAAGTAAGATAATTCCCAGAGTGTACAGAATTCTGTTCCTCAGGTCCTCTATCTTAAAAATATTACGTACTGTTTCGATAAATCGTTTCATCAAAAATTAGATTTTTGTTGCGATACCGCCTAATTGTTCGATTGCTTCCTGAGCTGTTTTTGAAAATGCATGTGCTGTAACTTCAACTTTGGTTTTAAGTTCGCCACGTCCGAGAATCTTTATCAGATCCTTTTTCTGAGCCATACCATTGCTGATGAGCACATCTATATCAAATACAGTAATATTTTGTTCTTCTGCGAGTTTTTGCAGGGCATCGAGGTTTATTCCAAGATATTCCTTACGGTTAATATTTTTGAAACCGCCTTTGGGAATTCTACGATACAATGGCATTTGACCACCTTCAAAACCTCGTTTCGACTTATAGCCTGATCGAGATTTTGCCCCTTTATGTCCTCTTGTTGAGGTTCCTCCTCTTCCGGAGCCTTGTCCACGGCCTATTCGTTTCCTGTTTTTGGTTGAACCTTCTGCCGGTTTTAGATTACTTAAATCCATCTTTTATTGTCGTTAGGATTGTTTATAACTCTTCAACTTCAATTAAATGCTTCACTTTGTTGACCATACCAATGATCTGCGGGCTGGCTTCGTGCACCACAACGCTCTGAATCTTTCTGAGTCCAAGAGCCTGTAAGGTTCTCTTTTGATTCAGTGGGCGTCCTATTCCGCTTTTTACTTGCCTGATACTAATTTTGCTCATTTGATAGGAAAATTAATTTTGTTATCTAACCATTAAATACCTTATCCAGAGAAATACCTCTCATTTGTGCAACGGTGTAGGGGTCGCGCATCTGTAGTAAACCATTGATTGTTGCTTTGACAACACTGTGAGGGTTTGACGATCCTTTTGATTTTGCAAGAACATCTTTAATACCTACGCTTTCGAATACTGCACGCATAGCACCGCCTGCAATTACACCGGTACCGGCAGATGCGGGTTGCATATAAACTTTTGCACCACTGTATTTGCCAATCACTTCGTGAGGGAGTGTACCATTGAGTACAGGAACTTTGATAAGGTTTTTCTTTGCATCATCTATTCCTTTTGCAATTGCAGAGGTAACCTCTTTGGCTTTACCAAGCCCATAACCCACAACACCATTTTCGTTTCCAACAACTACGATGGCCGAAAAACTGAAGGTACGTCCACCCTTGGTAACTTTGGTAACCCTTTGGATACTGACAAGCTTATCTTTAAATTCGATCTCGCTTGATTTTACTCTTTTAACATTTACGTTTGTCATAATTCCTTAAAATTTAAGACCCCCTTTTCTGGCGGCTTCTGCCAAAGCTTTAACTCTTCCATGATAAAGATATCCACCTCTGTCGAAAACAATGGTTTCGATACCGGCGTCCAGTGCTTTCTTTGCAACGTCCATACCTACTTTGGCGGCTTGATCAATTTTGGTGCCTTCACTTAATTCTTTTGATTGTGAAGATGCAGAAACAAGCGTTTTGCTATTTAAATCATCGATCACCTGAGCATAAATTTCTTTATTGCTTCTAAAAACCGACAATCTTGGACACTCAGGAGTACCTGTCAATGTTTTTCTGATGCGCTGCTTAATGCGCAATCTTCTATACTGTTTTCTATTCTTTATTGCCATTTCACAATGGAGTTTTAACAGATTAACTATTATTTACCAACTACTAATTAGAAGCTGCTTTACCAGCTTTACGTTTAATTTCCTCACCAAGATATTTGATACCTTTACCTTTGTATGGTTCAGGTTTTCTGAGCGAACGAATTTTGGCGGCAATCTGACCCACAAGTTGTTTATCAACCGAGGTAAGGATTATGAGTGGATTTTTACCTCTTTCGGTAACGGTTTCTACTTTAACTTCAGGGGGCAAAACCATCACTATGTTGTGTGAGAATCCCAGAGCCAATTCCAATTGATTATCTTTTGCTGTGGCTTTGTAACCTACACCTACAAGTTCCTGGGTAATTTTAAAACCTTCAGAAACTCCTTGTACCATATTGGCAATGATTGATCTGTAGAGTCCGTGCATCGCTTTATGACGTTTCTGTTCTGTTGGTCTTGAAACCAAAATTGTCCCACCGTCAACTTCAACCTTGATATCGGGATCAACTTTTTGGGTTAGTTCACCCAATTTCCCTTTTACGGTAACCACATTTTTATCGTCAACATTTATTTCTACACCTTTCGCTATGGAAATCGGTAATTTACCTATTCTTGACATTTCTAACCTCCTCTTTATTTAGCTGATGTAACAAACTACTTCTCCACCAATTTTATTTACTCTGGCTTCTTTATCGGTCATCAAACCTTGAGAGGTACTGACAACTGCTATCCCCAGGCCATTGAGTACGCGTGGAAGTTTATCGTGGCTTTCGTATTTCCTAAGCCCTGGACGGCTTACCCGCTTGAGGGTGGTTATTGCTGAAAGCTTTGAAACCGGATGATATTTCAGCGCGATTTTTATCGTGGCCGGAAATTTCTCATCTTCGAATTTGTAGTTGAGGATGTAACCTTTCTCGAATAGAATTTTGGTTAATTCCTTCTTCATTTTGGAGGATGGTATCTCAACTATGCGATGATTGGCCATTATACCGTTTCTCAACCTGGTGAGATAATCTGAAATCGGATCAGTGAACATTTTCTCCTGAGTTTATTTAATACTTACTTATTACCAACTTGCTTTTTTTACTCCGGGAATCAATCCCTGTAATGCCATTTCGCGGAAGTTAATACGCGATACACCAAATATTCTCATGTAACCTTTGGGTCTGCCTGATAAACTGCAACGGTTGTGCAATCTAACGATTGATGAGTTTTTTGGTAATTTTTGTAATGCTGTAAAATCCCCTGCTTCTTTCAAAGCAGCGCGTTTTTCAGCGTATTTGTCAAAGAGTTTTTTCCTCTTGACTTCTCTTGCTTTCATCGATTCTTTAGCCATAAATCAATCCAATTTTTGATTTTTGAATGGTAATCCAAATGCTTTTAATAGTTCAAGTGCTTCTTTATCGGTTGGCGCACTGGTAACAAAAGTTATATCCAACCCGTTGATTTTATTGATTTTATCCATAACGATCTCCGGGAAGATAATTTGCTCGGTAACGCCAAGGGTATAGTTTCCTCGTCCGTCAAAGCCTTTATCGTTGATACCTCTGAAGTCCCTGATTCTGGGTATTGCAACTGAAATCAGCCTGTCAAGAAACTCATACATCTGGTTGTGGCGTAAAGTAACTCTCACACCGATGGGCATCCCTTTTCTCAGTTTAAAATTTGAGATGTCTTTCTTTGACTTGGTAGCCACAGCTTTCTGTCCGGAAATGAGTGACATTTCTTCGATACCATTATCAATAATTTTTTTATCGGTAATAGCTGAACCTAAACCCTGGTTAATCGAAATTTTCAGCAATCTCGGAACTTGCATTGGGCTTGAATATTCAAACTTACTGAGGAGTTCGGGATGAATTTCCTCACGATACTTTGTCTTAAGTCTTGGAATGTAACTCATTATTTAATTACCTCCCCTGATTTTTTAGAATAGCGAACAATTTTACCTGATTTCTCGTCCAGTTTGCGCCCGATTCTGGTAGGCTTTCCTGAACCATCAATAACCATAAGGTTAGATAAGTTTATAGGTGATTCCTTTTTGATGATACCACCTTGAGGATTTTTTGCATCGGGTTTCGCATGTTTAGTCACCATGTTGGCACCCTCTACGATAGCCGTTTTCTTTTTGTTATCCACGAGCAACACTTTGCCTTGCTGGCTTCTTGAGTTGCCGGAGATAATCATAACGTTATCGCCTTTTTTTACATGTAATTTATAATTTTCCATTGTTTCAGTTTTTACAGTACCTCGGGTGCCAATGATACAATCTTCATATACTGTTTTTCTCTGAGCTCTCTGGCAACAGGTCCGAAAATACGTGTACCTATCATTTCTCCACCGGCATTTAACAGAACAACGGCATTGTCATCAAAACGAATATAAGATCCGTCCTGGCGTCTGGCTTCTTTTTTTGTTCTAACAACAACTGCCCTTGAAACAGTACCTTTTTTAATATTCCCTGAGGGAATGGCACTTTTAACAGTGACCATAATGATGTCACCAATACCTGCGTAGCGTTTTCTGGTTCCACCAATCACACTGATACAAAGTACCTGTTTGGCTCCGCTGTTATCCGCTACTATTAATCTTGATTCTTTTTGTATCATGACTACTTACTTAGCTCTTTCGATAATTTCTACTAATCTCCAACATTTGTTTTTGCTGAGTGGTCTTGTTTCCATGATCCGCACAGTATCACCTATATTACAATCGTTGTTTTCGTCATGTGCTGAAAACTTTGATGACTTTTTAACAAACTTCTTGTAGATCGGGTGCTTTACCCTGCGTTCAACCTGTACCACAATGGATTTGTCCATTTTATTGCTGGTTACAAGGCCTATTCGCTCTTTCCTTAAGCTTCTTGTTGATCCGGTTTCCATTATTATCAAATCTATTTTAATGTTCCTTGAAGTTGTCTTTTCCGGATTTCCGTTTTCAGTCTTGCAACAGTTCTGCGGTAATCCACAATTTTATTCGGGTTCTCCAGAGGCGAAACTGCGTGATTCAGCTTAAGCTTAACAAGTTGTTTTTGTTCCTCTTCCAACCTTTCGATCAAATCGTCGTTTGACAATTCTTTGATGACGTTTTGTTTCATATTTCCGACTTATTCGAAGTATTATTCTTGGTAATCTCTTCTTACTACAAACTTTGTTGTTACCGGCAATTTTTGAGCAGCCAGTCTGAGTGCTTCTTTGGCAACTTCCAAAGGAACACCATCAGCTTCAAAAAGTATTCTGCCCGGTGTTACGCGTGCAACAAAATATTCCGGAGCACCTTTTCCTTTACCCATCCTAACCTCAGCGGGTTTTTTTGTAACGGGCTTGTCCGGGAAAATTTTGATCCAAATCTGACCTTCACGTTTCATGTAACGTGTTACGGCCTGACGAGCGGCCTCGATCTGGCGACCGGTTAACCAGGCCGATTCGAGAGTTTTGATACCGAATGATCCGAAAGCAAGCTGGCTACCTCTGTTGGCATTGCCTTTCATCTTGCCTTTTTGCTGCTTTCTGAATTTCGTTTTCCTTGGCTGTAACATTTCTTTTTATATTAAAATGTAGTTATTACTTTTCTTTATTTTCTCTGGCGTTGTCTGGCTCTTGGTCGTCTGTTACCATCACCACCTGTACCACCACTATGTTGTGGTTTTTGTTTCTTTTCGCCTGACATGATGGGAACTATTTCGGGTTTCCCAAATATTTCTCCTTTGCATATCCACACTTTTATCCCAATTCTTCCGTAGGTTGTATGTGCTTCAGCATGGGCGTAATCAATATCAGCGCGAAGGGTATGGAGTGGAGTACGTCCTTCTTTGTACATTTCGTTTCTTGCCATTTCTGCTCCTCCCAGACGACCTGAGATAAGAACTTTAATACCTTCGGCGCCAATTCTCATGGTGGAAGCTACAGAGGTTTTTATGGCTCGTCTGAACGAAATTCTTCCTTCAATTTGTCGGGCAATAGCACTTGCCACTAAGAAAGCATCGAGTTCAGGCCTTTTAATTTCACTGATGTTTATCTGAATTTCTTTTCCAGTCAGTTTTTTTAACTCTTCCTTGAGTTTATCAACTTCCTGGCCTCCTTTACCAATAATAATCCCCGGACGAGCAGTATTGATGGTAACGGTTACAAGCTTCAGTGTGCGTTCGATGTAAATTTTAGCAATACCTGCTTTCGACAGTCGGGCGTTGAGATATTTTCTGATTTTATCGTCCTCCAACAGTTTCGCGCCAAAGGCGTTTCCACCGTACCAGTTAGATTCCCAGCCCTTAATGATTCCTAACCTTAATCCTATCGGATGAGTTTTTTGTCCCATTAATTATTATGATATTGATTATTATTCTCAGTTTATTATTCAGCGTCAGCAATATTATTCTGTCTGCTTTCCAGTACCACCGTAACGTGATTCGAGCGTTTTCTGATTCGGTGTGCTCTTCCCTGGGGTGCAGGACGAATTCTTTTAAGTACTCTTGCGCTATCGACCATAATTGATTTTATGTACAAATTGTGGTCTTCCATTCTAATGCCCTCATTTTTTTCCTGCCAGTTTGAAATGGCTGAAAGTACAAGTTTGTATAATCTGCCTGCTGCATCGTTGGGCTTAAATTTTAGAATATTTAAAGCGGTTTCAACGTTTCTACCTCTCACCAGATCAACCATCAGTCTCATCTTTCTGGGTGAAGTCGGGCAGTTGTTCAAGCTGGCCACGAATAGGTTTTTCCTGGCTTCTTTTCTGGCTTCCGCTGCTATTTGTTTACGTGATCCCATGATAATTTATACCTTTTTATGTTGTTTACTTTTTACTACCGGCGTGACCTCTAAATTGCCTTGTTGGAGCGAATTCACCCAACTTATGGCCTACCATGTTTTCAGTTACATAAACCGGAATAAATTTATTTCCATTATGTACTGCGATGGTCAAACCCACAAAATCAGGAGAAATAATGGATGCTCTTGACCATGTTTTTATCACTGACTTCCTGTTTGAAGCCTGGCTGTCAAGTACTCGTTTTTCGAGTTTATGATGAATGTATGGACCCTTTTTAAGCGAACGACTCATTTTTCTAAGATTTACGAATTATTTCTTCCTTCTTTCGATGATATATTTACTTGATGCTTTTTTCTTGGAGCGGGTTTTGTAACCTTTTGCCGGAATACCTTTTCTTGACCGTGGTAAACCTCCGGATGCTCTTCCTTCACCACCACCCATGGGGTGATCAACAGGATTCATAACTACACCCCTTACTCTGGGTCTTCTGCCTAACCAACGGCTTCGACCAGCTTTTCCGGATATTTCAAGGCTATGATCCATATTTGAAACAATACCGATGGTAGCTTTACAAGTTTGAAGCAACATGCGGGTTTCGCCTGAGGGCAATTTGATGACAGCAAATTTTCCTTCGCGAGTCATTAACTGGGCGTAAGAACCTGCGCTTCTGGCCATTTTACCACCTTGTCCGGGACGTAACTCAATATTGTGAATCAGTGTACCGAAAGGAATTTCACTCAAATACAATGCGTTTCCAACATCCGGACTGGCACCTTTTCCTGAGATAATTTTGCTGCCTACTTTTATGCCTTTGGGCGCAATGATGTATTTTTTTTCACCATCTTCATATTGCAAAAGTGCAATCCGTGCGCTTCTGTTAGGATCGTATTCCACTGTTAATACTTCTGCATTAACACCTTCTTTATCTCTCCTAAAGTCGATAACACGATATTTTTGTTTATGACCGCCGCCTAAATAACGCATGGTCATTCTTCCTTGGTTATTCCTACCGCCTGATTTTTTCTTTGGTTCAAGTAAACTCTTTTCAGGTTTGTCGGTAGTAATTTCATCAAACGCACTAATTATTTTAAAGCGCTGACTTGAGGTCGTCGGTTTGAATTTTTTTAAAGCCATTTATCTTAAATATTGCTGTAAAAATCAATTGTTTCACCTTCGGCTAATGTAACGATAGCCTTTTTTGTTGCATTGGTTTTGCCGTTAATGAGGCCGGTTTTTGTGTATCTTGATTTACGCTTTCCTGCATAATTCATTGTATTTACTGACACAACTTCAACACCATATAATTCTTCGATGGCCTTCTTAATCTGAACTTTGTTTGCATCTTTGTTCACCACAAATCCAAACCTGCTTAGCTTTTCGCCAAGATCGGTCATTTTTTCTGTGATGATCGGCTTATCCAAAATCTTCATTGTTACCTATTTTTTAGATATTTCTAATCAATTTAGTTACTAAACAACTCATCTAAATCCTTGATGGTACTCTCAACGAGAATCAAACGGTTTGCATTGAGCACATCATATGTGTTGAGATTATTGGAGTTGAGATATTTAACCTTTTTCAGGTTTCGGGTTGACAGATAAACGTTTTCGACAGTTTCAGGCATCACAAACAATACTTTTTTATCGGTAAGTTCAAAGGATTTTAAAAGTTTCAGGAATTCCTTTGTTCTTGGAGCATCAAAGTTAAAGTCTTCAAGCACAGTAATGTTTTCTGTTGATGCTTTGTAAGATAATGCTGATTTGCGTGCAAGACGTTTTACTTTTTTGTTGAGCTTGAAACTGTAATCTCTTGGTCTTGGGCCGAAAACGCGTCCACCACCTCTGAATACAGGGCTCTTAATCGATCCGGCTCTGGCGGTACCAGTTCCTTTTTGACGTTTGATTTTTCGCGTACTTCCTGCGACAAACCCTCTTTCTTTTGACATGTGCGTTCCCTGGCGCCTGTTGGCCATGATCAATTTTACATCCAGATAAATGGCATGATCATTTGGCTCGATTCCAAAAATAGAATCGCTAAGTTCAACTGTCCGATCGGTTTTTTCACCGTTTATGTTATAAACTGCTAGCTCCATCTTTCAACAATTACATATGATCCATTGGGTCCTGGTACTGAACCTTTGACCACTATGAGGTTATTATTTGTATCAATTTTCAAAACCCTGAGGTTTATCATTTTTACTCTTTCGTTGCCCATTCTTCCAGCCATTCTCATCCCTTTAAAAACTCTTGAAGGCCATGATGAAGCTCCAACAGAACCCGGTGCACGAAGGCGGTTGTGTTGTCCGTGTGTTTTATCACCAACTCCACTAAATCCATGGCGTTTCACAACACCTTGAAATCCTTTACCTTTGGATGTTCCAACCACATCAATAAATTCTCCTTCTATAAAAACGCTGGCATCAAGTATGTCGCCAACAGTTTTTCTGTGGCCTGCTTCAAACCTTGTAAATTCCCTGACAATCTTCTTGGGACTTACTCCGGCTTTAGCAAAATGACCTTTTAGAGGTTTATTTGTGTGCTTGTCCTTTTTATCATCGTAAGCAACCTGAATTGCTTCGTATCCATCGGTTTCCTTTGTTTTAATCTGCGTAACAACGCAAGGACCGGCTTCGATTACGGTGCATGGAATGTTTTTCCCGTCCGCATCAAATATGGATGTCATACCGATTTTTTTACCTATTATTCCAGACATTATGTAATAATGTTAAGTTCTTTTCAAATTACACTTTAATTTCAACTTCCACACCACTTGGCAATTCGAGCTTCATCAATGCATCGATGGTTTTTGTTGTCGAGCTATAAATATCAAGCAAACGCTTGTAGGATGACAATTCAAACTGCTCTCTGGATTTCTTATTAACAAATGTGGATTTATTTACCGTAAAGATTTTCTTATTCGTTGGCAACGGTATGGGTCCACTAACTACAGCCCCTGTATTTTTTACAGTTTTTACGATTTTTTCGGTCGATTTATCAACCAGATTATGATCGTAAGATTTAAGCTTTATTCTGATCCTTTGACTCACCTTTATTTAAAATTTTTGTTAGAAAAATCTCTATATTTTAACTACGTAACCTTTAATCTTGTAAAGCACTTCTTCTATAAGTTCGTTCGGAAGTTCATCGAAATGCGAAAACTCCATGTTGTAGGTAGCTCTGCCTGAGGTGAGCGACCTGAGTGAAGTTACATATCCGAACATATTGGCCAGCGGAACTTTCGCTTTTAAAACCTGAGTATTGATTTCTGAGGAAACATTCACCAAATGCCCGCGCCTTTTGTTTAAATCTCCGCTTATCTCCCCAAGGTACTCATCCGGTGTGGTAACTTCAAGATTCATAATAGGCTCAAGCAAGGTCAACTTCAGTTTTTTGGCTGCATTTCTGAATCCCACATTTGCAGCAATTTCAAATGCCAGTCTGTCAGAATCCACAGGATGGTGTGAGCCGTCCTTAAGTACAACTTTCATGTTGAACACTGAAAAACCTGCCAGCGGGCCATTATTCATTGCCACTTCAAAACCTTTATGAGCAGCGTCGATATATTCTTTTGGCAAAATGCCACCTTTAACTTCACTCACAAATTGCAAACCGGCTTCATTGTTATCAGCAGGTCCAATCTGGAAAGTAATATCAGCAAATTTACCTCGGCCACCTGTTTGTTTTTTATAAACTTCCTGGTGAATAATGGTATTTTTAAAAGCTTCTTTATAGGCAACCTGTGGTTTTCCTCTGTTGCAATCCACATTAAATTCGCGTTTGAGCCTGTCAATTTTAATATCCAGATGCAGTTCACCCATCCCGCTTAAAATCGTTTGACCGGTTTCCTCGTCAGTTTTGAGCATTAAAGTGGGGTCTTCTTCAACCAGTTTTGTAAGTGATTCGATAAGTTTATCAACATCATCCTGGTATTTGGGTTCAACAGCCATATTGATTACGGGTTCAGGAAAATTGATATTTTCAAGAACTATAGGACTATCAATGGAAGTGAGGGTATCACCGGTTCTGATTTTTTTAAAACCAACCAAAGCGCCAATATCACCGGCTTCGATAAGTTCAAGCGGATTTTGCTTATTTGCATGCATTTGCATGATGCGTGAAATGCGCTCCTTGTTACCTGTACCATTATTTAAAATCTGATCGCCGGGTTTCAAAGTACCTGAGTACACCCTGATAAATGCAATTCGACCAACAAATGGATCAGTAGAAATTTTAAATGCAAGTGCTGCAAAACTGCTGTTGGCATCCGTAACCCGTGATTCCTCGTTCCCGGTATATGGATTTAATCCTTTTACCGGCGGAAGGTCAATAGGTGATGGTAAAAATGCAGCAACAGCATCAGTAAGTAGCTGAACTCCTTTGTTTCTCAGGGATGATCCACACAAAACAGGAGTAATGCGATGCTCAAGTGTAGCTTTCCGGATGGCAAGAATCATCTCATCTTCTGAAATCGAATCAGGATTTGAAATAAATTTTTCGAGCAGTTCATCACTTTCTTCAGCTACACCTTCAATCAAACTTGTTCTGTACTCCTTTACAGTTTCCAGAATATCCTCAGGGATTTCGGTTTCGCTGTATGTCATACCCATCGATTCTTCATCCCAGGTGTATGCTTTGTTAGTAATCAAATCAACAATACCACTAAATTCGTCTTCGCTTCCAATCGGAATTTGCAAAGGAATGGGATTGGCACCGAGTTTCGATTTGATTTGAGAAATCACCTTAAAATAATCAGCCCCGGTTCTGTCCATTTTATTAATGAAACAAACACGGGGAACTTTGTATTTATCGGCCTGACGCCAAACGGTTTCAGATTGCGGCTCAACACCACCAACAGCGCAAAAAATTGCAATGGCACCGTCCAATACCCTCAATGAGCGTTCTACTTCTACAGTAAAATCAACATGCCCGGGAGTATCGATGATATTGAATTTGTAATGATCGTTTTTATAATCCCAAAAAACAGTAGTTGCAGCAGAAGTAATGGTGATGCCACGCTCTTGCTCCTGAATCATGTAGTCCATGGTAGCAGCTCCATCGTGTACTTCACCCATTTTGTAATTGATGCCGGTATAAAAGAGAATACGCTCCGTAGTTGTGGTTTTACCCGCATCTATGTGAGCCATAATCCCTATATTCCTGATATGTTTTAAATTATGTGGCATCCGTTGTTATACTTTCCTACTGTTCTTGTTTTCTCAGTGTAGATTAAAACCTGAAGTGTGAGAAGGCTTTGTTGGCATCGGCCATTCTGTGCGTATCTTCTTTCCTTTTAAAAGCACCGCCTTCATCTTTGTATGCGGCTAAGACTTCCGAAGCTAAGCACCGAGCCATCGACTTTTCATTCCTTTTTCTTGCAAAAAGAATAAGGTTTTTCATTCCAATGGATTGTTTTCTGGCAGGAGGAATATCGGTAGGAATCTGGAAAGTTGCTCCACCAATTCTGCGACTTCTTACTTCAACAGCAGGTGTAACATTTGCCAGTGCTTTTTTCCAAACCTCAAGTCCATCTTCTTTTGACCTTTCGGCAACTACGTCGATAGCATCATAAAAAATCTTGAAAGCAAGATCTTTCTTTCCTTGAAGCATCAGATTGTTAACGAATTTGGTAACAAGCAGATCATTGAACTTCGGATCAGGAAGAATGATTCTCTTTTTTGGTTTTGCTTTCCTCATGTTTATTCAATTATAGCGTTGTGAAAATTATTTCTTCTTTGGACGTTTTGTACCATATTTTGATCTTCGCTGGGTGCGGCCTTCAACACCTGAAGTATCGAGGGCTCCCCTGATAATATGGTATCTTACACCTGGCAGATCTTTTACACGACCACCACGAATCATTACAATTGAGTGCTCCTGCAGGTTATGACCTTCTCCGGGAATGTAAGCGTTCACCTCTTTCTGATTTGTCAGCCTTACCCTTGCTACTTTTCTCATAGCAGAATTAGGCTTTTTTGGTGTTGTAGTGTAAACCCTTACACAAACACCCCTGCGTTGAGGACAACTATCAAGAGCCGGTGATTTACTCTTGTCTGTTAACTTCTTTCGGCCTTTACGAACCAGTTGTTGTATTGTCGGCATATTAAGACTTAGGTTTAGTATTTGCTTACCCCTTTATTTTTTTGGGGGTGCAAAAGTACAAAAAATCTTTACAATTAAACATTGCTGCCAAATTTTCAGCAAATATTTATTAACATAAAAGTGTAGGGAAAATTAAAGGAGGGAAAATCTCTCTTCATTTGAGGTTAAATGACAATTTTTGATTTGTCATTAGAAACCTTTTATTACCTCAGCTTGTCAGGTTTCCTTTAATATTCTCTTTTCACTAAATTCTTTTGAAACATTTATTATTTTGTTCATGCTTCAAAAGCGGGTGCAAAAGTACAATCATTTATTGAAAATCAAAATTTATTTTACTTTTTTTTTCTTTTCTTTTAATTATCAATGAAATTTCTAACTTTGGGCAAAAATAATCTTTATGAAATGGTTTGATAATCAATATTTATCTCTAAAATTGTACTCACCAAAAATCCATCATTTTATATTGAAGTAAATGAAGTGTGTCGAATTTAAGGATAGTAATTTTAGTAATAATTAGAAATCCAATGCCTAAAAAATGAAACAATTTATTCTTTTAATCCTTATCATGTTCTCGGTAAATGCTTTTAATGCAAATTATCTTGATAGCTTGTTTGCCATAATTAAAAGCCCCTCCCACTCTGATTCAATTAAATTGGTTACTTATGAACGCATTACAAAACAATTGATCAAAACCAGCCTGGACTCATGCCGACTTATTTGCAACGAAGGGCTGAAATTCTCTGACAGCATTAAAAATTACAGATTTAAATGGTCATTTTACAACAGAATTGGCCGCACATATCATTATGAGGCCAGGTATCCGGAAGCGATTAATTATTTTATTAAATCACTTAATGTTGCTGAAACGGCTCAGGATACATTTACCATAGCTCAAACAATGAACAATCTGGGCATTATTTACGAAGAATCCGGCGATTTGGAAAAAGCTTTACAGTATTACAATAAATCAGTGGAATTTAAATTGAAACTCAAAAAACAAGATTTGTATTCAATTGCAATGACAAAAATGTATGCCGGAATGGTTTACTTAAAATCTGATGAATATGATAAAGCTGAGAAAATTTTTAAAGATGTTTTGGAAACAACCGAAAAAATTGAGGACAAAACCAAAAAATTCAGAATCTACTCAAATATTGGGACATACCATGCATATCTTGGTTCACGCAACAACAACGACAGATTAATCTTTGAGGCTCTAAAATATTTTTTTCTTGCTGAAACTGAAATTGATGCAAGCGAAAACTCAGCAGAAAAATTTAAAATCCTATATCAAATTGCAGAAGCATATTTTGTTCTAAACGATACCGAAAACGGTTTTAATAATATTGAAAAAGCAAGATTCATCGCCAAAGAATTGAACGACCTGAAAAATTTCGAATACATCTATCTCGTGCTTCACAATTTTTATTTCAATCAGGAAAACTATAAAATGGCCTATTATTATAAAGATTCAGTTGAACAAATCAGGGATTCGATTGACTACTCCGAAAGATTAACAGCCATTGCAGAAATTGAAACCAAATATCAAACAGAAAAAAACAAGAAAGAAAATCTTGAATTACGTCAAAAAAACGA
>JAIOZV010000026.1 GCA_021740425.1 Bacteroidales bacterium | reverse complement strand
AAACAGAACACAGCTATAAGTACACGCTGATAGAATTTAGTGGCGCAGGTTGCAGCATTTGCCGGAAAATGAAAAATGAACTGGATGAGTTAAACAAAACCCACGGAAAGGTTGTAAACATTGTAATCCAACAAATGACACAGCGAAACGGGTTGCAGTGGGGCAAATACTACGGCGTGGTGATGATCCCGACTCAAATTATCCTCGACAGGCAGGGGAAGGAAATATTAAGGCATACAGGGTTTATTTCAAAAAGTGATCTTTTGGGTCACCTAAAAATTAATGATAATTAGGAGGCATTTCAAGGGCACAAAAACTTGATTCTGCAAGTGCGAATTGATATTTATCAATGCTTGTTTGATATCAACCTCAGTTTGGCATGACAGACAATTTGGGCTGGAAATAACATTTAATCTTTACTTTTGCCAAACGAAATTTAATAAATAATCAGATGATAAAAAAAGCAACAACATTATTTGTAGCACTAGCCTGTTTTACAATTTGTGCCAGCGCATTTGCCGGAAACGGCAATGAAGTAAAAGTGATTAAAAGCGATGTATCGAACGAGTTGGTGAAAGCAGCCGAATCAGGAATGAATACCATTTTGCTCATTACCGATAAAACGGATACCCGCTTTGATGAAGCTCTTGAATTTGCCGGGAAAACCGCTCAGTTTTCTGAAAACACAATGGTTGCGGTTTTAGACAGGGATTTGGAGGAAAATTCAGCACTGATCGAAAAATATCGCATGTCACGTTATCCAGCACCCTATTTGCTGATCATGTCGCCTTCAGGCCTGATTACGGGTGGTGCCTCACCCGGAAAAATTGATGCGGAAAAATTTGCTGCCTACGTGCCAAGCAAATGTTACAATCAATTACTGGATGCAAGCTCGGCCGGAAAACCTGTTTTTGTTTATATCGGGCACGGTGATGTCGGTATGACAGAGGAATGGTCTGCAGCAATAAATGAAGCAACAACAAAAATGGAAGTGGTGCCCGAACTAATCAGCATTAATGCTCAAGATGAAGCAGAGCAGATACTTCTTTCGAAAATTGGATACAAGGTTTCAGAAACGCCTGTGGTAGTTGTTATAAATGCTAAAGGTCAGCCTACAGGAAGTTTCGACAAGATACCTGCTGCCAGCGAATTGATTGCTGCCTCAGCCAAAGTTGCAGCAAAAGGATGTGGAGGATGTGCCTCTTCAAAATCCTGTTCGGGAAAAGAAAAAGCAAAATGCGGTGAGAAATAGAAGCTATCGCTAAGCTTTTTAAAAGTTCTTCTCATAAAAACATAAGGAACCCATCTTTTAAAGGTGGGTTTTTTTATGTGATAATCCGGATATTTCCGGCTTGGAATATTCAGCACTAAAACCCCGCAAGCTACCCTGACATTTATTAGACCCTCTGCCGAAGCAGGGATCAAAGATTGGCGTGAGTTATGAACGTCCTTTTATTTAACAGTTTGTTAATGTTTTGATAAGCTCCTATTAACAAGCTTTTTAAATTGAAAACGGATATTTGCAACTTAAAAAAACAAGTTGTTTAATTAAACCTCACACATGAAAATTATCTCTGTTTACAAAATTGCTTTTATGCTCATTATTGCTTTTGTTGCGGGTAATGCCCACGGACAAAAGTTTTACAAAACCCTCCAGGGATACGCAAATTCCCTGCCCGACGAATTTGATCAGATTCCGGCTGAGAGACAGGAAAAGCTGAAAGAAATAGGCGATTATATGTTCGGGGTTTGGACACCTGCCACCAGAGTAAGGCCGCTATTTGTTTGCACACACAACTCGCGACGAAGCCAGATGTCGCAGGTTTGGATGCAGGCTGCCGGCTATTTTTATGGTGTAACGAATGTTGTTGCAGCCTCTGGCGGCACCGAGGCCACTGCCTTCAACAAACGAGCGGTAGCTGCCCTCGAAAGAGCTGGTTTTAGGGTGCATGATAACAAATTGAATCCCGACAATCCGTCTTACATATTAAGCATGGGTAAGCGTTACGAATCCATGCACCTTTTCTCAAAAAAATACGATGACGGAATGAATCCCCATCACGATTTTTTTGCAGTAATGGTTTGTTCTGATGCCGATAAAACCTGCCCCGTGGTTGATGGTGCCGATGAACGATTCTCCCTGCCGTATGACGATCCCCGCTTCTCCGACAATACAGCATCCGAAGAAATAACCTACGATGAACGCTGCCGCCAGATTGCCAGAGAAATGTTTTTTATCATGGATCATGTTAAAAAGCAGTTTGTATTGAAACTCGAAAAGTCGAGAAAATAATGCTGCATGTATCAAGGGCTGTAAAAAAATTCACTTTCAATATTGCCACAGTACCTGAAATTACTGCCGAATCAGGAATAAACACCATTTTGACTCATTCGATTTGGATGGATAAGCACTTTGATAAAGAGGAACAGATATTCCTTCGGTAACCTGAAGAAAAGCTTAAGAATGACCTGAGTTAGTTTTTATGAATGTAAATGTTAGCCTACCGGAAGTTTCGACAAGTTATCTGTTGCTTATGAGTTGATCAAAGCCAAAACACAGTTGTTTTGCTTAGCTAGTGCAAGCAAAAAAACACCAGTTTTTTCAAATTTCGACCAATAGCACCAGAAAGTTGATAGTTGCCAGATGAATGTTTTCTTGCTGGATCATGTAGTATATATTAATAAAGATAAGGTTTTGCTTTTCACAAGGAAGCTTCCATTTACAGCGAAAGCATAAAACCAGTTTCCAGCGTTGAGCCAGGTGCACTAATGCTGAGAGATTACATATAGAGCCGGCAAACCGGAACCGCAGCCCTGATATCTGTTGGTTTGCTTTAAAGTAAAATTACATACTGAGAAACAAAATTACCGCAAAGCCACCAGCAGTCCGCCGGTGATAAATGCAAGCACCCACCACAGATAAGTCAGGCCTGAATAAAGGTGCAGGCCTTGGGGAACTATAGCTCCGATTCCTTTTTTTATCTTTTGCCTCCACATCAAAATGGCATCGATGGCCATGCCAGTAAGCGAAGAATATCCCAAAATACCATGCAGGGTAAGTGGCCCCTTGGATGATCCGATAATCATAAAAGTGGTTGCAGTAATGTCGAGGATTACACCCAGGGTTAGAAATATTAAAACATTTTTGAGGACGTGCTTTTTCCGTTGTTCGGCAATGATGGCAATGCTGTAGCTGACTAACGCAAATACCACGATGATGGTGCCGGTTTGTACATAGTTATTCATGGAGGTCATTAACATTGAAAAATTAAAAATGTTGTGAAAAGTCTGTTGAGCAGAAAAAATATCAACATCTTGATTTGCTTATGCGGGGCTGTGCTAAAATTTTTAAAAAAATCACCGAAGGTGCATAGGTGCTAAAACCTAAGCCGCAACTGCATTTTAATTTCCGACCGGGTGTTACCATCTATTTCATCAAGTCCTGATCCGATGGTAGTTTGATGGTTATAGAAAGTTTGAGAAAAGCGCAGCCAAAAATCCAGATTATCCAGAATCTCCCATTTCAGCAAAACATAAAAACGGCTGCCATTGTAATAATATCCCGGGATGGAGAAAGCATACAACACATCATTTTCGTAAGCATAAATGCGGGCATCATAATCGTCGGTGTTAAAAAGTGCATAGCGGAGGGTGAGGTCATAGGGTTTGTTTTCGGGTCGGTACATCACATCCTGATAAATCAGAAATCCATTGGAGGTTTGCCTGTCAACATTTTTAAATTGCAAATATTCAAATCTGTTTTTGAGTATCACCGAAGGAATCACGGAATAGCTGACATTGAACCTGAAACTCTGCTTATAGGTTTCCCCAATTTTCTTTAAGTTTTCGCCAGTGTCGAGGTTTGTTTCCTTTCGCTCCGACCGGTACCTGAAATACATGGCCACATCACGCGACACCCTGTATTCCAGTTGCCCCAGGTGTTCCCGCCCCTTCGATGGGAAATCAACACGATATCTCATCCACGGAAAGTTGTAAAAATCCACATATCCCGTAAAAGTCCAGTTTTTGTGCAAATCAAAACGCATTCCTGTATAGAGCCCTTTTTCATTTTGATTGGTGCTGCCTTCGCCAATGGCGTTGCTGTAAAGGTTCTGGTATTTTTCCCCAAAATCGCGATAGTAAACCGAAACGGACAATTGAGGATGAAGCGCTGCCTGAAATCCGGCAAGCCAGGCTCTGCCACCATTTTTGCTTCCCGAAAATTCGCCGAAGAAATTAAACCTGCTCACTATAAAATTATAGTCCATGCCATAATTCAGATTTTCATTTCCTGCAAAATCAAATTTCTGATAAAGCTGATCGTTGCCTTCAAGGGGTCTGTCAAACATACTTTTATATGCCGTTGCTCCCACCCTGAACGAATTTCGGTTGTACTCCAAATGACCCCCATAAAGGGTTTCCTTAATGGCATGTTTATCGGCTATTTCAGCATTTGTGCGGTGATAGCCTGTTTCCTGCAAAGAAGTTACGAAAGCAATTTCCTGACTAAGGGTGTCGTAGTCGCCGATGTTGGCATCAACAAATTTTGAAGAAAAAAATCCGGTGAGGTTGAAACTCCCAACTCCGGCCGTTACAGCCGTTCCACGCAGAAACAGGTTTTCGTTGGATGAGGTGTTTGGCCTGATGTGCCTTTGTTTTTTTATTACCGAAACCCCATCCGATGATTTTCCGAACGCAAGGCCTGTCCACAGGGTTAGACCCTGTCCAAATTCGATATGGTAATCGCCAGCCACAATTTCTTTAATAACTCCAAGGTCGCTGGCATAGGCAAAGGCTGAATAGAAATCGAATCCTTTGGGTTGCGAACCTTTAAAAAATTCCTCTCCGGCATCCTTGTCGGCGGTAAGGCCGGCTCTTACTTTATTTTTATAATTGTAGGCATACCTAAGGTAAAGTCTGTCGGGACTTCCAAGATAGTATCCATTCGGATTTTCCAGTTTGGCAGAATCTGACAATACTTTGTAGCCTTCCTGATTTTCCAAAACACGGGAATAACGCAGGAAAATATCATGCCGGCCATATTTAAGGGCATTTTTAAAGTTTGCTTTAAACTCCGGCTTATCCTGCGACACACTCACAAAAGGTTCCATCAATTCGATCAAAAGCCTGTCGAAGCCTTCGATGGCCTGCAGTTCATAAATACTTACAAAAAGTCCGTACATATTCCTGTATTCGATGAGTTTGTAGGCCTGGAGGTCGGACAGGAAGAATAATTGTTTCAGCTCCTCAATGGAAGCATAGTTCAGGTTAACAGGATCTTCCAAAAGCTGGTAAAGCCCATCCAGTAAGTCGGTGTAATCCAGCTCCTGCTCCGATCTTTCGGCAATTTGCTCAATGCGGCTGATTAAGTCTTCGCGCTCTTTCAAACTCACCTTATCGTCCTGTCCAAAAGCCTCACTGAAAGAAATAATTGGTACAATGAATACAAAAAGAATTTGCAGGTAAAAATTTGGTATGGCAATATTGAAAAGGAGTTGTTTCAAAACCAGGACTATTTAAATCGGTAAATCATCGAAATTTGAGGAGAGTATCCCAATTCCTGATGCACTGTGGACGAGAAATCGAGCTTTAGCTTTTTGAGATTTAACCCGAAGCCAAAGGAATACAAACCCGGATTGGAGGCAATGCCACCCCTGACATAAATTTCTTCGATGATGCGATATTCGATGCCAAGCCTGGCCTGAGGGTCAAATTCGCTGTCTTTTTCAACTTCGGCAGTTACCATCAACTGATCATTAAAAGCGTAGGATGCCCCCACCCTGATAACAGCCGGAACCCTTTCATCAGCATAATCTGTAATTTTTGCATTGATAGGATTAAAAATATGTGCTCCCAGACTGAGGTGATCGTTAATCCTGGACAGGAAACCCACCTCAAAAGTTACCATTCCTTTTTTACCGTAATCGTTTCCGATGGAGGTAAGCAGGTAATCCAATTGAACGCCAACGGCAAATTTTTCGTTCAGCTTACGGGCAAAAGCAAGCCCAAATTTACTTTCGTTATACAAGGAGTATCCAAAATACGAAAGTTTCAGCCCAAAAACACCGCTTTTTGTTGGTAGCACTACTCCACCCGATTTCAGGCTAAGTTCCTTGATCAGATAACGGTTCTCGAGGTATGCACCGGCTGCCGGAAGGTTGTAAAAAGCCAAACCGGCCTGATTGTTTTGCAGCGACCAAAAGTCGCTGAGTGCTACCGAAGCTCCGCCCATTGCTGAGGAACGGGCTCCTTCAGGAACATTCCCGTTTATTGCAATAAGCGGATTGAGCGATAGGATGGAAAAAAATAAGATCAGGTATTTACGGATCATATTCCAAAAATTTTGGACTAAGATATTACTTTTCCCACAGTAAGAAGGAGCTTTTTAAAAATTATTGGTTCGGCATGTTAAAAAAAGCGATACTCCTGCAAATTTATGGATACTTTTTTAGCCTTCGGTTCACAGTCCCGAAAGCTTTCGGGATCAGTCTCCTGCAATGAGAAATCACAGGCTGTGGACTGCAAACCGTTGACTCATTAAACACCAATCATATTAAAATACGATATCCCACAAAAATGGTAGTAGAACAAAAAAAGCCCGGGGGTTTTATTTCCGGGCTTTATAGTATATTATTACATCATTCAAAATTTACTTTTATCTGCTGCTTTCGCTGAGCCAGTTAAAGGCCTCCTTTTTGGTGGAGAATTGCTCAATTTTGACGGGTATGTAATTTTGCAGCATTTCATCTTTAAACAAATAACTGAAGCTTAGCTGATCCATTGTTTTCGTGAGAAAAGCAATCGACTTGTTTTCGAGAATAGCTTTGTTGAGGACAATCCATTCAAAAAATTGTTTCAACTTCTTTTTGGTAATCGAAACATTTGCCTTTCGAATGTCCATTACAATCCCCTTTACTTTAAAGTAATCGGTGTTATCGATCTGGTTTTGTTTCATCGACACAAATTCTTTGGCATTCACATTTCCTGAGAATTCTTCAATCAGAAAATCATCTCCCAATACATCAAATGTAATCATACTCCTTTCGATTTAGTTTAACAATTAATAATTATGTAATCAAAAGTAGTTTTACACCATAAATAAATTTTTTAGTTAAAAATTAAAAGATCCTGAATCATTTCAAAAAAACACCAAGCCTTGTCTTGCTTAGCTTTGCTATTGTTGAGGGGCAAACGCGAACAGGCCTTGCAAATTTCATATTTTAGAAATTTTAAAATTCTTTTAGGGCAAACTGCCCGTCAGGAAATTTTCAGTTTTAATGATTCGGGATTTTCAAAGTATCTTTAGGGCATAAAATCTTGACAGGCCGGCAAATAAAAAGCAAAATAATAAAATTGCAGGGGCGTTAATTCCATGATCTTAAATAATAATATGAATAAACTATACTTTTCCTTATTTGTGATTGCAGTATGCTGTTTATCAGGCCACAACCTTTTGGCACAAAATGAAATAAAGCCTGAGGGATACAATGTTTTTTATTATAAAAATGGTAATAAGTCGAGCGAAGGGAACATGGTGAAAGGAAAACCTGATGGATACTGGAAAACCTATTATGAAAACGGTGTTTTAAAATCTGAAGGAAACAGGAAGAATTTTCTGTTGGACAGCACCTGGAATTTTTTTGATGAGGCAGGAAAGCTGGTTTTGGCAATCAATTATAAGGAGGGTAAAAAAGACGGGCAAAGGATTACTTACCGTGAAAAAGAAATAGTAGTAGAAAATTTTGAAGCCGACATAAAGCAGGGGCTTACCACCTACTATTATCCCGACAGCACGATATACAAAACCACCAATTTTGTGGACGGACGCGAGGAGGGCTTGTCAAAAGAATTTGGAGAAGATGGAAGGGTAGTTACATTAACAAGTTATAAAAAAGGGTATGTCATCAGCCGCGAGCGCATTAATAAGCTGGACGCAGAAGGCAAAAAACAGGGGCTTTGGAAATTTTTTCATGATAACGGATTGGTAAAACTTGAAGGAAAATACACTAACGATCTGAAAAATGGCTATTTTAAAACTTATGATGAATCAGGAAAATTAACCGCCACAAGCAAATGGGTAGAAGGCGAAGAGCAGCTGGATGCAACCGAACTAATCAGGTTGGAACTTGCCAAAGATTATTATCCCAACGGGCAGGTAATGACTATGCAAACTTTCCGAAATGGCATAGCCCAGGGCGTCAGACGCGAATTTGATGAAGAGGGAAATATCGTTTCAGGAGCGTTTTTCAACAATGGTATTAAAGTCGCTGACGGCATAACACTGCAAGATGGCGTACGCGAAGGAATGTGGAAAGAATTTTATGACAATGGTTCATTAAAAGCCGAAGGCAACTACACCAAAGGATCAAAAACCGGCACATGGAAATACTTCCATCCCAACGGAAAACTTGAGCAAACCGGAAAATATGATGCCAAAGGAAGACTTACAGGACAATGGATTTGGTATTATCCCTCAGGTGAAATTTTAAGAGAAGAAAACTACATCAATGGATTGTCGGACGGGCTGATGACCGAATACGACCAGGAGGGAAACATTATTGCCGAAGGCGAATACATCGAAGGCCTGGAGGAAGGCCCGTGGATTTATCAATATGGCGACTATAAAGAAGAAGGGGAATATTCGTATGGTTACAGAAATGGCTATTGGAAATATTTTAACAGCGAAGGAAATTTACTTTTCGAAGGCGAGTTTATCGATAACAACCCAAATGGCAAACATATTTATTACTGGGACAACGGGAAAATAAAGGACGAAATTAATTACCTGATGGGAATGAAAAACGGTGACTGGAAAAAGTACAATTACGATGGAAGCTTATTGCTCGTGGTTAGCTACGACAATGGTGTAGAGAAAAAATATGACGGCATTAAAATTATCCCGGAATTTACCGAACCTTTGGATCAGCCTTATGAAGACTTTGACGATGAGTAAGCGAAAACTTTGGTAAAATAGCAACTACCTGAAAATGGTCTGCTTTCTATCCGGCCCAACCGAAACAATCGTGACCGGCGTTTCAGTTTCTTTTTCTATAAAACCGATATACCTGTTTAAAGCTTCAGGAAATTCCCCAATACTTGTAACTTTCCCTATATCGTCATTCCAGCCCGGCATATCAATCAGCGAGGCTTCAACATCACTGTCATCGTATGGAATATAATCGATCAAGGTGCCATTAAGTTTATAATTTGTGGCAATTTTAATTTGCTCAAAACGACTGAGGACATCTCCTTTTGTCATAATCAGATCGGTAACCCCGTTGAGCATAATCGCATATTTCAAAGCCACAAGGTCGAGCCAGCCGCAACGCCTGGGGCGGCCGGTTGTAGAACCGTACTCGTGGCCTTCATCACGCATGAGGGTTCCATCTTCATCAAAAAGTTCGGTAGGAAAAGGACCGCTCCCAACCCTCGTGCAATAGGCTTTGAAAACCCCAAATACTTTTCCGACTTTTGAAGGAGCAATGCCCAAACCTGAGCAAACACCCGCGCAAATCGTGTTGGAGGAAGTAACAAAGGGGTAGGAGCCAAAATCGATGTCAAGCAAAGTACCCTGCGCTCCCTCGGCAAGAATTTTCTTTCCTTGTTTCAAACTTTGATTGATAAAATGTTCGCTGTCTATATGCTTAAAATGCCTGAGGGTTTCGAGGGATTCAAACCATTGGGTTTCGTAGCTTAAAAAATCGAGACCGTCAATTTTAAACAGGGATGTATCGTAACCAAACGAATCGATGATGCGCTGATGAGTTTCTTTTAATGCTGCATATTTTTGTTGAAAATCTGCTCCTGACAATTCCCCAATTCTAATTCCATGACGCGCCACCTTATCGGTATAGGTTGGTCCGATGCCTTTGAGCGTGGAGCCAATTTTCAGCACGCCCTTTGATTTTTCATAAACCGCATCAAGCATACGATGAGTGGGCAAGATCAGGTGAGCTTTTTTGGATATGAGCAAATTGTTGGAGGGGTCGATATTTTTAGATTTCAACTGGAGCACTTCCTTTTTAAAAACGAAGGGGTCGATGATGACACCGTTTCCAATTACATTTTGTTTTTGAGGATCGAAAATCCCTGAAGGAATGGTATGTAAAACAAATTTCAATCCTTCAAATTCGATGGTATGGCCGGCATTTGGGCCTCCCTGAAATCTGGCAATAATGTCGTATCCGGGTGAAAGAACATCAACAATTTTACCTTTACCTTCATCGCCCCATTGCAGGCCTAATAGTACATCAACTTTCATATTTTTTTTCCTTGCTTACTAAAAATGAATTATGCAAAGTATTTCAGGAACTTATTCCTGCAAAAAACTTTGCATAACAAATGTAAAAATTTAAACAAAACAGTGACTTTCTACTAGCTTTTTTTCTCGGCAGCAACAGCTTTTTCTTTTTTCTCTTTTCCGTTGCAGTGTCCGTAAAAAGTAAGGGAATGGTGGGTAATGGAAACACCAAGTTCTTTTTCAACATAGGCTTTAATATCCAAAATTCTTTCATCATAAAATTCCATTACCTGGCTATTGTCAAGGCAAATAAAGTGATCATGCTTTTTAAACTTGAAAGTTCTTTCAAACTGAGCGCAATTGTTTCCAAACTGATGCTTTGTAACGAGGCTGCAATCCAAAAGCAATTCAATAGTATTGTAAAGCGTTGCCCTACTCACCCTGTATTTATTGTTTTTCATGCGGATGTAAAGCGACTCAATGTCAAAATGCCCGTCTGTGTTGTAAATCTCCTTCAGAATAGTATAGCGCTCCGGGGTTTTCCTATGCCCTTTGCTCTCGAGGTATTCCGTAAAAATTCGTTTTACAGCATCAAATGTTTCCTGCGTATCTTTCATCACCATTCAAAATTTTGCCTAAAAGTAGAATAAAAAAATCAGTTGTTATTTAGTATAAATAAAAATAGGTGTGGCAAAAATAATTTTTTTGTTTCAACTCCGTGAATTATTCATTAAAAATTGTCTTCTTCAAAAGCCGTGAATTCAAATAATTTAAGTATTGAAATAGTGAAATGTTGATTTGTAAACAAATGCATGTTACTTAGCTTGAAAAATGAAAAATTTAACAAATTCTAACATTCTCGGTTTTTTGCTTTTAGGCGTGTGTCAAATAATCTTTGAGCATTTTTTTGTAGCCAATAAAATACTAATGCCCTGACAACATGTATAATCAAAGCATCATAACTTAATGTTTTCGTAGGATGCAGGAGCTGTGGAAAGTAAATTACTAAACAGGATTCATACGACTGATTTTCTTAATTTCCTTAATTTTTTTCAAATCATTAATCAAATCATTCAAATTTTTTGTGTCGTGAACGTATAGCATTATTTTTCCTTCTGACACTTCATTGGAGCTATCCAGATGGAAGGATCGGATTTTCAGGTTGTACTTATTGGAGATAATATCGGAAATCCTGAAAATGAATCCCATTTTATCGATGCTTCGAAATTCGATCCCTGCGAGAAATAATATGGTTTCCTGTTTATTCCACTTTGCTTTTACAATCCGGTTTCCAAAGTTCGACATTTCGTTGATTGCTTTTTTGCAATTCACACGATGAACCATTATTGGTTTGGATGGAGTTATCAGGCCAATGATATCATCGCCTGGAATGGGATTACAGCATGGGGCTTCAATGTAGTCGAGATTTGTTTTATCTCCCAATATTACTTCCTCAGGTTTATTTCTTATTTTTTCAGCAATATTGATACCCTGGGTTTTGTTTTCGGTTTTGTTTTTCGAAAATAAATTAAGTGAGTTGAACCATTGGCTTTTCTCAGGTTTCTGACAGCAGGCCTTGAGATCGTCCAGACCAATTTTCCCTTTGGCTACACTATAATAAAAATCAATTTTGCTGGTAATGCCCACATACTCCTGAAATTTTTTGAGGCTGTTTTTATTGAATTCAATTTGTAAGCTTGTAAAATATTTTTCAAGTTTTTTCTTACCATCTTCATAGAAGAGCCTTTTTTCCTCCTTAATTCCTTCCTTTATATAGTTTTTTGCCCTTGTGGTTGTTACAAAATCAAGCCATTCGCTTTGTGGTTTTTGCTTTTTTGAAGTGATAATTTCCACCTGATCTCCACTTTTTAGTACTTGCTTTAATGGCACCAACGACAGGTTAACCTTGGCTCCCAGACTGTGGTTTCCAATTTCGGTATGTATGCTGTAAGCAAAATCGAGCGCTGTGGCACCTATCGGCAATTTTTTCATGTCGCCTTTGGGTGTAAAGGTGTATATTTCTTCAGAATAAAGATCCAATTTAAAATCATCCAAAAAATCAAGGGCATCATTTTCGGTGCTTTGGAATTGCTCTTTGATTTTTGTTAGCCAGCTATCGATGGCCGACACTTCATCGGTTACATTTTTATAAAAATGATGGGATGCATAGCCTGATTCGGCAATTTCGTGCATTCGTTTTGAACGTATCTGAATTTCGACCCATTTTCCCAGATGGCTCATCACTGTTGTGTGCAGCGCTTCGTAACCATTGGATTTGGGTATTGAAATCCAGTCTCTGATCCGGTCGTGTTTGGGTTTATAAATTTCAGTAATCAGCGAATAAACTTTCCAGCAGTCAAGGCGTTCGGTTTCGGGGGGTGAATCCAAAATAATCCTTACAGCAAAAATGTCGTAAACATCCTCAAAGTTGATATTTTGTTTTTGCATTTTTTGCCAGATCGAATACACTGATTTGAGCCTTACATGAATTAAATAGGAGATTTCATATTTGCTGAGGATGTTTTTAACAGGATAAATAAAAAGATTGATAAACCTGTCGCGATCTATTTTTGATTTCTCTAATTGATTAAAGATGAATTCATAAATATCGGGTTCGGTGTATTTCAGTGAAAGGTCTTCAAGTTCGGTTTTAATATTGTAAAGCCCAATCCTGTATGCCAACGGCGCATATAGGACAAGTGTTTCGGAAGCAATTTTTAATTGTTTATCACGGGGCATGTGATTGAGGGTACGCATGTTGTGCAACCTGTCGGCAAGTTTTATCAGGATTACGCGCATATCTTCGGCCAGTGCAAGAATCATTCGTTTGAAATATTCGGCCTGAATCGAACGCTGGCCATCATCCAGAATGCCCTGAATTTTGGTAAGGCCGCCAATGATCATGGCAACGCGCGGATTAAATTTATGTTCGATTTCTTCGATGGTGATATCGGTATCCTCAACCACATCATGTAAAAGCGCGCAAACTATGGAAGTTGCATCAAGACGCATGTCCTTTGCACAAATAGTTGCAACTTCAAGAGGGTGGTAAACATAGGGTTCTTTGGATCGCCGCCTCATTCCGCTGTGAGCTTCAACGGCAAGATCAAAAGCCTTTCTTACCATAGTGGCTTCCTCATCATTTTTGCGGTTTTTCCATACCCTCAGCAATACACGGTAGCGCTGGGCTATTTCTTTTTTTTCTTCATCGGTGTACATCCCGGATTCATTAAATTTTTGGTATCAAGCAAAATTAAACATTATGCACTCTTGTAATGCCGACATTTGTACCAAATTTTAAAAAATTAACGTTAATAGTTTCCTGAAATGGCATAAAATTAGATATTTTGCCCCCTGATTTAGATTTTCAAAATTGATAATAAAACGTTGTAATACTTCCGGATGAGAAAACTTTTACTATTTACATTCTTGATTTTAGTCTCAATGGCTGCTTTCGCTACCCACCAAAGGGCTGGCGAAATCACCTACAAAGCAATTTCTGACCTGAAGTATGAATTTACAATTGTTACCTATACTTACACTCCCAGCCCGGCCGATCGCCCTGAACTCACCATCAATTGGGGCGATGGTTTTTCTCAGGTTGTTCCCAGAACTCAAAAAATCACCCTTCCCAATAATATCAGCCGAAATGTTTATGCCGGTGCTGTTCACATTTTTCCGGGGCAGGGCAATTACAACATTTTTGTTGAAGATCCCAACCGAAATTACGGAGTACTCAACATACCCAATTCAGTGAATGTTCCTTTTTATATTCAAACACAACTCTCCATCAATCCTTTTTTAGGACCCAACAACTCTGTGGATTTATTGGCTCCACCCATTGACAACGGATGTGTAAACACACTTTTTTTACACAATCCTGCTGCCTTTGACAAGGATGGCGACAGCCTTTCGTACAAACTTGTTGATTGTCGTGGAGCTTTTGGTTTTCCAATTCCCGGATATGTATTGCCCAATGAAGTAAATACCAATGTACCAACCACTTTTGACATTGATCCGATAACCGGAACCATTACCTGGGACAATCCCATTATGCAGGGGGAATACAATATTGCATTTTTGATTGAGGAATGGAGAAGTGGCATCAAAATCGGCTACGTTACACGTGATATGCAAATCACCATTCTTGCCTGCGACAACCAGTCGCCGGTTATCGGAACCGTTCAGGACACCTGTATCAAAGCAGGTGAAACCTTAATTTTTGATGTTTCAGCTACAGATCCGGACGAAAACCAGTTGGTGATACGGGCTTTGGGCGGCCCTTTCGTTGCAGATGACAGCCCTGCAACTTTTCCGCCAGCCATCGGAACAGGAAGCATTACATCAACATTTACATGGAACACCAATTGTTCCCATGTCCAATTTCAGCCCTATCAGGTGGTATTTACTGCCAAGGACACCCTGAACTTCCCGCAGCTTGCCGATATAAAAACAGTGAGCATCAGGGTGATAAGCCCTAAGCCGGAAAACTTAAGTGCCACCGCGGTTGGAAACTCGGTGCACCTCAGCTGGAACAGGGCTGTATGCCAGCGATCGATTGGTTATGATATTTACCGCAGAGGGGGATTTTACGGCTTTGATCCCGGAGCCTGCGAAACAGGAGTGCCTGCTTACACCGGCTATGAAAAAATCAACACCCTCGAAGGGCTCACCGACACCACATTTGTTGATGATAATGCTGGGATAGGCTTGGTTCATGGCATTGATTATTGTTATATGGTTGTAGCCTTTTTCGCTGATGGCAGCGAAAGTTATGCATCTGATGAAGCGTGTGCAACCCTTAAAAAAGACATCCCTATTATTACGAATGTATCCATTTTGGAAACATCACTAAATGCAGGGGAGATTTATGTGGCCTGGTCGAAACCTACCGAATTTGACACCTTAATTTATACAGGCCCCCACAAATACATAATCTATCGGTCGGATGATCAAAACCCACAGTTTGTTGCTATTTCGGAAAACAACGGAATTGACGACACCACCTTTACTGATGTGGTGGGACTGAATACGTTTTCCACAAGGTATTCCTACAAAGTGGACATGTACAACCTCACCAGCGGCAACGAAGTACTGATGGGATCGACACAGGTGGCGCGTTCGATGTACTTAAATGTTTCACCTTCTGATCAAACATTGAGGCTGTCATGGAATTTTGAAGCTCCCTGGCGCAATAACAGATACAATATTTTCAGGTATAATCCGGTAACTGAAGTTTTCGATTCCATTGGTTTCAGCACACAGCCTTTTTATAACGACAGCAACCTTATGAATGACACCGAATACACTTATTACATCGAAAGTTTTGGGAAATACTCAGCTCCGGGGCTGGTTGATCCAATCGTAAATTTTTCGCAAATAAATTCAGGTATCCCCGAGGACAATGTGCCACCCTGCCCTCCGGTACTATCGGTAAAAACAAATTGTGAACTTGTTCAAAACGATCTTTCATGGGTGAATCCTGAAGGATGCCCCAACGATATGGCAGGTTTTTATATTTATTACACACCCTCATTGAACGACTCGCTCCTTGTTATCGATTCGATTTTTGATCCCTCAGCATTGTACTATGCTCACACCAATCTTTTATCTATTGCCGGTTGCTATCAGGTAGCTGCATTTGATTCGATAGGCAATACCGGCGACCCCAGCAACAAGGTCTGCGTAAGCATCGATAGTTGCTCAAGCTACAGGCTACCCAATGTTTTTACCCCAAACAAAGATCAGTACAACGAATTTTTTAAACCTTACGCTGATTACACTTCGGTGGAAAAGGTTGAAATGAAAATTTTTAACCGCTGGGGCAGGATTGTCTTTGAAACCAACGACCCTGAAATTAACTGGGATGGAAAAAACAGCAACAACAATCAGGATTGTTCTGAGGGGGTTTACTTTTATGTTTGCGAAGTTTTTGAATTCCGGCTCGAAGGGCTATCCAAAAGAACCATTACCGGCTCGATTACGTTGTTACGTTAATTCATTTTAATCCTGCTTGTGAACATTTCTTACATCCACCTGTTTCAAATCATACTTTTCAAAAACTCAAATTTAATGATGAAGAAAACTGCACTGCTTTTATTTTTATTTTCAACACTTACTTCCACTTTTGCCCAACACCACTCTGCCAGTAATGCGGACAAGGTTAAATACGATGCTGAAAAACATTTTACAAATATCAGGCAATTAACATTTGGCGGCGACAATGCTGAGGCTTACTGGAGTTTTGATGATTCCAAACTCATTTTTCAAGCTACAAACCCGGGTTGGGATGCCGAATGTGATCAAATTTTTATAACTGAAATTGCAACTGCCGACATGAAAAACACCAGGCCCATGCTGGTTAGTACAGGTCATGGAAGAACCACATGCTCCTATTTTTTACCCGGCGATACCACCATTTTATATGCATCAACCCACGAGCACGATGCTGTTTGCCCACATAAACCACCACGCGAAATTGATGGGAATTATGTATGGCCTGTTTATGATTCGTACGATATTTTTACTGCCGATCTCGATGGGAAAATTTTAAGTCAACTCACCACTTACGAAGGTTATGATGCCGAAGCAACTGTTTCACCCCGTGGAGACCTGATTGTTTTTACATCAGTTCGCACAGGAGATCTTGAGCTTTTTACCATGAATATTGATGGCAGCAATGTAAAACAGGTTACCGATGAACTCGGATACGATGGTGGTGCTTTCTTTTCTCCCGATGGAAAAAAATTGGTTTTCAGAGCCTCCCGTCCGAAAACTACTGAGGAAGTAAAAAAATATAAAGACTTGCTTGCCGATGGTTTGGTGATGCCAACTAACATGGAAATTTTTGTTTGTAATGTTGATGGCAGCGAACTGACACAGGTAACAAATCTTGGAAATGCAAACTGGAGCCCGTTTTTTCATCCCTCAGGCGAAAAAATAATTTTCTCATCCAACCACGCAGCAAAATCAGGTTTTAAATTTAACCTTTTTATGGTGAACCTTGATGGGTCCGGACTTGAACAAATTTCACACGATGATGTTTTTGATGCATTTCCTGTATTTTCTAATGACGGGAAATATCTTGTTTTTTCATCAAACCGCAACAATGGCGGAACGCACGATACAAATTTGTTTCTTGTGGAATGGCGGGACTAAATCACCGAATTTCAGAAAAATCAAATATTTAAATACCTGAAAAACAAACAGGAGGTAAGATGCTATTGGAACATTGATAAACTGCATCAACATTTTCGTGTTCAAAAAAATTACCCCCATTCCAGGCTCCGTAACCGATGAATAGCAGCTTGTTATTCATACTAAATCCCAAAATCATTTCATGCTGTCAAAAAAAAAAAATATGACAGTTATTAAAATCACTTGAACCTTTCCGGAAGAGTATCCTGCAATACAAACAGAAACTTGCAAGCTGCTTTCATTTGTAATTCGGATGTTGTACATTTGTGTCATTTCTATCGAATAGCTATACTTTTTCAACAATCGATATTAGCTGCAAAATGAGGAGGAATATTTTTTATCTGATACTAACATTCATTATGTTCGGCAAGATATTTACAGCAAAAGGGCAATCCACCGATAAGTCAGACATTCAGGCTGACCGGCAACCTTGTGTGGCAGGACAATTTTATCCTGAAAACAAATCAGAACTTCGCAATGAACTGAAAAACTACTTTGCAAATGCAATTCCCCGCAAAAGCAATAATCTCCTGGCTATCGTTACCCCGCATGCAGGTTACGTTTTTTCGGGTCAGATCGCTGCCCATGCTTTTAATCAAATTGACCCTGATAAAAAATATGACAGGATTTTCCTAATCGGTTCGAGCCATCGCACCTGGTTTGAAGGAGCATCCATTTACAACATCGGAAATTATAAAACACCGCTGGGGATTGCTAAGGTTGATAAGATTTTGGCCGACAAGCTTATTCAGGATAATCAGGTTTTCGAATTCAGGGAAGATGCCCACCTAACCGAACATAGTCTGGAAGTGCAGCTCCCTTTTTTACAATACCACTTGAATTCTGATTTTAAAATTGTTCCAATAATCATTGCCACCCAATCTGAAAAAACCATACTGAAAATTGCAGAAGCACTTAAACCATATTTCAATTCCCAAAATTTATTTGTGATCAGCAGCGATTTTTCACACTATCCGAACTATGAACAAGCCAACCATATTGACCGGATTACTGCCGATGCCATTGCATCCAATTCGCCTCAAACCTTTGTTGAAACACTTAAAAACAATGAAACTAAATCTGTGCCCGGGCTGGCAACAAGCATGTGTGGCTGGTCGTCGATGCTCACTGTTTTAAACCTCACTCAAAACATGCAGGGCATCAGAATTACACCTTTGGTATATCAAAATTCGGGCGATGCAATTTTTGGAGATAAAAGCAGGGTTGTAGGCTACTGGGCCATCAGCATTTATGGTACAGAAAATATCGGTAGCACTTTTACACTCAACGATCAGGAAAAGAAAGATTTACTGGCCATTGCAAGGAATACCATCGAGGCCACAGTCAAAGGAGAAAAAATTCCAGAAATTGATACGAATGGCGTATCAGCAAAGTTGAAAGAATATATGGGAGCCTTCGTGTCGTTGCACAATGGTGATGAACTTCGCGGCTGCATCGGGCGCTTCAACCCCGAAGCCCCGCTTTTCAGTATTGTTCAGGATATGGCAATATCGGCAGCAACAAAAGATCAGCGTTTTACACCGGTGCAGGCAAGAGAATTGTCGAAAACCGACATCGAAATATCTGTGCTCACGCCAATGAAGAGAATCGAAAACATCAGCGAAATAGAACTGGGGCGCCATGGAATTTATATAAAGAAAGGTTACCACTCAGGAACATTCCTGCCTCAGGTTGCCGACAACACCGGTTGGACACTGGAGGAATTTCTTGGTCATTGCGCTCGCGATAAAGCTGGAATTGGTTGGGATGGCTGGAAAACAGCAGAGATTTTCACCTACGAAGCCATCATTTTTGACGAAAAAGACTTCGATTGAAGATCATCAAAAACATCTCCTTCCGCTCACAAGCCCTTTTTTCCTTTCAATTTAATAACATTTAACAATCCATGCTTTCATTTAACACCTTATTAACAACCAATGATTTAAAATTGCAGGTATAATTTTTTAATCAAGGTAAGCTAATTTCAAATTAACATAAATCATTATGGAAACTTCAGTTAACTGGCTGGCAATATTGGCTGCAGCAATTTCAAGCTTTGTAGTAGGGGCTTTGTGGTACTCACCCTGGCTTGTTGGCAAGGCATGGATGAAAGAGAACAACTTTAAAATGCAAGACATGAAAGGTGGCAATCCCTTGCTAATGTATGGATTAACCTTTGTATTGTCATTTTTTATTGCCACCAACCTGGCATTTTTTTTCGGAACTGAAATTGACCTGAAAATAGGTATGGTTTACGGTGGTCTTGCGGGTTTTGGCTGGGCTTCGATGGCTCTTGCCACAATTTATATTTTCGAAAGAAAAACCCTGCGCCTTTGGCTAATCCATGCGGGTTACATAACGATTCAGTTTGTGGTTATGGGTGCCATATTGGGAGCCTGGCATTAAGCAGGAAATTACTCCCCGGGGTTGGGGTTTGCTTTGGTTTGCATCAAAGTTAAACGTGAAACTACATCCGTATAAATTTGGTGATATAACTCCGGATGCTCTTCATAAAATGCAACACTCTGATTGTAACGATCAGGAGTGATGCCGTTTTTTTCGAATGTCTGTTTCAGAAATTTTGCAGATCTCAATTCATTATCCTGCCCAATTCTTTTGTATTCTCTCAAAATAGCTTCGGTTGCCTGAATGTCGCTAATGATGAGTGTCATCGAATCGGGCGGAAGGATATTTTTTGGTATTTCAATTTCGCTGACATCCTTTTTGGGACTGCATGATGCACCAAATAGAACCATAAGTATCAAAATAAGAAATAAGTTTTTCATCTTTTGCTTAACGACTTGCTTAGGATTTAAGTTTAATTTTTTTTAAAGAAAATTCTTTTCAAACAAAACGCAACTGCCAATGACCGACAGTTGCGTTTCGAAGGATTACATTTCGGAGCATCAATTCCCGACCTCCGACATAAATTTTATTCGCATCAATCTGATTTCATTTTCATTAAATTCTTCCTCGCCAAGTTCTTCAAGAGCATCTTCAATAGAATCGGATTCGGCATCCTGGAAATAGTCGATGATTTCTTCCTGGTGGTATGGATCAACCACCTCGTTGATGTAATAATTAATATCAAGCTTAGTTCCTGAGGAAACAATTCTTTCAATTTCAACAATCATTTCTTCCAGGGTAAGGTTTTTGGTGTGGGCAATATCATCGAGGCTTAATTTGCGGTCGATACTTTTAATAATATAAACTTTAAGTCCTGATTTATTAACTACTGATTTTACAATCATATCGTTGGGACGCATGATGTCATTTTCCTCCACGTAGGTCATGATCAAATCAAGAAAGGGTGCTCCGTATTTCTGAGCTTTACCTACGCCAACCCCTGTAATTTGGGTAAGCTCATCCATGGTGATGGGATATTGAATGGACATATCCTCGAGCGAAGGATCCTGAAAAATCACAAATGGCGGCAAATTCTCTTTCCTCGAAATTTGCTTTCTCAAATCTTTCAGCATATTAAAAAGATTTTGATCGGCAGAGGTGGTTTTGTGCATACCGTCAATCATGTCGCTGTCTTCGTCAGTACTTTCGTAATCATGATCTTTTGCAATCATGATGGAATAAGGATTCAAAAGAAATTCAGCGCCTTTTTTTGTAATTTTTAGCAGGCCATAATTGTCGATGTCTTTTTTAATCAGGTTATCAATCAGGGCTTTTCTTATCACGGCGTTCCAGAATTTCTCGTCATTTTCTGAACCTCGTCCGAATGCTTTGATTTTATGGTGCTTGTACGACTTAAGTGTGGCAGTATTTTTACCCACCAGAATATTCACAATATGCTTGGCTTTAAAAAGCTCTTTTACCTCTTTAATGGTTTCGATGACGATTTTTACGTAGTCGATTCCTTCGAATTTTTCTTTGGGATGCAGGCAATTGTCGCAGGCTCCACAATTTTCATGGGTATATTCTTCTCCAAAATAATGAAGTAACTGTCGGTGCCTGCAAATGGATGACTCGGCATAGGAAACGGTTTCGAGCAGAAGTTGCTGGGCAATTTCCTGTTCTGCAACCGGTTTACCCTTCATAAATTTTTCGAGTTTTTGAATATCATCGTAGCTGTAAAAGGTAATGCAATTGCCTTCGCCATCATCGCGTCCTCCCCTGCCGGTTTCCTGGTAATATCCTTCAAGGCTTTTGGGCATGTCGTGGTGAATCACGAACCTGATATCCGGTTTATCTATTCCCATCCCGAAAGCAATAGTTGCAACAATTACATCAACATCCTCCATCAAAAAACTATCCTGATTTGTCCTACGGGTAACTGCATCCAATCCGGCATGATAGGGCAAGGCCTTTATGCCGTTTACCTGCAGGGTTTCGGCCAGTTCTTCCACTTTTTTGCGACTGAGGCAATAAACAATACCTGATTTTCCTGAATTATTTTTAATGTATTTTATGATGTCTTTATTTACATCGTCCGTTTTGGGGCGTACTTCATAATATAAATTCGGCCTGTCGAAGGACGATTTATAAATTGTGGCATCAAGGATTTCGAGATTCTTGAGGATGTCGTGCTGTACTTTTGGTGTTGCAGTAGCAGTGAGGGCAATGATTGGAACCTTTTGTCCGATATTTTCGATAATTGGCCTTAGCCTTCTGTATTCGGGTCTGAAATCGTGCCCCCATTCCGAAATACAGTGTGCTTCATCAATAGCGTAAAATGAAATATTTATCCCCTTGAAAAACTCAACATTTTCTTCTTTAGTCAGCGATTCAGGAGCAACATACAGCAACTTGGTTACTTCATTTGTCAAGTCTTCCTTTACTTTCAAAATTTCAGCTTTTGAAAGCGAACTGTTGAGAAAGTGAGCAAATCCCTCCTTTGATCCAAAGTTTCGCAAAGCGTCCACCTGGTTTTTCATCAAGGCAATGAGAGGTGAAATAATGATAGCTGTTCCATCCTTAATAATGGCAGGCAATTGATAGCACATCGATTTGCCGCCTCCGGTAGGCATGATTACAAATGTATCCTTCCCCTGAAGCAGATTTTTGATTATTTTTTCCTGATTTCCTTTAAAGCTGTCGAACCCAAACACTTGCTTCATTACTCTGTGCAGTGGATACTCCTGGGTTTCAGTCATTGTAGTTTCGATTTCTTGTTTAAACATAGTAAATTACTTTTCTCCTCAATTATCAGTAGCTCGATTGTGTTTAGTCCGGATTTAGTCGATCGCAAACGATATTTCAAATACAATATTTTTATCTGACTTTTAACACTCAAATGCGTTAACAACAAATTTAATCAATTAATCCATTAATACAATGTTTAATTATTGTTTACAATTTATGACACGATGGCAAACCGAACTAACTGATTAAGTATTGAATTATAAAAATAAAGTATTTTCCCGATAATGATCTAATTTTGCTGCAATTAAATTTGGTTTTTTTAACAGATTTTTAGATAATCATGAAGATATCCACACCTGAAATCAAAAAAAGTGCCCTTAAGACGATTGATTTGGAAGCTCAGGCAATTGCAGGATTGGCTGGTTTTATCGATGATGATTTTGCAGCATGTATCCATTTGATATACAATAGCAAAGGCAGGGTGATTGTAACGGGCATTGGCAAAAGTGCAATCATTGGCGAAAAGATAGTAGCTACCTTCAATTCAACGGGCACCCCGGCAATATTCATGCACGCTGCCGATGCCGTGCACGGCGATTTAGGAATCGTTCAAAAAGATGATGTGATAATTTGTATTTCGAAAAGCGGAGCAACTCCGGAAATACAAGTGCTGATTCCTTACCTGAAACTGTCGGGTAATAAAATTATAGCTCTGGCCGGAAACCGGGATTCATATCTTGCACATCAGGCCGATTATCTTATTGAAACCACCGTGAGCCAGGAAGCCTGCCCAAACAATCTGGCTCCCACCTCAAGCACTACGGCCCAACTGGTTATGGGCGATGCTATGGCTGTAGCATTGCTGGAATTGCGGGGTTTTTCTTCTGAGGATTTTGCATTATACCATCCCGGCGGAGCTTTGGGAAAAAAACTTTTCCTTAAAGTTGCTGATTTGTATATAAACAATGAAAAACCCATGGTGAATTTTGATACTGATATTCCTGACGCTATTGTTGAAATATCTTCCAAAAGACTGGGTACAACGGCTGTATTGAAAAATGGAAAACTGGTTGGGGTAATCACTGATGGCGACCTGCGCAGAATGATTCAATCAGGCAAGCCCTTCCACACCCTTAAAGCCGAAGAGGTGATGACAAAAAATCCCCTCACGGTTAGTTCCGGAATCCTTGTTGCAAAAGCCCTCGACATTATGCGATCAAATAATATTACACAGTTGCCCGTTGTTGATGGCGATGAATACCTCGGAGTAATCCATCTTCACGATATACTTAAAGAAGGAATTTTATAAATAAAAACTAATTGTATGGGTCAAATTTCCAACGAATTTAACGATTACCGGGCCAGGATGAATGAAAAACTCCTGGCTTCAGACAATAAAGTGATTAAGCGGATTTTCAACCTCGACACCAATGCCTACATGGCCGGTGCACTGGATGTAAAAACCAAGGAAATGTTAGGCCTTGTTGCTTCGATGGTTTTGCGATGCGACGACTGCATCCGCTATCATCTGGAAAATTGCAGGAAATCAGGTGTAACGCAACAGGAAATTTTTGAAGTGTTTGCTATCGCAAATCTTGTTGGAGGAACTATCGTTATTCCACACACACGCAGGGCACTCGAATATTGGGAAGACCTTGGCGAGATTTAATTTAGCACTTCTTGCATAGCAAAAAACTTTGAGGCCTGCCTGAAAACAAAACTTTTTAACAAAAGGCGGAATATTTTCGGCAGCAGCAATAAATAAATCTGCCTCGTGTTTAATTTGATCATTAAGGAGGTTTATGCCATTAAAATTTATCCCGGTTAAAACAATTTTTATTTTCCTGGCTTTGATGATCCATGCGGTTTTATTTAGTCAGGTTACAAAGATCATGGGTACCGTAACCGACCAAAAGAGCGGGGAACCATTGCCCTTTGTAAATATAGTTTTTAAGGGCACCAACATCGGGGTTACCACTGGTTTCGATGGAACCTACGCCATCGAAACCTCCACGCCCGGGGATTCGCTGATAGCATCATTTGTTGGTTTCGGACGACAAACCAAGCCTGTGGCCAAAGGGCGTTTTCAGTACATCAATTATGAAATGGAAAATGAAAACTTCGAACTGGAAACGGTGATCATCAAAGCGGGCGAAAACCCGGCAGAAATTATACTCCGTAAAATTATTCAAAATAAAAGCAACAACGATCCCGACCAATACGATGCCTACCAATATGAGGCCTACAATAAAATCCAAATTGACGCCAACAACATCACCGATAAGTTTAAAGAACGCCGAATTTTCAGAGATTTCGATTTCATTTTTGATAATGTTGACACTTCCACGGTAAACGGAAAAACCTACCTCCCCATCTTTTTATCCGAATCCATCTCTGAAGTATATTCAAAACAAAAACCAAAAGCCTACATCGAAATTGTTAAAGCCAATAAGATATCAGGAATCGAAAATGAAAGTGTGATGCAATTTCTGGGAGATAAATTTCAGCACATCAATATTTATGATAATTACATCAGCTTATTCCAGAAAAATTTCATCAGCCCCATCGCCAATTTTGGTATTAATTCATACAAATATTACCTGATCGACAGCACCTTTTTTGGCGACAAATGGTGCTATAAAATCATGTTTAAGCCCCGCCAAAAACAAACCCTCACTTTTACAGGACATTTTTGGGTAAACGACACCAGTTTTGCCATTAAAGAAGTTGACATGAAAATAATGGACGATGCCAACATCAATTTTATCAACGATCTGGTAATACACAAAGAATTCGACCTGATCGATGGAAAATACTGGCTCCTCACCAAAGATTATATCATTGGCGATTTAAATATTGTTGAAGATGAGAAGAGTGACCTCGTGGGATTTTTTGGCAGCAAAACCACTACTTATCGCAAATTCCTGATAAACCAGCCAAAGGAAGATGACTTCTACAAAGCACCTGTAAGCGTAGTTGTCGAGGAAAAGGCAAACGAAAAACCTGAAGCATTTTGGAATGAAAACCGCCATGAGAACCTTACCCGCGATGAAAAAACCATTTATTACATGGTGGATACCCTAAAACAAATTCCGCGTTTCAATACCTACATCGACATCATCGAAATGGTGACAACGGGCTATTACGAAACCGGAAATTTTGAATTGGGGCCTTACGGATCTTTATTAAGTTTTAATGCAGTTGAGGGCGCACGCATAAGGCTTGGCGGCCGCACCAGCAACAAATTCAGTACAAAGCTGATGTTGTTTGGACATGTGGCCTATGGCACGCTCGACAAACAATGGAAATACGGCGGGGGTTTTAAGTACATGCTCAATAAAAACCCGCGGCGATCATTCGGGGGAGAATTTCAATACGATCTTGAACAACTCGGGGCAAGCCAGAATGCTTTCAGGGAAGATTTTTTCCTGGCATTTTTGTTCAGGCGAAACCCTGCCGACAAACTTTCAATTGTTGAAGGCTACAAATTTTATTATGAACACGAATGGTTCAATGGCTTTTCAAATACGCTGAATTTAATCCAGCGAAACCTCTATCCTGTCGGCGACAATGTTTTTCAGTTTAATGTTAAGAATGAAGACGGCAGCAACAAGGTTGTAAGCGAAACAGCTATTACTTCCACCGAGCTGCGCCTGGATACACGTCTGGCATATAAAGAGCGTTTTTTGATGGGTGAATTTGAAAGGGTAAGCCTTGGTGCCAAATACCCTATTTTGGAAATCCGTTACGGTTATGGAGTTCCAAAACTTGCAGGCGGCGACAACGAATATCACCGACTGCAACTCAATGTAAGCCACTGGTTCAACACCTTTAATCTGGGATGGTCGAAATGGATTGTGGAAGCTGGAAGGATTTGGGGCGTAGTACCCTACCCCTTGCTAAAGTTGCACGAAGGTAACGAAACTTACTTTTTTGATGAATACTCCTTCAACATGATGAATTACTTCGAATTTGTGAGCGATAAGTATCTGAGCGTTTATTACACCCACCATTTTGACGGATATTTCTTTAACCGTATCCCGCTTTTCAGAAAGCTGAAGTGGCGTGAAGTCGCCTTTGCCAAAGGACTGGTGGGAGGCCTTGACAAGAAAAACCAGGATTTCTCAGTGTTTCCCCAGGGAATGTATCTGCTTGACAAACCCTATTTTGAGGCAGGTGCAGGTGTTGAAAACATTTTTAAAATTTTGAGGGTTGATGCCATCTGGAGGCTGTCATACCTCGATCATCCAAATATCTCGAAATTTGGAATCAGGTTTAGCCTGCAATTTTTATTTTGATTGTTCAAAGTAAATCTTTGATGAAATTTTGTTGTAGATGCGGCTGATGTAATTTAGCCCGGTATTCTGACATTTAATAACTGATATGATACTCCAAACTAAAAATGTATTTAAGAAATACAAACATCGCATGGTAGTCAACGATGTTTCGGTAAAAGTTGAGCAGGGCGAAATTGTTGGTCTGCTTGGCCCGAATGGCGCAGGCAAAACAACCACTTTTTACATGATTGTGGGGTTGATTAAGCCCTTTAAAGGACAGGTACTTTTGGACGACACGGATATTACCAACGAACCCATGTACAGAAGAGCCAAAAGAGGCATTGGCTACCTGGCTCAGGAGGCTTCCGTCTTCAGAAAACTGAGCGTTGAGGACAACATCAAAGCAGTACTTGAATTCACACAATTCAACAAGAAAGAGCAAAAAGAAAGACTGGAAATTTTACTGGACGAATTTGGGCTTCAACACGTGAGGAAGAGCAATGGCATCACACTCTCGGGAGGTGAACGACGCCGGACCGAAATTGCCCGGGCGCTGGCTGTGGATCCCAAATTTATTTTACTGGACGAACCCTTTGCAGGAGTTGACCCCATTGCAGTTGAAGATATTCAAACCATAGTTTCAAAACTCAAGGAAAAAAATATCGGCATACTCATCACCGACCACAATGTCCACGAAACTTTAAATATTACCGACCGTGCTTATTTACTTTTCGAAGGTTCCATACTCAAAACCGGCACTGCCGAAGAACTGGCCCAGGATGAACATGTAAGAAGAGTGTATTTAGGAGAAAATTTTGAACTCCGCCGCCCGGAGAGAAAGCCGCAGGCTGAGGGATGAGTTGCTGGTGACTAGATACTGGTTTCTGGTTATTTGATTAAAATATGGGAATTCTATAATCAATAACGATTAACCAAGAACGAAAAATCCCGCAAAAGTGGGACTTGGCTACGCTCAGCGATTAAGTTTCAACCCCACGGGTACAAACATAGATGCATCGCCGCCATGGCTTAAAATATCCCGCACAACCGACGAATTCAAGGATGTAAACTCAGGATGGGTGAGAAAAAATACCGTTTCAATTTCAGGATAAAGCTTCTTGTTTACCTGCCCGATGGACCGTTCAAACTCGAAATCCGCTGAAGTTCTTAGCCCTCTTAAAATATATTGTGCCCCTACCTTACGGCAATAATCCACCGTTAAGCCTTCGTAGGTGTCAATTTTGATTTCAGGATATTTGCCGAAAACAGTTTTTAAAAATCCAACCCGCTCATCAATAGTGAAAAAACTTTTCTTTTCGCGGTTTATCCCAACGGAAACAAAAATCCTGTCGAACAAAGGTATGGCACGTGTAATTATATCTTCGTGCCCGCGGGTGATGGGATCAAAAGATCCGGGAAATATGGCGATTTTATCCATGACGATTGAGTTTTTACAAAAATACAACTAATCTGTTATCATCAGTTTTTACACCGGCAGGAGGTAATCTTAAAATCGACCTGTTTTTATTTTGCTGAGAATTATAACTTCCTCACCATCATTAAACCATCGCGAATAGGAATCAGGATATTTTCAACCCGCTCATCGTTTTGTACAAAATCGTTGAACATTTTAATACCCAGAGCTTCTTTATCGTTGGTAAATTCATCCAACACCTTTCCATCCCAAAAAGCATTATC
>JAIOZV010000025.1 GCA_021740425.1 Bacteroidales bacterium | reverse complement strand
GATTGCAAATGAAATTGATTTGAATGTTGTTTTCATTTTAAAATGTTTAATTGTTTGAAAAAAGTTTAGTTGATTAAATAAAATTTGATTTCATGATTTCAATTAATGAATATTCTTAATATTGCGTTTATGTTGTTTGATACAAAAAAAATTTATCAGGTATCCAGGATGTCTTTTAAAGTAGTATCACTCAAAGTTGCTTTCATCACATTTTCTGCATTATTCAATGAGTTGATAACAGCATTTTTCAAACTTTCAGGTCGTTGACTATTTACTTTAAGTTCAAAGCTTGTTTGGAAGAGTGGTTTTTTATTTTCAATGGCCATCAAAATATCAAGCAGCGTAATTTGTTCTGCATCTTTTGCAAATCTAACTCCTCCGTTTATTCCTTCTTTTGATTCCAAAATTCCAGCCCTAATCAGGTTATTAAAAATTAGTGATAAGGTTGGTTTTGGGATATTGAGCAAATCAGACATTACTTTTGTGGAGATGTATTCAGTTTCGCCCCGTCTGATTTTATCGGAAATAAAAGCAAGAACCAAAATTGATTTCGAAAATGAAAGTGAGTAAGCCATAACTACATATTCTTATTATTTAGTTTGCAATGATACGCACATTTTTTGAATTCAAAGTAATTTTAAATCTTTTTAAGAAAAGATGCATTGTTAAAACATCTGCAATGTGTTGATCAGTTGTTCGCTAACTGTTTACATACCGATATAGTTTCGGACGTTTAATCTTTTCCCGATGAGGCTTACTAAAAAGATTCAAATTGACTTAGTAAAACAACAAAGCAGAAAAGGTTTGCTGTATTTATCCCGACTCAGAGGGTCGTCCCGTTGCCAATCGTAGAAACACTGAAATATCAACCACTGCCCGTTCCCCCAAATGTATTATTTTCGTTGCGCAAATCGTTGCCAAATAATACTAACTTTGTATAAATGTGTTTTTCTTAAGTTCCAAGGATTTCATAATAAATTTAAAACATGAACTGGACATCATATATCGAAAACGACAAAAAAATACTACTTGGAAAGCCTGTGGTGAAAGGCACCCGGATATCTGTTGAACATATTCTCAATTTATTGGCATCCGGCTGGACTGATACCCAAATTCTCGAAAACTATCCTCGACTTAAACGGGAGCATTTACAAGCGGTGTTTGCTTATCTTCAGGATTGCATGAAAGATGGTTTATTGCATTTACAACCTCTTAAATCTGCCTGATGAAACTTCTCGCAAACGAAAATTTTCCGAATACAAGCGTTAGGATTTTAAGATTGGCGGGATACGATATTTGTTCGATCGGAGATGATTTTCCAGGAATTATGGATGAGGAAGTAGTACAATTGGCTGTTGATGAAAACAGAACCATATTAACTTTTGACAGTGATTATGGTGAGTTAATTTTTAAACATGGCTACAAACCATCCGCCGGAGTAATCTACCTAAGATGGGAAGGATTTCAACCTGATGAGCCCGGAAATCTGTTGGTCGAAATCCTTAAATCCGGAAAACTTGAATTTAGCGGCATGCTAACCGTTATCAGTAAGAATAGCATCCGACAACGAGCCTATCTTTAAGGGCTTTTAATTTCAAAATGTTTAAGTATTCACGTGTCTAAATTTGCCCTGCACCAGATTGCTTTTTAAACAGTACCGAATCGGAAACACTGAAATATCAACCACTGCCCGTTCCCCCAAATGTATTATTTTCGCGACCTGAATCGTTCGGTAATTTTGGAAACCTGATAGTCATCAGATGAATCAGGCGACTACTGCAAATTCATCGGACGACTGGACGAAGATTTAATTTTGAAAAACAAAATATGATCACTTTACTAAAAAAGGAAGTAAACGGATTTTTAAACTCACTGATCGGGTACATCGTCATCACGGTTTTTCTCCTGATCAACGGCTTGTTTTTGTGGGTGTTTGCTTCCGATTTCAACATTCTCGATTTTGGCTATGCCAGCCTTGAAGGACTTTTTATGATTGCACCTTTCGTGTTTTTGTTTTTGATTCCGGCCATCACCATGCGCTCCTTTGCTGACGAAAATCGCAGCGGAACCATCGAAATGCTGCTCACCAAGCCCCTCACCGATTTGCAGATCATTTTATCAAAATACTTTGCCGGACTGTTGCTTGTAACCTTTTCACTGGTGCCAACCCTGATTTATTTTTATTCGGTTTACCAGCTTGGCCTGCCCAAAGGAAACATCGACATGGGCGGCATGTGGGGTTCTTACATCGGGCTGTTCTTTTTAGGGGCATCCTTTGCAGGTATCGGAATTTTTTCTTCCTCGCTCACCAACAACGTCATCATCTCGTTCATCCTGGCGGTTTTTCTAAGCCTGTTTTTTTATGTGGGTTTCGACTTCATCCATTCTCTGGAGTTGTTTGGCCCGGTTGACCTGCTGATAAAATCGATGGGCATCAACACACATTATATCTCGATGAGCCGTGGCGTTGTTGACACGCGTGATCTGATTTACTTCACCGGCCTGATTTCATTTTTTATTTTACTCACCAAACTAAGCCTGGAAAGCAGAAAATGGTAACCATGGGAAATGATAAAACATCATCGGACAAAAGGCAGAATGTGAAGTTGAGGAATGTTACGCAACTCATGCTCGGCTTGCTAATTATCGTCCTGGCCAATGTAATCGGCTCCTACATTTTTACACGCTTCGATCTTACTACCGAAAAACGTTATTCGCTGTCGGATGCCACCAGGAATATGCTTCATAAAATTAACGATCTGGTGTATTTCAGGGTTTACCTCGATGGAGAATTTCCGGCAGGCTTCAAAAGACTTTCGCGGGAAACCCGCGACATGCTGAGCGAATTCAGAGCTTATAACAAAAATATAGAGTTCGAATTTATCAATCCTTCCGCAAGCAGCGACAACAAAGAGCGGGAACAAATTTACACCATGCTTGTTGAAAACGGCCTGGAACCTACCGACCTTCAGGTAAAAACCAAGGATGGCACCTCACAAAAAATAATATTCCCGGGAGCCATTGCCACCTTCCGGGGAAAGGAAATGGCTGTGAACCTTCTTGCATCCAAGAGGGGAGCACCACCTGAAGAAATCCTCAACAACTCTATTCAAAACCTGGAGTTTGCCCTGGCAGATGCCATACGCAAACTGGTGGATAATAAGCGCCCAAAAATAGCATTCATCGAAGGCCATGGCGAACTGAATAAACACGAAACTGCAGATGCTTACCTCGGACTGAGCGAGTATTACAGCATTGAAAGGATCAGGCTCGATGGAAAACTCAACAGCCTCACTGAACGTTTACAGATTGATTCGATCAGCACAAGGGTGAAAAATAAATATGAGGCCATCATTATTGCCAAACCCGATTCGGTATTTAGCGATAAAGATAAATTCATCATCGACCAGTTTATCATGCGCGGCGGCAAAGTGTTGTGGCTCATCGATCCGGTGTATGCCAGCATGGACAGCTTACAGCAAAACACCGAAACCATAGGCATTGATCTGAATCTCGGACTTACAGATATGTTTTTCAGGTATGGATTCCGCATCAACAGTGACCTGGTGATGGATATCAACGCATTGCCTATCCCCGTTAAAGTTGGAGATGTGGGAGGGCAGCCCCAATTCGACTTTTTCCCGTGGTACTTTTTCCCTATCCTTACGCCGCTGGCCGATGATCCCATTGTAAAAAATCTCAACGCCATCAAAACCGAATTCATCTCTAGTATCGACTTTGTGGAATCTTCACCGGATTTGGACAAGGAAGTTTTGCTGACTTCCTCGAAATATTCGCGAACCGTGAATACTCCTGCATATATTGCCTTAAGCATTGTGGGGCAGCAGCCGGACGAACGCCTCTACCGCAAGGAATTTATTCCTGTTGCGGTAAAAATTGAAGGTGAATTTGAATCACTTTTCGATAAGCGCATACCTCCTGAAATTGCTGACAACAGTGACATAGATTTTCAGGCCACAAGCAAAAAAACCAAAATGATTGTGATTGCCGATGGGGATATTATCCGCAATCAAATGCAAATGACCAAAGGAAACTATCTGCCCATGCCCCTGGGCTACGACCGCTACACCGGTCAGCAGTTTGGTAACAAGGAATTGATTTTGAATGCCATGAATTACCTTACTGATGATTCAGGATTGATTTCGATACGCTCACGCGATTTGAAACTTCGCATGCTCGACCGCACCAAAGTTGAAAACGAACGCGTAATTTGGCAAGTCCTCAACACCATACTGCCGGTAGTATTGATAATCATTTTCGGGATTATCAGAGGAATTATCCGAAAACGCAAATATGCCAGATAGTAAATCAAAATATTATCAGAAATGAGTTCAAAAAAACCTCAGCGCTACAAGCACCATCATCAGGAGCAAACAAACCTGTACAATGAACAAAGCCGGCCAAAATACCTGATCTGGATTCCGTTTATATTTGCCTTCGTGCTTTACGGCAACAGCATCACGAACGATTTTGCCCTGGACGATCTTCCTCAAATTGTAAACCACCGGATGGTGCTGCAAGGATGGGGAGGGATTGGCGAATTGCTCACAACAAACTATTGGAGCGCATCCGATCAAAACTTAGGATATTACCGTCCGCTGGCACATGTTTCTTTCGCCATCGAGAACGCAATTCACGGCAACAATCCACACATCATGCACCTGATCAATGTTTTGCTTTATGCCCTTACGGGGATGGCATTGTTTGTTTTTCTCTCAAAACTATTCCGGCGAATGCCATTTTTTGTTCTGGTGGCCACACTCCTTTTTTTGGCACATCCGGTGCATACCGAGGTAGTGGCAAACATCAAAAGCAGAGATGAAATTCTGAGCTTTCTAAACAGCACCATGGCCTTGCTACTGGCATACAATTTCGCAAAAAACAAATACTTCCCAACCTTGGTGCTCGCGTTGATTTTTTATTTTCTGGCACTCATGTCAAAAGAAACAGCCATGACCACTCTTGCGGTTGTTCCTTTTATGCTTTACTTTTTCACTCCAAAAAATGGAGGGAAAATTGCTTCCATTACCCTGTCGTTTGTTATTGTTTCGGCATTGTTCCTTGCTTTAAAATACTATATGATAGGAACATTGTCGGGAGATCCTCCCAACGAAATGAATGTATATCCCTACAAGGAATTTTCAGGGAGGATACCTACCATGCTTTATATTTTCGGGATGTATTTGTGGAGGTTGGTTATGCCGGTGAGATTGCTCTATGATTATTCATACAATCAAATTCCGGAAGCAAGCTGGGCAAATCCTGTGGTTTGGCTGGCTCTGATCATACTTTTTGCTCTGGCATTTTTTGCACTTAAAGGCCTTAAAAAGAAAGATATTTTTTCATTTGCAATTTTGTATTTTGGGATAAGCCTTTCGGTGGGACTGGCTTTTATTATAACCCGCGGCGGTATTATGGCCGAACGTTTTTTATATGCTCCGGTTTTGGGATTTTCGCTTGCCCTGAGCTACCTGCTGTTTAAATTGCTGCCCCGCGAAATAAAAACCAATAGGATAGTCTATGATTTTAAACCTTTGCCTTCAAGGGTATTTGTGGGCATTCTGCTGGCAATCATGCTATTTTATACCGGAAGAACAATAGCCAGGAATCCGGTTTGGAAAGATAATTTCACATTGTTTTCTACTGATGTTGTATATGGCGGGAAAAGCGCCTTACTTCGAAAACATTATGGCAGCGAGCTGATAAACCAGGCAGTTGCAGCCACCGATCAGGCCGAAAAAGATTCGCTGATGAAAACCGGCATTGCTGAGGTGGAGAAGGCAATCGAAATCAATCCGCGCTTCAGTGAAGCATACTTTAAATTGGGCTATGCCTATTACCAGATGCGCGATTATGATACTTCCATCGGATACTACAAAAAAACCAACCAAAACAACTCCCTCAACCTGTCGAATATGGCACTGGCTTACTATATGAAAGGTGAGCATGGTGAAGCACTTCGTCTTTTGCAACGCTCATTGCAACTCAACCCTTACAACGCCACTGCCCGCACAAATTTACCATTGGTGCAGAATGCTTTCAACAACAAACTGCAGTCGATGAAAAATCAAAAATCCAGCGACCCAAAGCACTACTTCGATCTGGGAAATCTTTTTATGGACACCCAAAATTATGAGGAAGCGCTGTTTCAGTTTGAGAAAGCTGTTAAACTTTCGCCCGAATTTGTTGACGCACTGCTCAAAAGCGGTGACTGCTATTATGCATTAAAAAAATATGATGGTGCAATCCGGCCATTCAAAAAAGTTCTGGAAATAGACCAGCATAACAAGGAGGCTGCCGGAAAACTCAGCCATTTGTATGGCCTGCTTGGCAATACAGAAATGCAACAATATTACAGCAATAAATCATCGGGTAAATAAACCCTTACTTACGGATTGAGGACAGACAAATGAACGCTGTATTTTATGCTCTTTTTTCAAAAAAAGTAATGCTAATTGCAGGCGGCCTTGCAATCCTGACATTCATTATAAGCTTTTACCACAGGTACATTTACATAGATGATGCGTGGTTTGGAGAACAAGCCTACTGGCTTGCCAAAACCGGAATCGTAAAATCGGTTTCAATAAAGAATTTTTTTGGCTGGGACAGCCACCTGCTGGTTTATCATAAATTACACATCATCATTGGCGCCGCCTTGATTAAGCTGTTTGGATGGTCGGTAACTCCCCTGCGCGGTTTTAGCTTTCTTATTTTGATACTTTTTGTGATCATGCTTTCACAATACTTTATAAAAAGAAAAGTCATTTTTTCAAATGGGGAATTGATAATTGCATTATTCTTTCTGGCCATCAATCCGCTAATTGCACTTTATGGCTTTACCTATCGGCCCGAAATACTTGTAATGGCACTTGGATTTGCCTCCTTTGCAGCATTGGACAGCTATATTACAAAAAGCAAAAAAACATCCCTGCCAATTCTTGCCGGCTTACTTGCAGGGCTGGCATTTTATACTCACCTCAACGGGATGATATTTGGCATGGCGGGAGTAGTTCTTTTGCTGTGGTACAGGATGTTCAGGCAGGTTTTTGTGTTTGGCTTTTTCACCTTTGTTACTGCATCATTTTACTTTTATGAACTTCTAAATCCTGAGAATCTCAATGTCTTTTTTTATCAAATGGCCAACTGGCCCGATCCAGTTGGAACCCAATATTTCGACAATTCGGTTGGCGGATTTTTAACAGCCGTACTCAAAAAATTATCTGACGAACACATGCGCTTTTTCTGGAGCTATAAAGTGTGGGGCTTTTCGGCCTTATTCATATTCCTCATCCTACTTAACTTTTCGTTTCTTCGCAAAAATCATAAACATCTTCTGGTATATCTTTTTTCGCTCATTCTTTGTTTAAACATTTTCGGGTCTCAAATTGCAGAAAGGTTTTTACTCCTATTTATGCCTTACATGCTCATCATCATTTCTATCGGGATTACCCGCATAAAGTTAAAATCCAGGCTGTTTGGCAAATCCGTGGTATTATTATTTTTAATACTGAATTTAACGGGTCTGGCTCTGATTTTCGATGATATTTTTAGTCGGAACAATGATTTTTTGACCCTCCATGAAAAGGTAATGGCAAACATTCCTGATGAAGAAACCAACATCCTGGTAAGTTATCCCTTTGTTTTTAATGCGCTGGAAAATCGAAATCTAATCACCTACAAAACTTTTGAATACAATCAGGTGAGATTTAAAAAGGAATATTCGCAAATGGAATTTTTAAGCAAAGCAGATTCATTAAACATAGGCTATATCATAGTGCCTCCTGATATGATTTCAGAGGATGATAACAGATTCCCTTTTCTCTGCGACGGCCTTATTGATGACAATCCTTTGTATGAATTATGGGATAAAGAATCTGATCATTTAATTTTAAAAAGAAAATAATTGTGTGTGAATGGTGTTTATCATCACACGAAGGTGCATTTAGCAGAATAATTTTTTGATATGAAAAATAACTGGATAGTTTCGATTATAGTATTGGTTCTTTTGATTGTAGCGATAGTGCTGATTGTGCAAAACCGCAGGAGTACCCTGAAAGTTGAGATAGGCACTTTTGCAATTAATGATACGGCTTCCGTTAGTAAAATTTTTATGGCCGACATGCAGGACAACGAGGTTCTCCTCAAAAAAGAACACCCCGGAAAGTGGTCCCTCAACGACACTTTGAACGCCAGGAAAGAAGGCATTGAGCTATTGCTTAGCACCATGTCGAAGCTGGCAGTAAAAGCCCCGGTTTCAAAAGCAAGTTACGATGTAGTGATCAAACGTTTGGCCACCTCATCGGTAAAAGTGGAGATTTATCAAATCCTTCCTCGTGTAAATATTTTTAATCTAATCAGGCTTTTCCCCCACGAAAAACTCAGCAAGGTATATTATGTTGGCAACGCAACCCCCGACAATATGGGCTCGTTTATGCTGATGGATGGCTCCGATACGCCCTTTGTGGTTTACCTTCCCGGATTCAAAGGCTATGTTTCGGCCCGGTATTCGGCCTTCACCAGCGACTGGCGCGACCACACCATTTTCTCACAAAAACCTGCGCAAATCAGCTCCATACAAATTGAGTTTCCGCAAACCCCGGCTGAATCATTCAAACTGGACAAATACGGTGATCATGAAGTTAAAATTTCTCAGCTTGGCACCGGTAAAGTATTTGTTGGCTTCGACACTACCCGCGTTATTGATTTCATCAACGCGTTCCGCAACATTCGGTTTGAAGAATCATTTCAGCAGGTGGATGCGAAATATAAAGACTCCATTGTTTCTCAAACGCCCCTCCACATTATCGGGCTTAAAGATATGACCGGAAATATCCGTAAAGTAAAAACCTATAGAAGAGCAAACATTGCCCAACAGGAAGACCTGGATGGAAATATCCTGCCTTATGATGTAAACAGGCTTTATGCTGTTATTGAAGAAAATAAGGAGTTGCTGATTGTGCAGTATTTTGTTTTCGATCCCATCACGCGGCCACTTTCATTTTTGTTGGGAAAACCAATAGATTAAATCTTTGATCTTTGATTTCAGGAATGATCAAATGCCGGGAATTATCCATATCCCCATTGTTGCACGGGGAGTTTTTCTTCGGGAACCTGCATCTTTAAACAATTGAAAACCTTCTGGAAAATCCAAATTTATCCAAAAAAAACGGGACTGCTTAACATAAAGAGCAGTCCCGTTTTTGTATATTATTCTGATTTTCCTGAAACTATTGCAGGGTTATTTTGGTGTTGGAAATGCCTTCTTCTGATTTAAGCCTTACATAATAAACACCCTCAGGCAAAGCGGATAAATCCACGGCTTTCACAATATTGCCGCCAAGAGGTGTAAGGGAAGTGCCGTAAACCCTCCTACCGTAAATGTCAAAAATGTTGAGATCACAAGATTCGGTGCCTGCATTTCCTACAGATATATTTACAAAGCCATTGGCAGGATTAGGATAAACATTCAGTTTTGCAGGTGAAGCAGCGAAGTTTCTGCCTGAGGTAACATCTGTAATGCTGATATCATCGAGTGCCAGATCGCCTTTGTCCTTTCCACCGGTATAAGCCCTGAACCTCAAACCAATGATTTTTCCATTAAATTCTGATAAATCCACGGTCATGTTTTTCCATTCATTCCCCTGATCACCCACTATGGGTTCCACAATATCAAAGATGATTTCAGAGCCATTAAAAACATCAATATGCAAGCGACCTATGTCAGCACCATAGGCGTGATACCAAAAATCAAGGGCCGGGCTCATTCCTCCGGTCAGATCAATGCTGGGTGCAGTTAATATGGCCATTTTATCAAAACAAATAACCGAGGGTTCTATGTACAGATATTTTCCATCGGAGTTTCCGGTGGTGTGGTCGGCAGTTGGCCCGGTATTATAGGTATTGGTAGCACCATGCCAGGTAATCCAGTCGATGTCGTCGTTTTCGAGGTTGGTAAGATTTATCCAACCTTCAGCCAAATCGCAGTTGTTAAGCGAGCAAATGGGAGCCGGAATACAATTTGTAAAATTTTCAAGGGTCTGGGTGTTTCCGGGGGTCATCACCGAACCCTCAATCAATTCGATGGCTGTATTAATCATGTCGTTATCCGGATTTTGATCCAGTGGATAATCAATCCATGTTTTAAGGTTGTGCATCCCGATTTCGGATATCCCAATGTTTTCGCCAAAGCTAAACAACAGCGTTGAATCGGGATCGATAACTCCAGAAAACAGTTCACTCACAATGTTGCCCTCATCAAGCTGGAAGCTTAATGTAGGATTGCTTATAGGCTCAATACCAAAATTCTTTACTTCAACGGTAACGGTAAGGGCATCGATGCTCATGTAGGATTGAAAAACGCCCCAATTAACTGATGGTGCAGATACCATCATGGCATCTACTTCATTGCAATTAAAAAGTCCCGGATTTTTTTTAATGGCCGTAGTTCTCATACTTTCGGCACCATCGGGACCCGTTGCACTAATGGCAAACCAATAGGTTTCGGCGGCGCTGATATCTTCGATAATAATAGATTTTATGGTAGTGCTTGCGACAGGTTCCATAAACTTTTCACCCAATTTGTAAATCGTGTAGGATGACGCCCCGAACAAGTCAGTCCAGCTCAAATGGATGGCATTGTCGCAAGCCCAGTCGATTTCAAAATTGTAAGGAACAGGCATAATCGAAAAAGCTTCCTGGCTGACACCTGACGATGTTGCTCCCAAAACCCTGACCTTTGCCTGGCTGGTCATTCCTGTTGGAACATTCCATTCGAAGTAGCGTCTTTCACCATTCACATTATCGCTGATCAGATTCCAGGTTTGGCCGTTATCCAATGAATATTCAATGGTGAAAATTTCGTCATCACTGTAAGCATCCCATCTGATTACTTCCTGCTGTCCGGGCGAAAAGCTTTCGCCGCCAAAAGGATAGGTTATTACAATGTCTTTGGGTACAAATTCATAAATGATGTAATATTTTTGAGGCCCCTGGGGCACCGAATTGCCATCAACCGAAAGGGTGTAAGTGCCTGCATCAGGATTTTCGAGGGTTACCTGCTCCATGTTGTTGCGGTCGTCTAATCCACGAATAGCAGGTTTATCCAGGCTGTCGGCATCAGGGTAGTGATTCAGAACCCAGGGCAACCATTCCCCTGTTGAAGGATCGGTAACCCTGATATCGAGATTGTTCACAAGTGCCAGGTTTGTATTTACCGATCCCTGGATGTCGGTCCAGTAAACCATTACTTTCATCTGGCCGGTATTTTCGGGCACCACAAATTCATGGTTTAGTGTTTGCCCATTTTCGATACTTGCTGAATCATACCTACCCTCCTCCAGCACCCGAACTGCCCTGAGTGCATTTATCCGTCCCCATCCAAATTTAAAATCCGGACCAAAATTTCCCAAATCATCAGCAGTATTGAGGACTATTCCTTTCAGGAGGCCTCCTCTGGGATCACTTCCACTGTTGAGCTCCCGATAGGCGTGAAAGAGTTGCGCCATAACACCTGCAACTCCGGGGCACGACATAGAAGTTCCCGATTTGAGGCCATAACCGTTATCGGGAAGTGTAGAATAAACACTTGATCCCTTTGCAGAAATATCGGGTTTGATACGGCCATCGTGAGCAGGCCCGCGACTGCTGGAGCCTGAAAGGTTGTCGATATAATCCAGATTGGCTACTGTCAAAACATTTTTCCCGACTTTATGTCCGCCGGTAATATTGCCCCATCCTGCACCTGCGCCATAACCGCAGTTACTGGTACCATCGTTTCCGGCAGAAAACACATGCATCAAAGCCGGATAATTGATAATTTGTATGTCGAGCGACCGCGCCAGGGTAGTGTATCCGGCGTTGCATCCATTGCTGTATGAAGTTGAGGAAACCCTAATATTTTTGGAAAAATAATGAGATGGAATGGAATTGAAGCCGGGATAGTCGGGTGCAGCCTCGTAGGTGTAGAGGTTTGCGCCATAAGCATTCCCGCGGGCAAAGGGATCAAGGTTTCCGGCTCCTGCAATAATACCTGCACAATGGTCGCCATGATCACCACCCAAATACCCTAAAAACTGTTCAATTATCCGACCCTCAAAATCAATGTGAGGCCCGATCTGCCCATCATCCTGAAGCATCACACTCACTCCGGTGCCATCGTAATGCCGTCCTGTGGATAAATCGCCGGCAATAGCATTGGATCTGTGCAAAGTGCGTCCTGTGTAATTTTCAGGTTCGGGGTCGGGATAAACCGGCTCAACATAATTCACAAAAGCAAATGCTGTAAGCAATTCAATATCGTCCAGCTTAGCTGTTACAAAATAAAAATTGCCATCAGCCTGAACACCCGAAACTTCAAATCCTTTTGCCTGGAGGGCTGCAATGGCATTTTCTGAATTTACTCCATCAAAAGCAGTGAGCAATAAACCTATCCTGCCATCTCCGCGAAGGGCATAATCGGGATAGCTTTCCTCAAATAGCATGGGGGCAAGTTTGATAACAGAAGTGATATCGACAATGCTTCGTGTATCAGATGCAATGAGTGCATTCGGATTATAATCAAGGGTAAAAGATGCAAAATACCCGAAGTGTGGTATATAATCCAATAAATCAATCCCGGAATTCCTGAGGAGATTCCTTTCAACGTGAGCGGGTATTTCGTTGAACTGAATAATTTTATAAAATTTTCCGTCAAAAGTATTTTCGGCTGTTGGCGAAAAGGCATTGATGAATTCATCAATATTTTCGGAAGGAGTAAACTGTTGATTTTTAAAATTCAATTGATAATTAGTTTGCTTTTGACCAATTCCACTTAAAGGGAAAAGTGCAAACAGTGCAAAAACCAGGCGCATTGTAAATGTAGTTTTCTTCATGTGTAATAATTATTTGAGTAAAAGTATCAATTATAGTTTTAATGAATCTAATGCAAATTAAAGATTTACGCTTTGTTATTAACGGAAAAAAAATAAAAAAGTTAAAACCACTATTCAAATTCTTTTGTATTCTCAATAAATTTTTATAAAAAGTGCTTGGAGCATTGGCAAAGGTAAAAACAAAAACCCCACTTTTTGGGTGGGGTTGAAGTACACTTAAAAAAAAGATTTTTATTGAATGATCAGCCTTTCGACCATGGTTTCGGTACCAAGTTGTATTTTCACAAAATAAATTCCGCTGTTTAGCTTACTCAAATTAAATGATTCAAGGTAATCACCTGCATTGGCAAGAGCCTTTTTTCCTTCTATTACTACCTTTCCGTCTTTATCCACAATGTTAATGGAAACTGATTCATCCTGATCCAATGTTAACGAAACCTGCACTGACTCGCTGGCGGGATTCGGATAGAGGTTTACTTTCAAATTGTCCTCCATATCTTCTTCTGACCCGAGCATTGGCAGAGGTTCATCGGTGTTCCAAAGTAAAAAGCCTTCCGGGTTCAACAGCCTTTGGAAAGGCATGCCTTTTTCTTTTGCCATGGGCGGACCGGCCTGATTTCCTTTCCTGCCGGGGCGATCACCCATTCCGTTGGGGCAATCTCCTCTGGCTGCCTTTCTTTGTCCGTTTTGGCTCTGACGCAAAGTCATCATTTCATTTTTCCATGTTTCGGCATTTTGCTCAATGTTTTCAAGTGCTGAATTGATGGCAGCATCATATTTTTCTGACATGATTGCAACTTCATTCATCAGCTTGTGCATTTTATCTCGATGTTCGCGCATTTCTGCTCTTTGTTCCACGGTGGGCTTTTCATCGCTTTGGCGAAGGGCATCTCTTTTATCCTTCATCATTGTTCTCATTGATTTCAGATCAGCCCTGATTTCTTCAAGCCTGGCTTTATCTGAAACCTCAATTTGCTTTTCCAGTTCCTGCCTTTGAATTTTCATCACAGGCAAAACATTTTCTTCGATATAGGCTTTCATTTCAGGATTCGGGCCGTTGGGTCTGTCGGGTCTTTGATTCATACAGCCACGCTGGGCTTTCAGGTTCATGGCGGTGAAAACTACCAGTACAATTGACATTAAAAAAATTTTACTTTTCATTTTGATAACTATTTAGGATTTGTAATAACTGTTTGACAAAACATTTTAACTGATTATTTCATTTAACCGAAAATATTTCTTTCAGCACTATCTACCGGGGCCATACCTGCCCTGGCCGTGTGGTCGTGAATGCGGTGGCCCCTTGGGTCTTTCCCAAACCTCTCTGAAGCGTTCGTTGGCGCGATCCAGTCTTTCCAGCTGATCATTGTTGAGATAGGGTTTCAATGCATCCATAAGTTCTTCATGCAAAACTTTCATTTGCTCTTTTGAGCTTTCTATATTTTGGTGCGCTTCCCTGGCAAAATCCTCCAAAATGGGTTCGATATCTTTAACCTGGCTTTCATCGGGATGAATAATGTCCATCATCCTGAATTTAAATGCGTCATGGCTTCCCTGCCTTACGAAGCTTTCAAACTTTTGTCTGGTTAAAAAGCCGTTGGCCAAAAACCCGATAATAAAACCAATAATCAGGGTGCTTGCAACAATTAAAATTGATTTGGTTTTCATTTGAATTATAATTTAATGCGTATAAATTAAGAAATCTGTCAAATACTCCGGTTGGAGGGAATTTACTCCCAGCAAAGAATCGAATGAAAATGAATTGCCGGCTAAAAAGGTAATGAGCAGCAACACCGCTGCGGCGGCCAAGCCTGGCAAAGCGATGCGGAAAAATGCAAATTCCAGATTCCTGTCATCCTGCATTTCAATACGGTTTAATACTTTTTCGGTAAAAAAAGGCGAGAAAGTATAGGAGGTTTCTCCCACAAGGTTTCTTAATCTTTGCAAAATCCCGGCCTCTGCTTTAAGTTCAGGATCGTTGAGCAGGGCATTGCTCAGCAATTCATTTTCGCCGGGCGACAAATCCCTGTCGAAAGATTCCTTTAACAATTTTAAATTTTCTGTATCCATGATTAATCAATTAAAACCTTTAAAACTTCTTTTAATTTATCCTGTGCCCTCGACAATCTCGATAACACAGTTCCCAGGGGCAACTTCAGAATTTTGGCTGTTTCATCGCTGGTATAACCCTGCAACATTCTGAGCACAACAACACTTCTGAACTTTGGCTCCAACTGCTGAAGTGCTTTATTCACCACTTCAGCCGTGTCGTGAGCACCTGCATCATCCCGGGCAAACCGGTAGTCAATTTCAGGATCCTCTTCACGCCGGTTTATAAAAAACACATTCCGGCGTTTTCGCTTTTTAATTTCATTCAATGATAAATTGATAGCTATTCTTGTAAGATAGGTGGATAATGATGCCTCACCGCGAAAATCCCCGATGGCATTGTAAAATCTGATAAAAACGTTTTGCCCTACATCCTCAGCATCATCGCCACGACCCAACATTCCGATGACTGTTGATGCAACCACCGGTTCATACTTATTAACGATTCGTGAAAAAGCTGCCTTGTTACCGGCTCTCACTTGTTCTATCAAATCCCTGTCTTCAGAATTCTTGTTATCAGCCACCAATTCATCAAAATTTAAGTGTTTGACATAATAATTTAAAAGTTTATTCCGCACAAGATAATTTATTTGTAATGACTACAACAAAACTATAGTTTCAAAGGGAATATTTTCTAAATTTGATGTTTTGCAAATGAATCGGGGAGCTTTGAAAAATTCCATTATTTTTTATTTTTTCTTCTTTGAGATCACTCAGCTTGTTTTATGTCAGGACATTCCCCCTGATTGCCTTGTTAACTGGGCAGTGGCTGGATTGGAGTCTGGATTTGCCCTCCCGGAAACACAAGTGAATGCCCTGGATTTTGGTGCTGTTGGTAACGGAGAAATAAATGATGCGCCTGCAATTCAATCGGCCATCAATTCTTTTGGTGGCCATCCGGGTATGGTTATCCTGCCTGCGGGTACTTACCTGATGAATAATCCTGTTTCAATGGCCGACAGTGTTATTTTAGCAGGCTCAGGCTCTGATTCTTCCCTGCTTATTTTCGATCTTGGCGGACTGGCCACCAATTGTTTTAGTTTTTCAAAAGGTCAAATTTTTGCATTTCAACCACTTTTAGCTGGATTTAATGAAGGATCTTTCAGTTTGATCCTTAACTCGGAACATGGTTTTCATGCTGGTGATTATGCTGAAATTCGTCAGGCCAATGGAAGTTGGGACACGAATCCGGCTTCCTGGGCTCTATTTTCAATTGGCCAAATGGTAATAATAACACAGGTTACCGGGGATACAATTTTGATTCAAAATCCTTTGCGGCATAGTTATGAAATTAGCCTGAATCCGGAAATAAGAAAAATTATTCCGCGCCGTCATGCAGGTATCCAATGTTTAAAAATAAGCAGAGTAGATGAACCGTCAGAAGGTGCGGGTTCTAATTTTGATTTGGCCTATGCAGCAAACTGCAGGATTGCCGGCGTAGAAAGCGATCATAGCGTTGGAGCTCATATCAACATGCATTGCTGCACCAACATCGAAGTTTCGGGATGCTTTTTTCATGATGCCTTTACCTACGATGGTGCCGGAACACGAGGATATGGTGTTTGCCTGAGCATGCATAGCGGCGAATGCCTGATTACAAACAATATTTTTAAACACCTTCGCCATGCGATGATGGTAAAAACAGGCTCAAACGGGAATGTTTTTTCCTACAATTATTCCATCGAGCCCTACCGCTCAGAACCCATCAGCGACTTTTCGGGTGACATTTCCCTGCACGGGCATTATGCATACGCGAATTTGTTCGAGGGTAACATTTGCCAGAACATAATTATCGATCACTATTGGGGGCCTTCCGGTTCTTACAATACTTTCTTCAGAAACCGTGCTGAATGGTTTGGAATCATCATGACTGCTGACAACGGTGTTTCTACTGATAAACAAAATTTTATCGGTAATGAATTAACACAAAATGGCTACAACTGGCTAATCCAGCTTTATTTTGGTTTATATTATGTTCTCACCGGCAATGATCATTTCCAATTTGGAAATAACTCGGATGGAGAAATTATTCCTTCCGGAACCGAAGCACTGACAAAAAATTCTCTTTACCTGAATTATGCCCCGAAATTTTGGGATGAATCCGCTCCCTGGCCTTCAATCGGTTATCCAAATGAATTGAACAGTGGCCTCATTCCGGCAAAAACAAGATATAACTCAGGAAGCGTAAAAACACTTTGCCCGGAATTTATCTGTTTTCAAAAAATAAGTGTTCGTGCCGGATGGTCGGGTATTTCATCTTTCGCAGAGCCTTACCCCTGCGCCATAGATTTTCTTATGCAGCCTGTGATGGAGAGGATTGAAATAATTTACAATGATGATGGAATCTTTTTCCCCGTTCAAAATATAAATACCCTGGAAACCTGGAATTGGCAAAGTGGCTACATCATCAAAATGAATCAGGAAGCTGAAATCGAATTTTCGGGGGCGGACTGCCGCGGAGAACATATTTTTATTAAAGAGGGGTGGAACATTTTTCCTGTGCTGTCGCAAAGCGAAATACTTACAGATTCCCTTGCAGCAAAATATCCCGGAAAGATTAGCGTGATAAAAGAGATTTCCGGATGCATGGCCTTTTGGCCGATACAAAATATTTTCACACTCAGGCAGCTACGGCCGGGAAAAGCCTATTTTTTGAAAGCTGAATCTCCATTTATTTATCAGAACAATGAAAAGTGATGTAGTTCCATTGTTGAGCATGATTTAAAAGCTAAAAAACATGAAATGCCACAGCAGCATTAAAACATAAAAGGGCACAAAACAATGGATTTCAACAAGTACCATTTTAGTAGTTTTGATATTTTGAGCTTTGATGGAGAGAAAAGAGCTTTTAGATTGAACTCAATGACTATTTTTACGAAATAAACAACAAATACAAAATTTATGAGCGAAAACTGGACCCGCCGCGACATGCTGAAATCCATGGGCCTGGCATCCCTTGGTTTGTCAGTTACTCAGCTAAATGCTGAAAATTTTATAAAAAAACAATACTATTTCAATTACGATGGCGACCTACCCAAGCCTGAAAGGAAAATCACGGCTATTATAGCCGGAGCCGGAAACCGGGGAAATGTTTATGGAAATTACGCCCTCAAGCATCCAGATGAGTTGGATATTGTTGGCGTGGCCGAACCCATCGAAATCCGCAGGCAACGCTATGCCGAAAAACATGAAATTCCCGCGGATAAAGTTTTTTATACCTGGGAGCAATTGTTTGAAATTCCAAAATTTGCCGATGCTGTTATTATTACCACACCCGATAAATTACATTATGGCCCGGCCATGAAAGCGCTCTCCATGGGTTATGATTTGCTGCTCGAAAAACCCATTGCCCAAAGCTGGCAGCAATGTAAAGACATTCTTGATCTGGCAACCGAAAACAATCGTATCGTTGCAGTGTGTCATGTGTTAAGGTATTCGCCCTATTACCGAAAAGTAAAAGAAACCATCGACAGCGGTGTGCTGGGTGAAATCGTGAGCGTGCAGCACATGGAGCCCATCCAGCACGAGCACATGTCGCATTCATACGTGCGGGGCAACTGGCGTCGTGAAGAGGACAACGTCCCCATCCTGCTGGCCAAATCGTGCCACGATCTGGATATCATGCGCTGGTGGCTCGGTAAAAGTTGTGAATACGTTTCTTCGTTTGGATCGTTGAAATGGTTCAAAGAACAAAATGCGCCCAAGGGAGCACCCCTGCGTTGCACGGATGGTTGTCCGGCTGAAAAGGAATGTCCTTATTCAGCCCTCAAAATTTATTACCGTAACAGGACTTATCTCCATCATTTCGACCTGCCCGATGACAAAAACCTATGGGATGAGGCTATCATGAAAAATCTTGAAGAAGGCCCTTACGGGAGATGCGTTTACCATTGCGACAATGATGTACCCGATCATCAGGTAGTTTCGATGCAGTTTGAAGATGAAATCACAGCCAACTTTAACATGGAAGCATTTACCGAATACTATGGCCGCCGAACCCGCATCATGGGAACAATGGGCGATCTGGTGGGTGATGAGACTGACCTTTACATACACAACTTCCGTACGGGAGAAGTTACCCAATGGAATGTGCATGAAAATGCTGATATTTCTTCGGGGCATGGCGGTGGCGATTATGGTCTGGCGCGGGATTTCCTGCATGCGGTCAGCAAACAGGACAGCAGCCTGCTCACCTCCACCCTGGCGGCTTCCATGGAAAGTCACCTGATAGGATTTAAAGCCGAAGAAAGCAGGCACACAAAAAAAATTGTACAGGTGGATATCAGGAAAGTTTAAATGAATCCAGTTTACAAATCTGAAAAAATTTAAAACATGAGTATTAAATTTCCGATCCTTCTGATAATTATCTTTATTCCTGTAATCCTCCTATCGCAGGAAGAAGAAAAGTATGTTCCCGAAACCGACCCCCTGGTTTTACAAAAACTGGAACAGTGGCAGGACATGAAGTTTGGTTTGCTGATGCACTGGGGAACATACAGCCAGTGGGGAATAGTGGAATCGTGGTCGATCTGCCCCGAAGATTACGGCTGGTGCGAACGAAAAAATGGTAATTATCAAAACTATTTTGAATATGTGAAAGACTACGAAAACCTGAAGACCACTTTTAATCCTGTGGATTTTAATCCTGAAAAATGGGCGTCGGCAGCTAAAAATGCAGGAATGAAATATGTAGTTTTTACCACCAAACACCACGATGGTTTTTGCATGTTCGATTCAAAATTTACTGATTATAAAAATACAGATTCGGCATGCCCTTTCAGCAGCAATCCAAAAGCTGATATTGCCGGCGAAATATTTTCGGCGTTCAGAAAGGAAGGCTTGTGGACAGGTGCCTATTTTTCGAAGCCCGACTGGCACTGCGCTGATTATTGGGATCCCTATTTTCCCCCCATGGATCGCAACGTAAACTACGACCCGGCAGCCTATCCTGAAAAGTGGGAGAAGTATGTGCAATTTACCCACAACCAAATTTTGGAACTTTGCAGCAATTATGGATCTTTGGATATTTTGTGGCTTGATGGCGGCTGGGTGCAGAAATTATCAAAAAAAGAAATCAGTGAAATATATTTCGACAGGCTCGAAGATGTGGGCTCAGGGTTTGTAAAAACCGAGGTGATAAATCAGGACATTCGTATGGATGAGCTGGTGGAAAAAGCCCGCGCAAAACAACCGGGATTGATTGTGGTAGATCGTGCGGTTTATGGCAAAAACCAGAATTACCTCACGCCCGAAAACCGTGTCCCTGAGGCAGCCCTACCCTACCCCTGGGAATCGTGCATTATTGCCGGCGGTGGCTGGTCCTGGACTCCGGATGCTAAATACATGAGTGGAAAAGATGCCGTTCACCTCTTGGTGGATATTGTGGCAAAAGGCGGAAACCTCTTATTCAATATTGCTCCAGGGCCTCAGGGCCAATGGCATGATGGAGCATATACCCTGCTGGAAGAAATGGGCGAATGGCTCGACGTAAACGGCGAAGCCATTTATTCTACCCGCGCCATTGCTCCTTATAAATCAGGAAATGTTTGTTTTACACAAAGGGAAGATGGCTCAGTCAATGCCATTTATCTTGCGGGCGAAGATGAGCAATCATTGCCGGAAAAAGTTATTATTGAGGGTCTACCCAAAGGTGATTTTGAAACCATCAAAATGATAGGTTGGAATAAGCCGCTGAAGTGGCAAAAAGAAACATCGGGCATTAGCATAGAAATTCCAAAAAAACTACGCGAAAACCTTCCTTGCGACTATGCCTGGGTTTTTACATTTTAAAATTTAAGCCTGAATTTCAAAATCAATTTTGTAATTTAGGCTTGATTTTTAAAATTGATTTTGTGATTTCAGCATTAAACGTAATTATTTAGCTACATTATAATGATAAACCTCAATCATTTGACCCCCTCTTCCCGAAAGCTTTCGGGATCCCCCTTAAGGGGGAGGATGCCACCGCACTGGCTACTGCAGTGGCTTGTGCGTGGGGACTCCCTTCCCCTGCAGAGCCTGTCTCCGACTTGTCGGGAGGAAGGGCTGTGCCATAGGCATCCCTCTGGGAGGGATGGGGTCTGAAAGATTTTGCCAATAAAACTACCACCTAAATAATTACCATTAAACAAAGTAAAATCATCTTGCATTTTTAGCTTAATAATATGAGTACAAGAAAAACCGCAATTATAACGGGCGCAACAGGCGTCATCGGAAAAGCCATTGCCAGGCAGATGGCCGAAAAGAATTTCCGGGTTTTTGTTGTTGCAAGAAATGAAGACAAGGCCCGGCAAACAGTTCAAAATATAAAATCGGCCACAGGGAATCCGGAGGTGGATTATTTGCTGATAGATGCATCACGAAAATCCTCCATTTCCGAAGCAGCCGCAAAATGGCAAGGACCGCTGGATGTGCTGATCAACAATGCGGCAGCCACGCCACGCCGCCGTGAAGAAACCCCCGAAGGCATCGAAATGCAGTTTGCCACCAATGTGCTTGGATATTTCTGGATGACCGAATATTTTACTCCCTTTCTAAAAATGTCCGCCGCCCCACGCATTGTAAATGTAGCAAGTTACTGGGCCGGTGATTTGAATATCGATGACCTGGAATGTAAAAACCAGCAATACAACAACAACAACATATATCGACAATCCAAGCAGGCAAACCGGATGCTTTCGGTGGCTTTCGCGGAGAAGTTAAAAAACGATGGCATTTCCGTAAATGCTGTTCATCCCGGTGAGGTAAATTCCCGGCTTAGCAACAACCTTGGCTTTGGCGGCCATGAATCGCCTGACCTGGGCGCTGACACTCCGGTTTGGGCAGCCACAGCAATCGAACTTGAAGGTGTGTCAGGAAAATACTTCGAGTACCGCCGCGAAACCATCTGCCGGTTTGGAAAGGATAAAATGTTGGTTGAGAAATTATTTGAGATTTGCCAGAGATACTGAAAGAAAAAAGGCTCACATCTGAAGATGTGATCCTTTTTTGAGAATTCAATTTTATAGTTATTCTTCTTTGTTGTCACTCCATTTTTTGTAGCCATAGGCAGCACCCAGGGCAACCAGCATAATTAAGCCTTCACCGATTGGGGCTCCGCCACCGGGAACATTACCACCTGTACCGTGTCCGGGAGGTGGAGGAGGTGGAGGTGCACCTGCAGAAACCGGATTAGCAAAATTCAATAAAACAAGAAGTAATAATAAGCTTAGCGAAGTTGTAATATATTTTTTCATTGTCTCAATTTTTTACCTGATAAAAACTTTGCGTGCAAATATAGATTGATTGTTTGAAATTTCCAAAACATAAATACCGGTTTTTAATTCCAGAGGCATGGTAACCTCAGAATTTGTGTTAAAATTTCTGAAATCAAGCACCCTTCCCATGATATCAACTATTCTCACATCCACTTTACCTTCGTCAAGGTTGGAAATGTTGAGTTGATAATCTTGAATGGTGATGAGGGGTTGACTTGAATGGGTCGGATGGTTAATACCGGTGGACTTAAAATGCAATATAAACCTGGCAGGATCGTCTCCGGCTTCAGACTCAAAAGTGTAGTCATCAACCTCCCTGAAATTAATGGTTTGGTTGGTTTTCAAATCTGTTAAATAAACCGGTGAGTCAATTTCCAAAGATTGTAAGCCTTCAAGCTTGATACTGAATGATGAAGATCCATTCTTAACAAAGTAGAAGGGGACCTGCAACTCTTCTGTCAATTCAGGAAGTGTATTTGTTGAAGTCGGCTTTCCATCAACAACCGTATAAAACTGAGGTGCGTATCCGCTTAAGTAATAAGAATCGAATTCAGTATCATAACCAGAGGTGGCATTTGGATTAAATCGAAGATTGCTTTCCTGGGCAGTGTTTCCTTCAAAATCTCTTGCTGTGAGTTTGAGTACATTTACAACTTCATCTTTATACCAGTTGGTAGCGTCATGAACCCGGTCAGCTAATGGGATAGTGATAGAATTTGTAGCGCTTGAAACATGAACCATAAATCCCTGCATGGCCGGAATGATATCATTTTGTAACAGGTCGACATAGGCTGCTGAACTTTCGACCCATTTTTTTGCAGTAGCATCAACGTTGGTTCTGCTCCATGAAGTAGCATCCCATTTTAAGGCACACGGAAAAGGATTGCCTAACAAATGCCATCCCTGATTAGTGCTGGAGCCTGTGGAGGATAAATCATTCAGTGTAATATCTGCATTATTTATTGTTCCTGAAAAATTCTTTGTCCCCGTTGATTGGTAAGCGCCTAAATATCCCTGCCCGGCTGCAATTTGAGTCGGGCTTCCCTGGGCATAATTCAACCAGTAGCCTGAGACCTCATCCCAACTAAAAAGATCCTCGGTTCCACCAGGTTCGAAATCTGAACCCGAAATGTTAAAAGTTGCCACCGGAGAAGAAAACAGGTGCCATCCATCCGTATCAGTAGTATAACCTGCAATATATCTTTCGGCTGTAATGTTTCCAGTCACTGTGCCATAATTTAACAAGGAGGCTGTTCCACTTGCATCCGACTCAAGAGTTAGGTTGCCATTGGTTACTATTGCTGCGCCTGATTGGATTAAAAGTAAGCCTGAAAACGATCGTGCTTCATTCAGGGTTACAGTACCTGTAGTTATGGTAATATTGTTTGGAATCTCAGTTATTGACCAGCTATAATCACCGGAGTTCACGTTGTAATTTGCCCCAACACCCTGATTAAAATCAAGTATTGCATTGGTACCATAAAAGTTGGCTGGTGGGGCAGTTGAAATAAAACCACCGGCACCAATCCGCAGCGTTCCACTTACAGTTGAACCAGCTGCAAAGCTTGCACCAACATTTGAACTTCCCCCTGTTTTATTTACTGTAATGTTTTGGAATGAATTTGTACCTGAAATCTGATGACGCGCATCACCACTACTTGGACTACCTGTGAACACAACTGTTGATCCACCTGATCCAATTGCCCATGTTCCATTGTTAACAAAGGTTGCTTCATCACCTGCAGTGGATTTTGTAATCGTCAGAATTCTAGCAGAAGCATCGCTTGCTGTTAGAGTTGATCCATTATTTATGGTAATTTTTGAAACCGTTGCATCCTGATTCAAAACAACATCATCGTCAATAATAATTAAAGCTTCACTTGGAGGAACAACTCCGTCGAGCCAGGAGGCTGTGGAACTCCAATTAGTTCCGCCTGATGCAACTGTTTGATAAGAAGAACTAGTTGCCTGGCTACCGGTAAGTTGACCGGACGTTAAATATGAAATTGTCGCCGACGAACCGTTAAACTCAAAAACTGCAAAATGATAGGTGTTTCCGGCAGATAATCCAGATATGGAAAAGTTATTACCTGATCCATTATAACAAACCTTATTGCCACTTCCCTGGTCAGTTGCCAGAGAAAAGTCAGCATTTGCTGTGTAACTTGTCCCATTACTTGGAGTCCAGGAAACTGCACTTCCTTCGCGAACAACCACAATACGGTTGCTTCCATTACCACTAGTCCATGATAAATCCATTTTCGTGGCTAGTACATTGGCAAAGATTGGTCCGCCTGAAGAGTTGGTTGAAGGTGCCTGAGCATAAGCCGGTACAACTTCACCATCCGTTTTTTGTGTAGCCCCGACAGGGTAACCTGAAAATTGAATATAGCTTAGGTTAGTGGCAGATAATCCGGTATTGTCAGTTCCAATAAAAATCTTCCCCGCTGTTCCACCACCTGAAACACCTTCGACCCCAGTCCATCCGGTAACTGAAAGATTATCTCCCCAGTCCTCACTACCAGTATTAGCAAAATTTAGATTATGGCTTCCTGTACCAAGATTTATGGTTGAAGCGCTTTGAACAATAAGTTTACCTGCTGTTTCGGCAAAACCTGCACCGCTTCCGGTGCTAAATGTTCCACCACCCAAATTTACATCACTCACATCCGGTATTACACCTGAGGCTCCAAGGAGCAAAGTCCCTTCCCAAATGTCAGTAATGTCAGTATAGCTATTTGACCCCGAAAGAGTGAGTGTTCCGCTACCTTGCTTTATCAGATCGTTCTTTGATATGGTCGAATTGCTTGCGGCATCAAGGCCATCAGTAATTATCGAAGAAATAGTATAACTTGTGTTGCTCTGACCAAAGGTACACATACCAAGGTTTGAAAGAGAGTGCTGAGTAGCTTCTGCTCCCAGACCCCAGTAAATATTCCTATTTGCACTCCCATCCCAATCATTTTCAAGGAAAATGCAATAATCACTTATTGGACTTGAGCTATTCAATTGTACATCATAAAATTCAGATGAAGTACTACCATTAGAAATGGTAATATTCATCCTATCAATTGCAACCAAAGTAAAGGCAATTGTAAAATCAGTATATGTGGATTCACTGGCTCCAAAACTTGCATTTGATGTAGTGCCCCCATTATACTTAACCTCCCAGTTATCATATCCACTACCAGTATATTGAGGCCCATCCAAATACACTGATACAGCATAATTATTCTCTCTATCTGACCAACTACTTGTGCTCGAGGGAGAAGCCAATAAGGCAATACCAAGTTGACCATACACTCTGGTTGAAGACAGTCTGACAACAAATTCATCACCTAATTGTAAGCTTCTATCTGAAGTAGAGCCACCAGATGCATCAGTTCGGAATTTCCGAAAGGCCATAACATGATCATCAGTACCTGATCCCCATGCAAAATTTGCCCACATCCCAATCTGATAATCACCTTGATTATAGAAAGCACTTGCATCTGTAGTAGATGAATAGTAATTTGCTGTCCTTTGGGGATACGTTACAGTAGTTTGCGCCTGGATAATAATCGGAATTAAGAATACAAAAAGTAAAAGTTTTTTCATTTATCTATGTTTTTAAAATTTAACTTGGGTTAGAAGCCGTCAAAAATATAATTTACGTCTTCTTTAATTTCTCAAAAAATCTTAAATCTTTATCCATCAATGGATAACCACCTTTTCAACCCACCTTTCGGTAGCATTTGATATTTGAACAACGTAAGTGCCGGAATCAAGGCTGGCCGGGAGGTTAATGGCCTGAAGGTTATTGATGGTTTTATCGATCAAAACCCTACCCATAATATCCAAAATACGAACATCGTAGTTCCCGGGTTCAAGATTGTAAAAGTGCAGCTCATTGCCAATTTGTGAAACAATCAACTCAGGTTTTTTGTTTAAATCTTCAATCCCCACAGCAGTTTTCATATGGAGGATAAACCTGTCGTTTAAAATACCTGGATTGACAACTTCAAAAGTGTAGCTTTCGCTAAAACGCAGGTCGATCTCCATGCCGGTTTCGCTATCTTCGAGCACGGGCAATATGCTGCTGTTGAAATTTTCGATGTCCTCGGCGGTGATGGTGTAGGTACTGGCTTCACCGGTTTTCAGTCCCATGGGGATGCTGTAATCTTCGTCGGGAAATGGTACGGCATTGGCGGCTATTTTTTCGTTACCGTCGATGCTGTAAAAATGAGGCACCAGGTTATTAAAACTGTAAAGCATGGCTGCGTCCATTTGGTCCTGACCCGGTGAAGCCCCCTCACTGATAAAAACCTGCGACTCGCTAAAGTAACTTAGGCCAGTAATTTTCATTATAAGACGATTGTCGGTTACTGTTTCCCTTTTCAAAAAATCCTGTGTGCTATGCACCCTGTCATCATTGGTGAAATCCACCTGACCGCCGCCATCAGCAGCCCAAACCATAAAGGCCTGCATGGACGGTATCTCGCCATTAGCTCCTGAGGTGCTTGCACCTGAGGAATAATATTCATATCCACTGCCACCACCATTCATTTCCGGGTTGTAGATATAATAGTAATCACTAACCAGCCCACTTTTCGTCATCTTATCCCAGTCGATGGCCGAAGTATAGGGATTTCCGATCAGGTTCCAGCCTTGTTGGCCTGCTCCCGTATATGACAGGCTGAGATTATAGGTTCCGGTATTTGGCACACCGGTAAAAGTTTTTGTGAGGTTGTCGTAAGCGTAAGCCACGAGATAGCCCTTTCCTTCTTCAAAAGTAGTTTCGAAAGCAGGATTCAGGGCGCCACCTGCACTTTTGATATTGATCCAGGGTGTATTATCAGTGTTTGTTTCATCAAAGCTGTAAAAATCCACATTGATATCACCCACATTTTCAACGAACTCAATAAAATTTTCAGATCCCACAATGGCTTGACCGGCAACGGGAGAGGAAAGAAAATGCCAGGCCTCATTGCCTGTTATAAAGCGCTGTACGCTGATTTCATCGGTACAGGTGCCATTTATAATCAACGAGCCTGTTCCCGAAGCGGTGGATTCGAGGGTAAAAGTGTTACCGGTGGGAATAGTCAGGTCGTTTACAGTAAGGGCTTGATCTGCATTGAGGGTTACATTACCGTTAATTTTTACATCAGCCGTTTCCGGAACTTTAGCAGGATCCATAAACTCAGTCTTAAGTGAATTGAAATACATATTTGCTCCGGTACCCCCTCCGGCACCGGAAACATAAAATTTTATTCTGTCGAAATTCACACCTGTAATTGTCCCTCCACCGGTTGGGCCACCACCGGCAAGGCTAAAAAACCCATAATCAAGGTCGTTTCCATTTTGTGTAAATACAAACAAGAATGCAACACCAAATTCTCGCTGACCTGTCCAGGGAGTTGTAGCTGCTGATCCACCCCCTGACCATGTGTATCCTGCGTTGTTTATATTAAAATTGAAGACCTCTGTTCCCCAATCGCCATTGGCTAACGAAAAGCCACGATTACCATCGTCCCACTGATAGGCAAGTGTAAATACCAGCGAGCCACCATCGGGCATTTGAGTTGTGAGCAATCTTCCTACATCGGAAAACCCGGTTGCCCATAACCCAAAAGAATTATTGGCAACATCAATTACTGCAGAATGTGCCCCCTGCTCGGCGGCAGCGGATCTGAAATAACCGCCATCAGCGTTGGCAACAAACCAATTGCCAAAACCAAAACCAAGATTTCCCTCTGAAACAAAATCACTTTGTGAATAATTCCCGGCATCATCCTCGGCAGTGATGTATTGAGCAAATATTTGACCTGTAAAAAATAAAGAAATCGCAATAAGTGTAAAAATGCTTTTTTTCATATCCATTTATTTTTAAAATTCCCCAAAAAATGAAGCTACTAAAATAATAAGTTTTTAATTACCGAAATCCAAAAACCAATTATATTTCCTAAATTCTACACCCTGAAAATCAATTGATTCTTAGAATAATATTCGTATTTTTTGGGACACTGCAAAAAAAATCGTTTTTTTATATGGCTATTTTACAAACATTGAATTAGAAAATTTAAAATACCACGAAATGAAAAAAATCTACATGTTTATTTATTTATTCATCCTTGCGATGATATCCATAACCTCAGGACTATCGGCACAAACCCTGACCGGTGACCTGAAATTCTGGCAAAAAGCCGATTTTCTTGGATTCGACGAAATTGGCGATTGTAACGCAGAAACCGGTGACATAAGCTCTGTATTTGCCCGCGTTGAGCAAAGCCGTATGCTCCTGCGTGTAACTTTCGACAACATGGTTTCCCGTGAACACAATGAGATTACCAGCGACAATTTTGCTGGTGTGAATATTTCTTTAAAAATAAAACTTACCAGGCAAAATACCCGTACAACGTTCTTTGACGAGGAACTGGATTTATCGGCAGGTAAAATTTCGTTACGCAGCCTGAGGGCATTGAGAACTCCCTCTTCAAACCTTTGGGAAACAGAGATTACCCTGCCACAACCACTTCAGCGCGAAAACATCGAATTCAGCCTGACCGTGCTCCTTGATGGAAAAGTAGTGGATTACTTTCACGCCGATGGCGGCCCAACCGATGCCGAAGGAAACTGTGCCTTTGTGCACCATGGCAACCAGGGCATCACCTACACGGAAGTATTTTATGGCAGCCCTGGCGGACAAAGCGGTCTCGA
>JAIOZV010000024.1 GCA_021740425.1 Bacteroidales bacterium | reverse complement strand
ACAATACTCCTGCTTCATTGGTAATTTCGGCTTTAAGCCTCCGGTTGCCCGCTTTGCTTGCTAAGCTAAGCGCCGAGTCGATGTAGTCGAGTCCCTTGTAGGCATTTACATTTCGGTATGATTTGGCAAGTTTAAAATAATAATCCAGCCTTGTTTGTTCGTCTAAATTTTGCTTCAATAAGGTTTCAAGACTGTCGATGTAGGCTTTTTGCCCGAATGTAAGAGTGTGGGTTAACGTAAGCGCAATTACAATCACAAAAAATTTAATTCGACTTACAGGCATTTTTCCGTACATTTTTTTGATTATTTTGAATTGACAAAATTAATAATCTTTGCATATATTAAAGATTTCATCTACTAAAGTTCTCATTTTATCGGCTTTGAAGGGTTTGGGAATATAATGTGTAAAACCACTCGATAAAAATAATTCCTTGTGGCCTTTCATCACATTGGCGGTAGCCGCAATAACAGCAGTTTCTTCATATCCTTTAATTTTCCTGATTTGGCTCAGGACTTCAATTCCATTCAAATCCTTACCAAGATTAATATCCAAAATAATCAGGTCAAATTGTGTTGTGTTGGCTAATTCCAAAGCTTTAAATCCGTTTTCGGCATAGCATAATTCATATCCGTCCTTTAAAATGTATTCCAGATATTTTTGATGCACAAGCTCATCTTCAATCACAAGAATCCCGGGTCGTTTTTTAGGGATGTGTCCAATTGTGCTGTTTTCGGTCAATTTTTGTTCCTCTGAGGTCATAACCTTAAACAGCGGGAATTTTATTCTGAATTCTGATCCTACATTTATTTCACTGTTTACTGCTATTTCCCCATCCATCAATTGAACCATACCGCGTGCAACGCTCAGGCCAAGGCCGGAGCCTTCAAATTCGCGGTTATACCCTTCGCTGGCTTGCCTGAAATTGCTGAAAATATGATCCAGTTTATCTGTCTGTATGCCTATTCCCGTATCCTTCACACTAATAACGGCCATTGGCCTGGTATCGGCATCCTCAATAAATACTTTCAGCCATATCGATCCGTCTCTGGTATATTTTAAGGCGTTATCCACCAGGTTGTTAATAATTTTTTCGAGCAGGTTTTCATCAGCCATGATATGCACATCGCTGTCACTTTCAGAAAATTTAAACTCAAGGCCTTTTTGGCTTGACCGGCTGCTAAATGTCGGCATCATATTTTCTACCATTTGGTTTAAATTTACCACATCCAGATGAGCTGTCATTACATGGGCTTCGATTTCTGAAAGGTCGATAATCAGATTAAAAGTATTAAGCAGGCGGTTTCCGCTTTTGAGAATAAAATCTGCCATTTCCTGTAAATCTTCACGGTCCAGATCCTTAACCAAAAAATCGGCAAATCCGATAATACTGTTGAGCGGAGTGCGCATTTCGTGCGACATCTGGCCAAGGAAAGCAGTTTTGAGCTGGTCGCTTTGTTCTGCTTTTTCCTTTGCGAGAATAATTTCATCCTCCGATTTTTTGCGTATGATAACATTGGCGATAATTTGTCCGGCGAGCATGAAAGCATGAATGGTTTCTTTATCCCAATTGGCTCTGGAGGAGGTGGAATCAAACCCGATAAACCCAAGAAAACGCTCGCCCACAATCAAAGGGATGTTAATTAAAGATTTAATATTCAGGGTTTCGAGTATCTCCCATATTTTGGGGTTGATATGAGTATTTGCAATTTCATCGCGATGCACAAGTATGTGCTCACCCCGGGTAAGTGTATTCATAAATTCCGGGAAGTCAGAAATTCTGAAGGAATCAAAATTGCCTTTGTGGGTTATTACATTCTCTTCACAGTATTCATTTGATAGTACCAACAAGGTGTTGGAGCTGTTTGCCAGAAAAACATATCCCCTTTCATTTCCAGTAAATCTGCATACAAAACCAAGGGCTTTGTTAATCGCTCCTCCGATGCTGGCGGTATCTATTTTAATAAACTCAGATGAAATCTGGCTGATAAACTGAATAAATTCAAGCCGGTTTTTGAGAAGGGTTTCGGCATTTTTACAACGACTGATATCCCTGACAAACAAAACAACAGCGGGAACATCGAAGTACAGAATTCGGGTGCTTCTTATTTCGACAGGAATTTTAGTTCCTGTGCTATTTATGGAGTTGGATTCCATAAAATTGATTTCTCCGTTTGTCCAAAACCTGAAATCCTCGCTTGCTTTTTTTGCTTCTTCATCGGGCACCAGTTCGGCAACATGCCTGTTGATCAGTTGTTCTTTTGTAAGTCCGTTAAGCTGGCAGGCCGAATCGTTTGCATCAATTACATATCCCTGGTAATTATAAACAAAAATTGCATCAGGCGAATTATCGAACAGCGACCTGAAGTTTTGATTGATCCAACTCATGTCCAGTTCCATTTTTTCCTGCTCAAGTGCCGAATTAAAAATATCGGCAACTGTGCTTAAAAGCCGAATTTCGTTTTGATTCCAGATTCGCTCGTATGCACATTCATCGTATCCGATAAAGCCCCACCATTGTGTGTTGAGAAATATCGGTGTGAGTACTATCGATTGGATGCCTTGCGCTAATAAAACTTCCTGCTCGGATTGTGGAAAATTCCTTACATGTCCTGTTATGGCCTCTCCTTTTGAAAGCAAATTCTGAATGCGACCGAGGCCATTTTCATCGTAATATAACTTTTGCAATAGCGGATTATCAATTTGTGGTTCAATATCCGGGGCAACCCATTCGTATTTTTGGCACATGTACTCTTTGCCGGTATCGTCCTCAAAATTTTGAAATATATACACGCGGCTTACACCTGCTGATTGGCCGATATGCCTAAGTACCACATTTATTTCCTGGCGCCAGTTTTTTGATTCCAAAAATTTTGCAGCCGCAAAACTTACCGATTCCAGCAAAGCATCTTTAGCCAGCAAAAGGTTTTGAGATTTTTTAAAATCAGAAATATTTCTAACGGTGAATGTAACGAAGCTGTGGCTGAATGTTTTGATGGTTTTAATTTGAATTTGGGCATCAAATGCTTCGTGCTTGCCGGTAATTGCAGTACATTCAAATAATTTAGGATTTCCGTTTCTAAAATAATTGTGGATGTTTTCATTTGATTCAGTCACAAACAAGGTTTCGGGGGGCATACCAATAAGCTCTTTTTTTGCATATCCAAACATTTCGCTGGCTGCATCATTGCACGAAGCAATGGCCTCCCCGTGGATGATAAAAATGGCTTCATTGCTTGCTTGCAAAAGCAGTTCGGGTTGTTGAATTTTCATTGCACTAATCCTTAACGGTTTTATTAAATAAAATGTGTTGGAAATATTCAAGCTCAAAGGTAGTAAAATCAATGCTGAAAAATTATCAGATTAACTGATTATGCTAAAAAGGGAGAAAATTTAATTGCTTTTCAGCATCTAATCAGTCAGGCACAATTGGAAATAGCAAGAATTTATCCCTTTAAACTTCATCGTGGCCACATAATATTATTTTTGCTAAAAATACTTTTTCTGCATGAAAGATAACAAAAGCGCATTTTCACGCAAATACGTTTTCAACGATACTGCATTCAACACTTTGATGAAAAAAAGAATTTATCATGTGTTGTTAATTGCAAGTCAGTACGATTCATTTATTCTTGAAGATGATGGCCGCATCGATGAGCAGATTTTTAATGAATATGTTTCATTAAACCTCAGGTATCCGCCACAATTTATTCAGGCCAACTCAAAAGAAGAAGCCCAAAAAATACTGGAGGAGGAAAATATCGATTTGATCATATTTATGCTCAGTGCCTTTGAGGTGGAAATATTTACGAGCATCAAACAAAAATTTCCAGAAATCCCGGTGGTGTTGCTTGCTCCCTTTTCGCGCGAAATTTCCCTTAAATTGGATGCCGGTCAGCTCAAGGATCTGGATTACGTGTTTAGCTGGCTCGGCAACGCTGACATTTTGCTCGCCATCATCAAACTCATCGAAGATAAAATGAATGTTGAAGATGACGTGGTGAACGTGGGTGTTCAGGTAATTATTCTTGTTGAGGATTCCATCAGATTTTATTCATCCTACCTGCCAAATATTTACAAAATAATTTTTAAGCAGTCGAAAACTTTTATGACTGAAGGCCTGAATGAACATCAGAAAATGCTGAGGATGCGTGGCAGGCCAAAAATTTTGTTGGCTACAACCTACGAAGAAGCCGAGGGATTTTACAACAAATACAAAAATAATCTGCTGGGGATAATTTCTGACATGAGCTATAAGCGGAATGGAAAACACGATAAAAAAGCAGGCTTGCATTTTTGCCAAATGGTAAAATCTAAGGATAAATACATGCCCATACTTTTGCAATCGTCGGATGACGGAGTAGATGAACTGGCCAAAAAAATCCAGGTAGGATTTATCAATAAAAATTCGAAAACCCTGTCGTTGCAATTGCGCAATTTCATTACCCAATATTTTGCTTTTGGCGATTTTGTTTTCGAAGATCCCGCCACAGGCAAGGAATTGCTAAGGGCAAGAGACTTAAAAAATTTGCAGGAATTGCTTTTTGATATTCCTGATGAATCCTTTTTGTACCACATAAGCCGCAACCATGTTTCCAAATGGTTGCGGGCAAGGGCGCTATTTCCCCTGGCCGACTTGTTCAAACAATTTCAGCCCGAAGATTTTACCGATCTCGATGAGGTGCGCAGATACCTTTATGATGCCATTTCAAAATACAGAATGTATAAAGGGCGCGGGGTTATTGCCGAATTTCATCGCGAACAGTTCGACGAATATCTCAATTTTACCCGTATCGGTGAAGGCTCCATCGGCGGTAAGGCCCGCGGCCTGGCTTTCCTCGATTCCATGATCAAGCGCAATCATCTCATCGACCGCTACGACAATATCATCATCACCATTCCGCGCACAGTGGTTTTGGGTACAGATGTATTTGATGAGTTTATCGAAGAAAACCGGCTCTATGATTTTGCCCTTTCCGATCATACCGATCGTGAAATTTTAGAAGCTTTTGTATCTTCCCGCCTGCCTTTCAGGATTCATGAAGATCTTTACACATTTATTTCGGTTACCAAAAACCCAATTGCCATCCGTTCATCAAGCCTTCTCGAGGATTCGCATTACCAGCCCTTTGCAGGGATTTACTCTACCTACATGATCCCAAACATCCGGAATGATGAGCGCCTGATGATCGAAAAACTCAGCATGGCCATCAAGAGCGTGTATGCGTCAGCATTTTATAAAGACAGCAAGGATTATATGTCGGCAACCCTCAACGTTATTGATGAGGAAAAAATGGGGATTGTTTTGCAGGAAGTTTGCGGAAGCAAATACAACAATAAATTTTACCCCACCATTTCAGGCGTTGCACGGTCGGTGAATTTTTACCCCATCGAGCCCGAACAACCGGAGGACGGTATTGCAAATATTGCTTTTGGACTTGGGAAATACATTGTGGATGGCGGAAATACCCTGAGGTTTTCGCCAAAATATCCAAAAAAAGTTTTGCAGATGGCTTCCACTGATATGGCGCTTACCGAAACCCAGCGGACATTTTTTGCCCTCGACCTTGATGTTGACAGCTTCAAGGTTTGTACAGATGATTCGATAAACCTGCTTCACCTCAGAATTAAGGAAGCCGAAAAGGACAACTCGCTGAAATGGGTTGCCTCTACCTACGATTACCAAAATAATGTGATGCGCGACGGCATAAATTATCCGGGTAAAAAGGTGATAACTTTTGCACATATTTTAAAACATAATGTTTTTCCTCTTGCAGATATTCTGCAAACTGTTTTGAAAATTGGCCAGAAGGAAATGAACAGGGGGATAGAAATTGAATTTGCTGCCGACCTCAATGTCCGACCGGGGCAGCCGGTTATTTTTTATATTTTGCAAATCAGACCCATTGTCGATTCAAACGAAACCATCGAGGAAGATCTTTATAAAATAGAAAAAGAAAATACAATTTTAAAAGCAGAAAATGCCCTGGGAAATGGGATTATAAAAAATATTGTTGACTTTGTTTACATCAAACCCGAAAGTTTTGATGCTGCCCGCACCAATGAAATAGCCATAAAAGTGGGGCAACTCAACGACAGGTTCCTTCAGGAGAATAAAAATTATATACTTGTTGGTCCCGGACGTTGGGGATCCACTGATTCATGGTTGGGCATCCCTGTAAAGTGGCCTCAAATATCTGCAGCTCGCCTGATTGTTGAGTCAGGTTTGAAGAATTATCGCATCGACCCAAGCCAGGGCACACACTTTTTCCAGAATCTTACCTCTTTCAGGGTGGGCTATTTCACCATTAATCCATTTATCAATGAAGGGTTTTATGATCTGGAATATCTTCAAAAATTTGAGGCCATTTATGAGGACGAATTCATCAGGCACATTCGTTTCAAAAAACCGGTAGTTATCAAAATTGACGGGAAAAAGAAGATAGGCGTGGTGATGAAAATGGATGAAAAAAAATGCAGGAAAGAAAAACAGGTTGAATAGCTTTTTTATATCAAAATATTTTTTTAATTTTTCTCTCACAATTTCTCACAGCAGAGTGCTGCAGGTTTTGATAGTTAAGGCTTTCACAACATTTTGTTATTTTATTCACAAAAGCACTATTTTTTTTCATTTAAAGAAATTTACCTTTGCCCGCTCATTAATTCAGGTAATTTTCAAACCTTAAATTGTAACCGTAGAAATGCTTACAAACAACTTTACCAGACGACACAACGGCCCAAATATGGCGGACATGCCCGAGATGCTGCAAATGGCAGGCGTGGAAAATTTAGACCAGCTTATCAACGAAACGCTCCCCACAGCCATCAGGATGAAAAATCCACTCCATATCGCCGACGGGATCAACGAATACGAGTATATTACACATTTGCGAGAGATCGCCAAGAAGAATAAGCTTTTCAAAACCTACATCGGGCTTGGATATTACAACACTATTTTGCCCGGGGTAATACAACGCAATATCCTGGAAAATCCGGGTTGGTACACCTCATACACTCCTTATCAGGCAGAGATTTCGCAAGGCAGGCTTGAGGCTTTGTTAAATTTTCAAACCATGGTTTCCGACCTCACAGGCCTTCCACTTGCAAATGCTTCGTTGCTCGATGAGGGCACTGCAGCAGCCGAGGCTATGATAATGTCCTATAATTCCAGGTCACGGGCATCAGTTAAAGCGGGTCAGAATCAATTTTTTATTTCAGAAAGATTGTTCCCGCAATCCATCGATGTGATGAAAACTCGTGCCGTACCTCTCGGAATCGAGATTATCGTTGGTGATCATCAGCGTTTTGAGTTCGGTGAAAAGGTATTCGGAGCCATATTGCAATACCCTGATGAAAAGGGTGAAATCTGCGACTTCAGAAGCTTTACTGATAAAGCGCACCAGGCCGGTGTAGTAGTTGCCGTGGCTGCCGACTTGTTGAGCCTCACACTTATAAGCCCTCCCGGAGAATGGGGTGCCGACATTGCCGTTGGAAGTACTCAGCGTTTTGGTGTTCCTATGGGATATGGCGGGCCACATGCTGCCTACTTTGCCACCACCGAAGATTTTAAAAGAAACCTGCCGGGGAGAATTATTGGCATAAGCAAAGATGCAAAAGGCGAAACTGCACTCAGAATGGCATTGCAGACCCGCGAGCAGCACATAAAACGTGAAAGAGCTACCTCCAATATTTGTACTGCTCAGGCATTACTGGCCATCATGGCAGGAATGTTTGCTGTGTACCACGGGCCCAAAGGTTTGAAGGATATTGCCGCAGATATTCATTCCCTCACCCTTTTAGTTGCCGAAGGCGCAGAAAATCTTGGATACATCAGGCAAAACAATTATTTTTTCGATACACTCTATTTCGAGCCTGCCAAAGGGGTTTCGATAGATGCATTGAAAAAGATTGCACTTGAACATCAAATGAATTTCAGATATGAGCAAGACGGGTTCGGGATCAGCATTGATCAAACCACAAGCCTTGCTGATGTTAATGATATAATCGAGGTATTGGCTCTGGCAGCAGGAAAAGAAGCTGTTTCTGTTGAATATAAAACCAGCAACCGTTTACCCGAAGGTTTGCAACGTGAATCATCTTTCCTTGCAGATAAGGTTTTCAATACCTATTTTTCTGAAACAGAAATGATGCGTTATATGAAAAAGCTGGAGAACAGGGATCTTGCGCTAAACAGAACCATGATTCCCCTCGGTTCATGCACGATGAAACTAAACGCTGCCGCTGAACTTTTCTCTTTGTCGTGGCCTGAGTTTGCCAATTTGCATCCTTTCGTGCCGGTTGATCAGGCACAAGGTTACATCGAGCTAATCAGCAATCTTGAAAAAGACCTTTGTGAAATTACAGGTTTTGCAGCAGTTTCATTCCAGCCCAACTCCGGCGCATCAGGCGAGTATGCAGGGTTGATGGTAATCAGGGAATATTTGATTAGCATAGGTCAGGGTCACAGAAATATTTGCCTGATTCCATCATCAGCACACGGAACAAATCCGGCAAGTTCAGTTATGGCAGGAATGGACGTTATTGTGGTAAAATCCGATGAACGTGGTAATGTGGATATCGAAGATTTAAATGTAAAAGCTGAACAGTATGCGGATCAACTGGCAGCGCTGATGATTACCTATCCTTCAACGCATGGAGTTTTTGAGCAGGAAATTTTGGATATCATTCAAATCATCCACGATCATGGCGGACAGGTTTATATGGATGGAGCCAATATGAATGCCCAGGTTGGCCTGACAAATCCTGGTTTGATTGGCGCTGATGTGTGCCATCTGAACCTTCACAAAACTTTTGCAATTCCTCACGGAGGAGGTGGCCCCGGAGTAGGACCCATCGGAGTAGCTAAACATCTGGCTCCATTCCTGCCGGGAAATTATTTTGTGGAAACCGGTGGGGAAAAAGCAATTTCGGCAGTTTCTGCAACTCCTTTTGGCAGTTCATTCATCTTACCTATTTCCTATGGCTACATCAAGTTATTGGGAGGAAACGGGCTGAAGCTGGCCACAGAAATGGCAATTTTAGGAGCTAATTATCTTAAAAATGCCCTTCAGGATCATTACAAAATTCTTTATACAGGCAAAAACAACAGGGTAGCTCATGAGTTTATCCTGGATTGTAACGAATTTAGTAAGTCAGCCAATGTAAATGTTATCGACATTGCAAAGCGACTTATGGATTATGGATTTCATGCCCCCACTGTTGCATTCCCCGTTCATGGAACACTTATGGTAGAGCCAACCGAAAGCGAGCCCTTAACTGAATTGAAAAGATTTGTTGAGGCTATGATTAGCATCAGGCATGAAATTGATGAAATTGCAGAAGGTAAATTCGACAAAGAAAACAATGTGATTAAAAATGCACCTCATACTGTTTGTATGATTACCGATGAAGAATGGGATCGTCCCTATTCTCGTTCAAAGGCAGCATTTCCAAAAAATTGCAACAAAGCTGATAAATACTGGCCGCCAGTTACTAAAATTGATGATGCCTGGGGTGATAGAAATCTGATGTGTACCTGTCAGGGATATGGCCTTTTGGAGGAAAACGGGGCATAAACATCAGTTTTTAAACTGAATTTTAACCGGATTGTTGACCACCTTTTTCATGTTATGATTGGTGGTTTGCATTCCGGTTTTATATTTTCTGAATTTCTGACCGATTTCTTCCAATAACCGATTTAACTACCTTTGCCCCATGATAAAAATCCTTCATATTGATACTGCCAACGAATTTTGTTCGGTGGCACTAAGCCAGGGTAATCTTTTGATCGGACTTAGAGAAACCGATGAAAAAAATGCCCATGCCCGGGTAGTCACCCTATTTGCCGATGATATACTGAAAGAAAACAATATTAAAGCGGCTGAAATTGATGCTGTGGCTGTGAGTATGGGGCCTGGTTCATACACGGGTTTACGCATTGGGGTATCGGCTGCTAAAGGTTTCTGTTATGCCCTCGACAAACCATTAATTGCTGTTGGCACTTTGGAAGCGATGGCAACCGGGAGCATCGAAAGGGTGAAAGCAGTTGGGCACTTTGATCCGGGTATGATTTTTTGCCCGATGATTGATGCACGCCGCATGGAAGTTTATTCTGCCATGTTTGATGGAGCTGCAAATGAAATCAGGGAAACCAGGGCAGAAATCATCGATGACAGAGCGTATGAAAAAGAACTCCAGATGCATCAGATTGTGTTTTCGGGGAGTGGAGCAGAAAAATGCAAATCCTTGTTATCATCCAGCACCAATGCATTTTTCCTTAACAATTTAAGAACCTCAGCAAAATTTATGATTCCTGTGGCAATAAAGAAATTTAATAAGGGTGAATTTGAAGATGTGGCTTATTTTGAACCGTTTTATCTGAAAAGTTTTGTGGCAGGGCTGCCCAAAGTAAAAGGGCTGCGGTAACTTAATAAATCTTATAACTGATACCTGTAAACCATGAGAGTGAATAGGGATGGTAATTGATACCATTGTTTGAATTCACAGGGCTTAATGAGTATTTGAAAGAGGGTTCCATATTTAGCGAAAGTTTTCGGCCAATGGCATAATCAAGGCCAATGCCCACAATGCTGTTGTAAATAAAGGGATCGATATTTTGTGTTGTGCCGGTTTGTAATTTTTCACCATCGGTTTCAAAAAATGAACGATTGTTTACAAGAATTCCCGGGCTCAATCCTCCCAAAATATTCACAGAAAACTTTTTATTGAGGATTTTGTATTTTAAAACCAGAGGCACTTCAAGGTAATCAAGATTTTGCACAAAACTTCCGTTCACGATATAATCACCCGGCACTGAGTCTTTAATTGAGGCCGGTTTCTCAATAATGACAGATTCAAATTTCTTTGGATTTATTGTTACCGTTCCAATAGAACTGGTTAGCTTGTACATGCTTGTTGAATTCGGATCGTTGTATGCCAGCACTTCATTGTTTTGCTGCCCGATTCGTGAAAGGTACATTCCTGATCCAAAACTTAGGCGGCTGTTAATGATGTAATCGAGGCTAATGCCTCCTGCAATTGAAGTCACTCCTACTTCATTTGAATTGAAATAGCCTGCATCCACAGATTCATCAGGTGTTTGAAAAGCGTCTCCATTTGTATTTCGGTAGGAATAAACAGGTGAAAGGCGGCCACCGATTCTCCATCTCGAATTTTTTTCAGATTCAGATTCGGGCATTAAAGCATCAGACAAGTCTGTATTTCCTGATATCAGCATTTGATGCAGCATTTCATCGCTAAGGAGAGGTACAGCATCCTGAGTTTGAATATTGTCGGGCTGAATATCTTTTGCAGGTTTTTTATTTTCAGTGTTTACTTCTGCTGCAAATTCACTTAGCTGAATCTTGGCCAATTCATCCGAATTTTCGAAAGCGGTTTCATTTGTCGAAACAACACTGGCTTGTTGCTCTTTATCATTCCCCGGATTTGCAGGTTCAGAAAGATCAGAGTCTTTAAAAATATTGGTGTTTTCAGCACTGGCAGTTATTAATTGTGATGGGTTTGCCCGATGGTCGGGATTTGTGATAACTAAAGAATCATTTGTGTTTTCAACAATTTCAGCGGGTTTTATTTCAGGTTGATTGTTTACAAAACTTTCAATAGTTGAGCTGGTTTTGATTTCCTTGGTTTTTGTATCGGGTTTTATAACTTCTGAAAGCTGATCATTATTCAGAATATTCATTTTAGAAAAATAATACCCTCCTCCGAAAGCTGTCATCAATAAAATTGCTGCAGCGGCAGCTCTGGTGATCCAAAAAATGCCACGCCTTTCAGGTATGTGAAGGTCGTTCTGCAAGCGGTTCCAGGCATTTGCCGGAGCTTTTACTTTATGACCTTTCAGACTTTTCTGAAATAATTTATCAATATTTTGATAGTGATCAGCCATTTATTTTTGATGGTGAAAGATAAAAATATGCTTTAACTTTTTTTTGTAGTATTGACCTTGCTCTTGCAAGATTTGATTTTGAAGTACCTTCCGAAATATTAAGTTTCTCAGCAATTTCCTTGTGCGAAAAACCTTCTAAAGCGTAAAGGTTAAAAACCATTCGGTATTGTGGGGATAATTCCTGAATCAACGAAATCAAATCATCAGCCGAAATGTTGCTGATTGCATCTTCATTCATGGAATCTTTAACTTCAGAGTAATCTTCATCATCGAGGATGTACATCGGACTTTTTTTTCGGTACTTTTCGAGAGCCGTATTAATGAGAATTCTTCTTATCCAGCCTTTCAATGCACCTTCACCCTTGAGGCTTTCGATATTTTGAAAAACTTTTAAAAAGCCCTCGTGCAAGGTATCCTCAGCTTCTGTACGATTCGGCGAATAATAAAGACATACTGCAAACATCTCATCAGCATACAGGTTGAACAATTGTTCCTGCGCCCTGCTTTTGCCTTTTCGGCATCCTTCGATAATTTGCGATAATTCCAAATCTAACAATTGATTTATAGACGTTTATGTGAAAAACCCACACAAAATTAGTCAATTACTTCAAAGAACGGTTTTTGTAGTCTCTTATTAGACGTTGGATGCAATTTTTTGGTTGCGTCAAACCGCTCATTTATTTCAAACATGAATAATTTTGCTAAACGACATCAGTTAGGGTTAAAAAAAATAAACCAGGAACGCAACCTTTTTTTTATCGCTTACATCTTATTACCACATTCAACTAAAACGATTATGAAAAGTATCCGACATATTCTTTTATCCTTTGTGAACCTGGATATTTTTAATTCCAGATCTTCTATCTATTTTTTAATTTTGATGTTTATTATTTTATTGATTGCTGCCGAAACGTTGATCAAGAGTACGATTTTACCCATATAGTTTTAAAAGGAAATAGTTTTTTTCATGGTAATTGCTTTGAGTTAATTAATTGATTTGATTTTGAAAGATTAAGCCGGCTTCTTGCCGGCTTTTTTATTGGCAGAAAAGTGACGGGATTTGCCATTAAAACGCATTCAGTCACATCCCTTCAAATAAAATTTAAGGTTTACTGATCATAAAATCAATTAGCTTTACATTTGCCCTGTTATAAAATATCGAACCTTGAACTTGAAGGCCTTACAGAGAATCCGGAAATTTTCACGAATCATCATTGCAGTCTTGTGCTTGTTTCTTGTCATTAATTCAGGCTTTTCACAATCAGATAAAAATAGTTTTGGATCCAAAATTTATTTTGAAGCCAAGGTGCATTACGGATATATTTTACCACATCACAACGAATTGTGGGTTCTGACAAATGGCTATTTCCCTGTTCTGGAGTTAAGCCTGATAAAGCAAACCGATGGCAGAAAACCTTACCAATATTATCGGAAATACCCACAGGTCAGGTTGACTTATCTGTACTGCGATTTTGGAAGATCGGAGCAATTGGGTAGGCTGAATGCCATTTTGCCAGACATTCATTTACCTATAGTTTCAAAAAAGGAATTCACAATTTCTTTTGGAATGGGATTGGGTATAGCCCATCTCTCCAAAAAATTTGACAGGATCAACAACTACCAAAACCTTGCTATTGGCTCAAATTTTAACGCGGCTGTAAAGTTTGAAGCTTCCTTTCAGTATAAACTCACTACACAATTGCAGATTAACACGGGCTTGTCCATGCTCCACATTTCGAATGGAACCATAAAAGCTCCAAATTATGGGTTAAACTTACCAGCCATCTATGCTGGCTGCGAATGGAAGATTTCAAGAAAAAAAATTAAGTATTTTAAGTCGGAAGAAAGAATTACAAAACCCCGGAAAATGAATGTGAGTTTGATGGGCTCGTTGGCATCTAAACAAATTATTAACGTTTGGGACAAAGATTTCGCTATTGCAGCAGCAAGCCTTACAATTTCGAGGTTCTACAACAATACAAATAAATTGCTTTTGGGTGTTGATGCAGTTTATGATGAATCTACGGAGTACTTGCTAAATCAAGCAGAAAAACCTACTGATTATTGGCTCGACATTACCAAGATAGGCGTGAATGTTGGGCATGAATGGACATTTTCAAAGCTGTCGATATTTATGAACCTGGGCTATTATGTGCATAACAACAACGAAACCAACGCTGTTTTGTACAATAAACTGGGGCTAAACTACGACTTCTTAAAATTCGCCTTTGTAGGTATCAATTTACAGACTCATTGGGCAAAAGCTGACTTTTTAAGTATTGGTTTGGGATTAAAATTTTAATTTCATTTTTAACTTTGAAAATTAATTTTCCAGATAAAAGTATTGTTTTGAGAAAACAACATGATTATGTAACTGTCGTACTTGGTGTGCTGGTAATTTGGATTTTTACAGGTTGCCGTGATTCATTCAATGAATGCCTTAATGGAGCCGGGAGCACTGTAACTCAACGTATCGGGCTTTATGAATTTGAAAACCTTAGGGTAAAAAATAACCTAAGTCTTACACTCAGGAATGGTGAAAATTATGAAATGGCTGTTACAGCCGGAGAAAATATTATCCCCGGACTCGGCATTGAAATTGAAGGGAATACGCTGGTGTTGAGCAACAATACCACCTGCCCCATGTTGAAGGATCCCTGGACAAAAGTGGAAATCCTGCTCACAGTGCCCCATCTCGACACAATTTTTTTGGAAAGTCACGGGCAACTTTTAAGTTTCGGAACCTACTCGGATAAATCGTTGACGATACGGATTTCTGACAGTCCCGCCACTGTTGATCTTTGGCTGGAGTGTGATTTTCTGAGACTGGAAAATTTAAGTGGAACTGCAAATATAAAACTTGCAGGAACAGCTGAGGTTGTGGAATGTTTTCACAGTGGTTATGGCTGGGTTGACCTCACAAAATTGGTTTCCAAATCGATGTACATCAACATGCAAAGTTCTAATGATAGCTATGTAAGAGGTGGTGAAATTTATTTTTTTGCTGTCCTAGGATCCATCGGAAATGTTTATTATTACAACGATCCCGGAATAATCGAACTCACAACCTCAGGCAGTGGTAAATTGATAAAATTGAAATAAAAAAGCAGCAAAGTATAACAACCTTGCTGCGATGATATCATGTGTTTATTAGCAAAAATTAGTATGCCTTGGCAAAAATTACTCTTTCCTTGCTTGGCTTGCCTGAATAAATGCATTTTCCGTCTTCCTGCTTGTTATTCAAAGGAATGGTTCGGATTGTTGCTTTGGTTTCTTCTTTAATTTTCAGTTCGGTTTCGGTGGTGCCATCCCAATGTGCAAGAATAAAGCCACCTTTTTCCACGAGTGCTTTAAACTCTTCCCATGTATCAGCTTTTAAAGTATTTTCCTCTCTGAAATTTAAAGCCTTGTTATAAAGATTTTCCTGAATTTTCTCAAGGAGATGTTCTATTTTACTTTCAATGTCGGTCAGTTGATAGGTTTCTTTTTCGAGGGTGTCTCTTCTTGCCACTTCAACGGTGCCATTTTCAAGGTCGCGAGGGCCAATTGCCAGCCTGACAGGTACACCTTTAAACTCGTATTCGTTAAACTTCCAGCCTGGTTTAAAGGTTGTGCGATCATCATATTTTACCGAAATTCCTTTGGCTTCAAGATTTTTCCTGATGATGTTAGCTTTTTCTGAGATAGCCTCGAGTTGTTCAGGTTTTTTATAGATGGGAACGATGGCAACCTGGATGGGCGCAAGTTTAGGAGGCAGTACAAGGCCGTTGTCATCGGAATGAGCCATGATGAGTGCACCCATCAGTCGTGTTGAAACTCCCCATGAAGTAGCCCAGACATATTCCAGTTCGTTTTCTTTGCTAAGAAATTTCACATCAAAGGCCTTGGCAAAGTTTTGTCCTAAAAAGTGGGATGTTCCTGCCTGTAAGGCTTTTCCATCTTGCATAAGGGCCTCAATACAATAAGTGTCGATAGCACCGGCAAATTTTTCATTGGCTGATTTCAGACCTTTGTGAACTGGCATCGCCATCCATTTTTCAGCAAATGTAGCATACACATCAAGGATTTTGAGTGTTTCCTCGATGGCTTCCTGCTTTGTTTCGTGGGCAGTATGACCTTCTTGCCACAAAAATTCGGTGGTTCGCAGAAATAAACGAGTCCGCATTTCCCATCTAACAACGTTTGCCCATTGATTTACCAGAATAGGCAAATCACGGTACGATTGAATCCAATTGCGATAGGTATCCCAAATAATAGTTTCGGAAGTTGGCCTGACAATTAATTCTTCCTCCAATTTTGCATCTTCATCAACAACGATTCCTTTGCCGTCTTCAGAATTTTTTAACCTGTAATGTGTTACTACGGCACATTCTTTGGCAAAACCTTCAACATGATTGGCTTCTTTACTAAAAAAGGATTTTGGGATAAAAAGGGGGAAATAGGCGTTGGAATGTCCTGTTTCTTTAAACATTTTATCAAGCTGGGCCTGTATTTTCTCCCATATTGCATAGCCATAGGGTTTAATAACCATACATCCTCGTACTGCGGAATTTTCGGCCAGGTCAGCCCTTGTTACAAGATCGGTGTACCATTGTGAATAGTTTTCCTCTCTGGTTGGAAAATCTTTTGCCATAATCTATTTCTGGTATAATATTTGGTTTTTATTTGATGAAAAAAACATTGTGCAAAAATATAAAAATATCATTCAGACATTGTTGCATAATAATTTTAGGACATAAAACTGAACAGGAGGTATCCAAAATGAAAAACTTATTGATAATTGTAGCAGCATTTTTATTCACCTTAGCATCGTGTACTTCCACTATGCAAACGGCTGCAGTGTATGACGATGTTTATTACACACCCAAAAACAGCGCTACTTCAATTTCTTCATCTTCAAAAAGTACAAGCTCAAAAGTAGTTTACGGAGGCTCCTCGTCCATCGATGATTATCAGCAAACGTCTGATCCACAGTCTGTGGCTATCGATGACAGAGAATACAAATCCTACGACTATGTTGAAGATACACTGCCGGAAGCTACTTCTGACAATGATTATTTTTATGCTGAGGAATCAGAGGAATACTATGATTACGATTATGCTTCCAGAATAGACCGTTTTTATAATAACACCGGTAGCTTTGGCTATTATGCCCCGGTTTACACAGGATATTATCCATCTTATGGGTCAGGTTTATCAATTGGCTATGGCTGGGGAATGCCATCATCCTATTTTTCATTAGGTTTTTCCTATGGATGGGGTGGGGGATATTATGATCCGTGGTTTAGTTATCCATACTATGGTTATTCTTATTGGGGTTATCCTTACTATGGCTATGGCGGCTCATATTGGGCAGGCTACAACAATGGTTACTGGAATGGATATTATGCGGGAGGTGGCGGATACTATCCCGGAGGTGGAGAATCTTATAGCCCGGGATATTATTATGGCCCGAGAAATTCACGTGGAAGTTCAATTGTTGGAACTTCCGGAGATAGAGGAACACGTGTGGATAATAGCGATGAAAGCGATATTAAGAGCAGTGTTTCATCAGGTCGTGGAACCAGAACTGGTGGAGCAACAGGTGCTGTCGTTAACGGTACATCAGGAGTAAATCCTCAGGAATCAGAACGAACTTCAAGAAGTTTAAGCCCTGAGCAAAATGCCGCCGCCGTCAACAACCGGGAGGCAAGATCAGAAAAACTATCAAAACCTGAAACCGGTCAGACAAATGGCACTGCCTTTGGTTCAGAAAGATCGAACAGACAGGAAAACCCGGGCAGCCAGGAAGTAAGCAGAAAATATGCTGCCCCGCAAAACAATAAGGCAGAATCTGAAAACTCCAGAAGCGTCAGAGCACAGGAAAAATATTCTCAAACACCCTCTAAACAACACGATAAGCCGGTGAATAATACATCGCGAGAAGATGTGTATTCAAGAACAAAAAAGTATGCAAAACCTGCATCTGAAAGTCTTAGTGGGAATAGTCGCAGCGGAGAGACCAAACGATACACCTCGCCAAATGCCAACCGCCCAAGGTCGAGTAACGAATACACTGTTCCAAGGTCGCAGCCCACAAGAACATATACCACACCCACGAGGTCGCAGAACAGCTTTAGTTCACCAACAAGAAGCAATACAAACAGTTATTCCACTCCATCACGATCCAATAGTGGAAATTCCACACCAAGCAGAAACTATAGTACCCCTTCAAGGAGTTACAGCACACCAAGCAGAAGCTATTCCACACCTTCGCGATCATCGGGAAGCAACAGTGGCAGTTATTCCGCACCTTCGCGATCATCAGGAAGTAGTGGTTCGAGTGGTTCAAGTGGAACATCAGGAAGTGGAAAAAGGGGCAGATAGTCCTTTTCATCTTATTTTTTATAAATTAATCTTTTAATAAAATGAAAAATTTCATTCTTATTACCAGTTTTCTATTCCTTTTTTCATCGTTGGTTTTGGCTCAAAATGAAGAAGACGTTTTAAGGTATTCAACTTATGATGTGATGGGAACTGCAAGATATATCGGACTGGGAGGTGCTTACGGTGCTGTAGGTGCCGACTTTTCTTCACTGAGCACCAACCCTGCCGGAATTGGGGTTTACAAACGATCAGAATTTACCATCAGTCCGTCCATCTTTTTTGGTAATACTGAAGGAACATACAATGGCAGGACTTTGGATGACGGAAAAAATAATTTTGCCCTGGGTAATGTCGGCATTGTAATTACCGGTAAACCTGTTGACAGGCTTGATAAAAACCCACTTGTAAATTATCAGTTTGGGTTTGGGCTCACCCGGCTCAAAGATTTCAACATCAGATATGTGATGGAGGGCGAAAATAATCAGAGTTCGCTCCTTGATACTTATCTTGAGTATGCAGGCAGCAAAAACCCAAATTCCCTAAATGCTTTCGACACCCGACCTGCTTTCGACACATTTCTTATTGATACCATACCCGGAGAAACCGACTATACCTACATAGATGCCTATGATTACATCGGGGGGTTTACATCGGCCATTCAGCGCAAATCAGTCGAAACAAGCGGCTCCATAAACGAAGTTGTTTTGAGTGGCGGAATGAATGTTAGCAACAGGATTTATTTTGGATTGACTTTTGGATTCCCATACATGCGCTACCAGCAAAAGTCATTGTACAAAGAATTTAATCAAACGGAAGAGCGCGACCTGGAAGAATTTTCGGTTTATGAAAATCTGGAGACCAAGGGCAGCGGTTTCAATATTAAGCTCGGAACCATTGTGAAAGTCAATCAGTTTCTTCGCCTGGGAGCAGCTTTTCATACACCTACCTGGTATAATAATATCACCGACAAGTGGAATTCGACAACGGAAGCATATTACGCCAACGGTGATTATTTCAACGCACAATCGCCTTTTGGAGAGTACACTTACGACATAAAAACACCATGGCACTTTTTAGGAAGCGCTGCAGTGGTTGTTGGGAAAATAGGACTTTTTAGTGCAGATTATGAATACGTGGATTATTCAACTGCAAAGCTGAGCCCTTCGGTTGATTTTACAAACGAAAATGATGTAATAAAAACCAATTTCACACAAACTCATAATTTTAGATTTGGGGCAGAGGTTTTCATTGGTGCTGTTCAATTGCGGGGAGGATATGCCTATAAAATGAGCCCATTTGTGGATGGAGTAAATGATGGCAGTATTCAGATTATTTCAGGTGGAATCGGTTACCGTACAGCCGAGTTTTTTGTGGATGCTGCTCTATCATATTATGGTACTGGTATGGATTATTATCTTTACAGCAGCGATTCATACTCAGCAAAAGCCGATTTAAGTTCAAATAATTACAATTTGATTTTTACCCTGGGGTATCGGTTCGACTAAAGTTCAAAACAGATCAGGTTGGTTCAATTGTAAAAAAACCAATTTTTAAAAAGGTAGTCTTTGGCTTACTTATCAATCAGTTTCATATCAAAAAAAAAGGCGGTGCATGATGCATCGCCTTTTTTAATGGTTAAACCTGTTTTGCAGTTTAATTTTCTCTTACTTTCTTATCGATATCATCATCAACCAGAATGCGTCCGCAATATTCACAAACAATGATTTTTTTATGCATACGGATATCCATTTGATGCTGGGGTGGTATTTTGTTAAAACACCCGCCACAGGCATCCCTTTCAATTTGAACAACTGCCAGTCCGTTGGTAGCATTTTTTCGGATTCGGTTATATGCAATTACCAGCCTGTCTTCGATTTTTTTCTTCAATTCCTGAGATTTATTAAACAAGTCTCTTTCTTCTTTTTCAGTTTCCTGAACAATATCTTTTAATTCCGAATTTTTAATTCTTAGGTCAGACTCACGCTCTTTGAGTTGTGTTTTGGCATCTTTAATCTGCTCTGTTTTAAGATCAAGTGCAGTGGTAAACTCGCTGATTCTTTTTTCAGAAAGCTGCATTTCGAGATTTTGAAATTCAATTTCTTTAGTCAGTGAGTCGTATTCACGATTGTTGCGAACATTCATCTGCTGCTCTTCATATCTTTTGATCAATGCTTTGCTTTCTTTGATGGCCTGTTTTTTCTCGTTTACCTGCTTTTCATAAATTGCAACTTCTTCCTGATACTTATCAACCCTTGTCTGAAGGCCTTCAATTTCATCTTCAAGATCCTGGACTTCGAGTGGCAATTCGCCCCTGATAATTTTTATCTTGTCGATTTGTGAATCTATTTGTTGCAGGCCATAAAGTGCGATAAGTTTTTCCTCAACAGGAATTTCTATCATATCCATTTTTTCGCCAATTTTTTGGGCATCTGCCGATGCCTGACTTTGCTTTGTCATACTCGTTATGTTGTTTACGGTTTTTTACAAATACTTGATCGGGTTGGTATTCACGCCCGAAATTTGGACGGCAAAAGTAGAAAAATTTTTCTTTATTAAGTTCATTAATAATTCTTTGGTGAATTGTTCACTTTCGTAATGCCCTATGTCGGCAAATATTATGCGTCCATCAGCATCAAAAAATTCATGATATTTAATATCTCCCGAAATAAAGATGTCAGCCCCGGCATTGATGGCGGCAGGAATTAAAAAACTTCCGCTCCCTCCACAAACCGCGATTTTTTTTACATGATCCTTTATAATGGCGGTATGCCTGATGCACCCCGGGTTAAAGGTGCGTTTGAGCCTGGCCATGAATTTCAGAGTATCTTCAGGCTCATTTAATTCGCCAATCATTCCCGCTCCGATATCAGCAAATTTATTTTCCAGCGGGTAAATGTCATAGGCCACTTCCTCATAAGGGTGTGCCTGGAGCATGGCTGCAACAATTGCTTTCTGATGAAAATGGGGGAAGATAAATTCCATACGAATTTCATCTTCGAAGTGGAGATTATCAATTTTACCAACAAAAGGATTGGCTCCTTCCAATGCTCTGAATGTGCCACTGCCCGGAGTGTTAAAACTGCAATTGTCATAATTGCCAATATGGCCGGCTCCTGCTTTGAAAATGGCTTCTCTCACTATCGGGGCATGTTTTTCGGGGCAGAATACTGCCAATTTTTTAAGTTGGTTTTCTTTAGCTGATAAAATACCAGCCTCCTTCAATCCAAGCTTGTCGCAAATAATTCTGTTTACACCAGTTTTTATATTATCAAGATTGGTGTGTGCTGCATACACGGCAATGTCGTTTTTTATGCATTTTGTAACCAGCCTTCCAATCATATCTTTTGTGCCAATTTTTTTCAATCCTTTAAAAATTAAGGGATGGTGAGCAACAATAAGGTTAAATCCTGACCGGATAGCTTCATCAATCACATCATCAGTAATATCCAAAGTAATAAGTGCACCGCTTGCAAGCGCATCAGAATCGCCGATAATCAATCCGGCATTGTCGTAAGATTCCTGCAGGGATAGGGGAGCAAATGCTTCGATAAGGTTTGCTATATCTTTAATTTTCATTTGTTTAAAAATTGAATTTCTTTTAAATCGAATTCTCTGATGCCATGGTTGGTTTCAACTATCAAATGCCCGAAGTTTGAAACGCCGGTTATTATTCCGCTAAATACTTTTCCATTGGCAAAATAATTTGCCTGCTGATTGTATAGATAAAGTGAATCGAGGTAAAGCTTATCAATTTCAGCAAACTTGTTTTTTTTCAGGGTTGCATAATTTATTTCTAAGATTTTTAAAAGTTCATTTAGTACCTCAGCTATTCCAAAATCATTTCCTGTGATCATTTTCAGTGAAACAGGGTTTGGAATATTTGCTGAGAATTTTGTTTGATTTATATTTATTCCGATGCCGGCGATCGTGTTCATAATATGATTTCCTAAAATGGAATTACGGGATAAAATGCCGGATATTTTCCTTTCCCCAACATAAATGTCATTTGGCCATTTGATCCTGACATCATTGGAATCGAGAATGTTTCTAACACATTCTTTCACCGACAGCGAAACAATTTTATTCAGCATGAATTGGTCTTCTGCTTTCACAAATTCAGGATAGAGGATTACACTTAATAGCAAGTTCATGTAGGGAGCGCTTTCCCAGTGGTTTTTACCCAAACCGCGACCACCAGTCTGAAAGTCTGCCAATACTGCCGAACCTTCATCAGGTTTTTTTTCTTTTAACCAATTTTCCGCTTCTGTATTGGTTGAATCCAGTACATTGAAATGCTTTATGGTTTTGGAAAACAGAGGACTTGTCATGTGAACAATATAAAAATATCAAGGTTTATATTCCGGTTGGCGAAAGTAACAATTTTAGGGCATTCAAGTCAGGGCATCGTTTTTGATAATTTGATATTTTACAAGTGAAATTAAAATATTTGAAAGGCAAAAACCAGAGGGTTAAACAATAAATCGCTACTTTTGCAATTAAAATTAAATATAGTAAATGACTGAAAATAAATCGATAAACAGCACAGATCGGGTACTCGAATTTGCAATAAAGGGAATTCAGGAAAAAAAAGGAAAACAAATTGTGAATTTAGACCTAAGTGAAATAGGAACTGCTGTATGCAAACATTTCATCGTTTGTCATGGAGACTCCACAAGACAGGTATCTGCAATTGCCGATTCGGTGCAGGAATTTGTTAAAAAAAACACAAAAGAAAATCCCTGGCATAAAGAGGGATTTGAAAATGCAGAATGGATTTTACTTGATTATGCCGATGTAGTAGTCCATATTTTTAGGAATGAAGCCCGAAAATTTTATAACCTGGAAGGCTTGTGGGCAGATGCAAAAATTTCGGAAATTGAGGATTAATTAGAAAAGAACTATTTCGTATGGCTACAGAAAAAAATATAAATCAAGAAAAAAAACAAACCAAGGATCAAAAATCCGAAACTTTAAAAAACCTTATTAATCAGGGTAAAAAAGGGGGAGGTAAAAACAAATTCAACTTTTACTGGATTTACACAATTATTGCTTTGATTTTTATTTCACTCTACTTTTTTAACTCCGACGTTCAAACCAAAGAAGTTAACTGGGGTGATTTAAAAGAAATGCTTACTGCCGGTGATGTGGAAAAGCTGGTGTTGATAATAAACCAACAAAAGGCAGAAATTTACATCAAACCCGACAGAATGAGCAAAGCCTCTTATCAGGATTTGCCCAAGCCCAACAACAATAGTATTTTGGGAGTAAAGGCTCCGCATTATACCTACATTGTGGGGTCGGTAGAATCATTCGAAAAAAAGGTGCAGGAAATACAGGAAAACCTATCCGATCCTATTTATATTACCAATGAAACACGTCAGGATTGGTCCAACATTTTGAGTTTCATTTTACCCATTGCTTTTCTTGTTGTTATCTGGATTTTCATTATGCGCATGATGAGCAGAGGTGGTGCAGGTGGCGGGCAGATTTTTAGCATTGGCAAATCCAAAGCACAGCTTTTCGATAAAGACACCCATGTAAAAATAACTTTTAAGGATGTTGCCGGTTTGGAAGAAGCAAAAGTAGAGGTGATGGAGATTGTTGATTTCTTAAAAAATCCAGGCAAATACACCGAATTGGGAGGTAAAATCCCCAAAGGCGCGCTACTTGTTGGCCCTCCTGGAACAGGGAAAACCCTTCTTGCGAAATCCGTGGCCGGTGAAGCTGACGTTCCGTTTTTCTCAATCTCAGGCTCCGACTTTGTTGAAATGTTTGTTGGCGTTGGGGCTTCGCGTGTCCGTGATCTTTTCAGGCAGGCCAAAGACAAGGCCCCATGTATAATTTTTATCGACGAAATAGATGCCATTGGCAGGGCACGAGGCAGAAACGCTATAACCGGAGCCAACGATGAACGTGAAAATACCCTCAACCAATTACTCACCGAAATGGACGGTTTTGGTACAAATGCCGGAGTAATTATTCTTGCTGCAACAAACCGCGCCGACATTCTCGACCGTGCTTTGATGCGTGCAGGACGTTTCGACAGACAAATCAGCGTTGAGTTGCCGGACATCGAAGAAAGAAAAGCCATCTTTTTGGTACACCTCAAACCCATTAAATTTGATGAATCGGTGGATGTTGACTTTTTGGCTAAGCAAACTCCGGGATTTTCAGGTGCAGATATTGCCAACGTGTGTAACGAGGCTGCCTTGATTGGCGCAAGAAGCGGAAAAAAAGTTGTAGATAAACAAGACTTCATGAATGCCATCGACAGGATTATTGGCGGCCTGGAAAAACGCAACAAAATTATTACACCAAAAGAAAAAGAAACCATTGCCTACCACGAGGCCGGTCATGCTGCCGTAAGCTGGCTGCTCGAACATGCATCTCCACTGGTAAAAGTTACAATCGTTCCCCGCGGAAAAGCCCTGGGTGCCGCCTGGTATCTTCCCGAAGAAAGGCAAATCACCACCCTGGATCAATTATTGGACGAAATGACAGCTATCCTCGGAGGAAGAGCATCAGAAGAAATTAATTTCAATAAAATTTCTACCGGAGCCCTCAACGACCTCGAAAGAGTGACCAAGCTTGCATACTCAATGGTGACATATTACGGGTTGAATAAAAAAATCGGGAACATCAGTTATTACGACTCCAGCGGCCAACAGGAATACACTTTCACCAAACCCTATAGCGAAAAAACTGCACAGGTTATCGATGAAGAGGTACACAAACTGGTTGAGGAAACCTATCAAAAAGCACTGAACCTCTTAAGAGATAACAAGAGTAAAGTTGACCAACTTGCTAAAGTACTTCTTGAAAAAGAAGTGATTTTTAGGGAAAACCTTGAGGAAATTTTTGGTAAAAGAACTTTTGAGCGCGACATTGAGCGCGACAAAGAAAGGATAGTCGAAAAAGAAAAGATGCAAAAAAAACTGCAAAAATTGAGGGAGGAAATAAAGCTTGACGAAGATATAAAAGCAGGAAATAATGGAGATGATCATCCAAGCGATATTGAAGACGATAAAGTAGTAGTTGAACCAAAAAATAAGGATTAAATTTAAAGCGAAACCACTTCAATAATTATTTTTCCTGATGCAAGAAACCACCACAAGAGAAAAGATTTTTAAGCAAATCAGGCACGCCTTAATCGAGAAAACAGAAAGTCCGTTTGCGGATATTGATTTTGATTCTCCCGTATTTAAGGAAAGCACTGATTCGCCTGATCTGACATTTGCACAGCAATTCACAAAAATCAGTGGTAAATTTGCCTATTGCGAAAATGAGGATGACATGGCCGAAAAGCTCAAATACATCATTCAGGAAACTCTTGGTCAAAATGTAATTTGTTTTGAGGAAACCCTAAAGCCCGTGCTTGAGCAGCATGAAATAAATTTTAGTGATCAGCCCGGCGAATTAGTAGGGTCGGTGATTGGTGTAACTTATTGTGAATATCTGATAGCCCGCACCGGAAGTGTTGTTATTTCATCCAGACAGCTCAGCGGCAGAAGATTGAGCATATTTCCAGAAACGCACGTAGTTGTTGCCAAAACCGATCAACTGGTTCACGACATCAAGGATGCTCTGGATGGTCTGAAAAAAAAATATGCTCCCGGTTTTCCATCGGCGGTGAGCGTAATTTCGGGGCCAAGCAGAACTGCCGATATTGAAAAAACATTGGTTATGGGTGCCCACGGACCAAAGGAACTTTATGTTTTGCTGGTTGAAGCAGGGTAATTTTTTAATTTTTAATACAAATAATTATGGAAAATGATTGGGTATTAATTTATTCGGCCGGCAACATTCAAGAGGCCGAGTTGATCAAAGGAATGCTTTTGGAACAAGGTATCGAAAGCAACATCATGAACAAGCAGGATTCGGCATATTTGTTAGGGGATGTCGAACTTTATGTAATGACAAAGGATGAAATAACTGCAAAAAAGCTCGTGGATGAGCACTATCAACCTCAATAATTTTTGGTCGAGAACCCTTACCGGGGCAATATTTGTAGCAGCTATTGTTGGTTCTATTCTGTACAGCCAATTCATTTTTGCCATTTTATTTCTGATTGTTTCGCTGCTTTCGCTGAGCGAATTTTTCGGATTGCTGAATGCAGGAAAAAAAATCAGGGTACAGGTTGTACCGGGATTAATTTCCTCGACTGTTTTATACATTTCTCTTGCTTTGGTTTCGCTGGATTATATCGGTAAACAATATCTTCTTATCAACCTTTTGCTTCCCGTAATGATTTTTATTTTCGAGCTTTACCAAAAAAATGACACCCCCATTCAAAATATTGCCTTAACCCTCCTGGGAATATTGTATATCGGCCTGCCTTTTTCATTGCTCAATCTGTTTTTCAATCCCGAGCTCATTCCCGGAGAATACCACCCCGGTGTATTACTTGGTTTTTTTGTTATCATCTGGGCCTACGATTCCTTTGCTTACTTAACAGGTATGCTATTTGGCAGGCACAGGCTTTTCCCGCGTATTTCGCCCAAAAAATCATGGGAGGGAACCATAGGAGGTTTTGTTTTTGGTTTGTTGGCTGCCTTTATTCTTTCAAATTTTTTCTCAGAGTTCGACCTCATCAATTGGCTGATAATTGCAGCAATCACTATGATTTTTAGTACTTTCGGCGACTTGTCCGAATCGATGCTAAAACGAAGTTTGAACATAAAAGATTCGGGAAAAGTTTTGCCTGGACACGGCGGTTTTTTGGATCGGTTTGACGCGGTTTTGCTTGCTGCACCTGCTGTTTTTGTTTACATGAATATAATATACCATATTTAGATGAAAATTCACAAAGAGGGATATTCAACCATTGCAATTATGTTTCTGGCCATTGCTGCCACCTTGTTCTCTGTAAATTTTTTCAACCCTCAGCAAACGCTTGTACATTATTTTCTTTACCTCCTTGCAGCAGGATTCTTCATTTTCATTGTTCGCTTTTTCCGTAATCCCGTCAGACCAGTCGATCGCGATAATTCCATCCTGATCTCTCCTGCCGATGGAAAGATTGTAGTGATTGATGAAACTTGGGAAAATGAATATTTTGGTGATCGGCGCATCCAGGTATCTATTTTTATGTCGCCAAATAATGTGCATAAAAATTGGTACCCTACCGATGGTGACATAAAATATTATCGCCATCATCCCGGTAAGTTTTTAGTAGCCTGGCACCCAAAATCATCTGAATTCAACGAGCGTACTACCGTGGTTATTAAGCGAAACGATGGTATGGAAATTTTGCTAAGGCAAATTGCCGGTGCTGTCGCTCAGCGTATTTCCTGTTATGCCGAAGAAAATAAAAGAATTAAACAAGGCGAAGAATTAGGATTTATCAAATTTGGTTCAAGGGTCGATATTTTCCTTCCTTTGGGTACAAAAATCAAGGTGCAGAAAGATCAAAAAGTGAAGGGTTGTATTGATGTGATTGCAAGCCTCTGATCTAAATCTTACCATCTAATTTCCACAAACCTGCGGTTTTGAGCTCTTCAATTGGAATCCTGACTTTTGCCGTCCCGCAGTAATAAGGCCCCAGGCTATAGGTTTCATAATAAAAAACCAGATGCTCCGGTTCAATGCCAAATAATTCAAAGTCAGCGCCGGCAGTGGGTAAGTCGTTAAAACAAGCATCAGGATTTTGAAAATATTTTGCTAATAACTCATTCAGTTTTGATGTGTTTTCAGAATAATTAAAATTGAGTACATCGTTTAGATTTAGAAATTTACCTTGTCTTAAATCAAAATTATGGGTATGCAGGGCAGTATATCCATGGGCACCTAAAGCATAACTGTATGTTTCCATAAAAATGCTGATGATGTCGGGCGTGGTATCAAGAATCTGATAACTGTTATAAAGTTCGTATTTGCCTGATGTGCCGGTTTCGTCGATCATAACTATGGCTGAGTCAATTTCAACACCCCAGTAGTAGCGGGCAGCCGTATCGAGAAATTTCTCAATGGTATTGTTTATGATGTCAGACCCTTGGTTTTGGTCATCCTCTGCTATAAAAACAGGGTATTCAAGTTTTATGGTATAATACAACGAATCTGTGACCAAACGGTTGCTTTCGATGACGTGGTAGCCCTTTCGGTTTTCATTTTCATTTATGCTGTTGCACGAGAAAATCATAAAAATGATCAGTAAAAAAACAGAAATACGAAAGTTATTCATCATAATATTGTTTTTAATTCGATAAGGTTAAAAATCTGGTGTTTAACAGCTCCATTTAAATCCAGTTTTTTAGGATTGAAAAAGATACCATCAATGCCCGCATTCGCAGCACCCCGGATATCCACTTCCGGGTCATCGCCTATCATCAAACAGTCGCTGGCTTTGGCTCCGGCTTTTTTAAGGGCAAATTCAAAAATTCCCGGTTCAGGTTTTTTACAGCCGGCTTCTTCGGATGTGATTACAACATCGAAATATTTATCCAGTTTGCTATTTTTCAATTTGGTAAATTGAACCTCTTCAAAACCGTTTGTGATAATCGACATTGGATATTTGGGAAAAAGGTAATCGAGTATTTTATGTGCATTTGGGAAAAGATTGGTTTTTTGCGGGCTTATGGTGATGTAGTCAAGTCCAATTTCTTCGGAAAGCACTTTGTCGTTGATGCCGAAATCGATCAGGGTAAGTTCAAACCTGAGTGAACGAAGAATATCTTTTTCAATTTCTCCTTTCCTGTAAAGATCCCACAACCTGTCGTTGTGCCGAAAGTATGTATTTATAAAATCATCAATATTTTCGATGCCTCGCTTACGGAGTTCAAATTTTTGATAAATATCCTGATAAGCCTCACGTGCATTGGTTTC
>JAIOZV010000023.1 GCA_021740425.1 Bacteroidales bacterium | reverse complement strand
CGGTGGTATTTTCAAACAATGGCTTTGAATACCCGAAACCTTTGTACTGCAATCTGCTACGGTCAATTCCGGAATTTACCAGATAATTGTAAACTGCCATTGCCCGGTTTTCCGAGAGTTCCTGATTGAATAATTCAGTCCCAATATTATCAGTATGACCTTGAATTTCAATACTAATTTTTGAATTACCTCCCAAAAACTCCAGGAGCTTGTCAAGTTCAACCAGTGATTCATCCTTCAGTGAAAAATCACCGACATCAAAAAATATATTTCTCAACACCATGGTTTCGCCAGCTAAAAGTGGGTTTAAATTGATATTTATCAGATAAGGATCCATATCCGTTTTGAGCCCTGTGAGGGAAATATTTTCTGAATAAAACAGGTAGTATTGTTTTGAAACGTTTAAGGCATATTCGCAATTTGTTGGGATACAAACCAGGAATTCACCGGTTTTCTCATCTGAAAATGATCTTACTACCTCCTTTTTTGATTTGAGGTTTATCAGGCTAAAATATGCCTCCACCGGATTTTTGGTAAGGGCATCCCTTACAACGCCCTTCATGAAAGTGGAGGCAATCGGTTTTATCTCGTCATAAAGTTCAAATTCAAAAATATCGTATCCTCCAAAGCCTCCAAGCTGGTTTGAAGAAATAAATCCCTTGTTCCCGGCAGCATCCACAATTATATTGATTTCATCGCCGGAGGTGTTCAGAGGATATCCAAGATTTTTTGCTTCGGCCCAATTGCCCAAACTGTCAAGCCTTGAAACAAATAAATCGATTCCGCCCATGCCAATATGTCGATCGGAAGAGAAATAAAGGGTTTGACCATCGGGGTGAATGAAGGGAGCCATTTCGGATCCTGAAGTATTGATTCTTTCCCCAAGGTTTTCAGGTTTCGACCATATTCCACTGTCCTGAAGATAACTTTTCCAGATATCTGACTTCCCTTTTCCACTGCTTCGCGAACTGGCAAAATACAATGTGCGGCCATCTGAGGATAATGATGGCTGGGATTCCCATGTATGGGTATTGATTACGGAACCCAGGTTTGATGGTTTTCCGGGCCTGGACAATGATAGCTTTGATGCATAAATGTCGCAACTTCCAAAACCATCCTCCCACTGGCATCCGGCAAAAAGCAAATACCTTCCATCAGGGCTGATAGTTAAGGCACCTTCATCACCTGAAGTGTTGATTGGTGCACCCAATTTTTTCACATTCCCCCAATTCAGATTATCAGAAGTTCTGGTACTGAAATAAAAATCATCGCCCCCCGACGAGCCATTTTGCTGGCACTGTCGCCCGGTAAAATACAAGGTCAGGCCATCGGCTCTTAAGGCATTGATGTATTCATCGTTGGGGGTATTCACTTCCTTACCTATATTAACCGGGATGAAATTAACAGGATTTTCAACTGCCTGAATGGCAAAAACTGCACAATCTTTATAAAAATTTGCATCGCCAACTCTTTCGGGGGGTTGATTATTAAAAGATAAATACTTTACCAATCGCTCGATCGCAAGCGAATATTCGAGAGAATTAAAATGGAGCAACCCTGAAAAAAAATATACTTCAGGATATTTCTGATCATCGATTCGTATCACGCTGTTGTAAATTTCAAGGGCTTTCCCCGAATCCTTTGTTGATTTGTAAACATCAGCCAGCAGCATGTGTGCTTCCAGAAATTTATCATCTGCTTCAAGGGCTTTTTTCAGAGCCTTTTCAGCCAAATCATAATAGCCTAAATTGAAATTTTTACGTCCTTCATCAAAAAGCTTTATTGCCTTTCCCGATTTGGTGGAAAGCTCCTGAGCCGGCAGTTTTGAAACTAAAATCAGGCTAATGAAAATCGCAGCAAGTAATTTCAAAAACTGAATAAAACTGACATTGATCATGAATGATTTTCATTTAAGTAATCCGCAATACTAACAAAAGTTTTGATGAATAATTGCAATATAAAACATGAAAATACCCTGAAGTGGAGCTTAGGGAATGTGCATAAATTTATGCGACTGCAAGGAAATTTTCCATTTGGGATTATTTTTCACGTATTCGATGATCACGGGGGTCATGTATTTTGCCCGGCTCCATTCGGGTTGCAGAAACAGCATACACTTATCGTGCACCAAAGCTGCAAATTTTTCAGCCCAGGCAATATCGCTGTCGTTGTAGATTATTACTTTGAGCTCGTGAGCTTTTAGGGTGATTTCGCCAACAGGTGACATATTTTTTTTGGGAGATAAGCAAATCCAGTCCCACTGACCAGACAAGGGATAAGCCCCTGAAGTTTCGAGGTAGGTTTTAATTTGGTGCTTTTTCAATTCACTGCAAAGGTAATCGAGGTTGTACATTAAAGGTTCGCCACCTGTAACTACCACTGCTTTTGAAGGTTGTTCAGAAGCATTTTTCACAATACTGTCAGTTGATGTTAAAGGATGCAAATCAGGATTCCACGATTCTTTAACGTCGCACCATCTGCAACCTACGTCACATCCTCCCACCCTGATAAACCATGCGGCTTCTCCGGTATTGAAACCTTCGCCCTGAATCGTGTAAAACTCTTCCATCAAAGGGAGCATTCTTCCCTGTTTAAGCAGATTTTCGTGCTCCGGATTATTAATTTTTGGACTGATCAATGCTTAACCCTAACTTTTTTAATGATTGAATGTTCGCCGGATGAAACCTTTAAAAAATACCATCCATTTTCTAAGTCTTTTGTTTTAATCGTAATTCTCAGTTTTTGCTGATCTTCCTTTTTAACATCACCACCCTCCAAAAGCTTTGTCCATCTTGTGTTTCTAAATTCAAAGCTAAATTCAGGTTCGGGAATTTGCAAAATATCAACCTTTAGCCGATTTGAAACTTCAGGCGGCATACCAGACAACACAATTTCGTTTGAAAAATAATCTCCAAGACGCTGCCGGGCAATTAGCTTCAATTCATCGGAGTTCACCTCAAAAAGTGTGGGAAATTCTGCTGATTCTTCACAAGAGATTAGTAATTGCCGGTTGTCGGTAAAACATAAACCTTCGGTTTGCACAAAAATTAATTCTGGAAAATTTACCCTGAGACTTTTACCGCTAAAAAAATCAAAGCCATCGAAATCCCAGAAGAGCCACATAAAAGATTCGAAATCTATGTAGCCCAAAAGGGCAAGCTGATCGCCCGAAGGACTAAATGCTGAAGCGGTAATCAGGCCGCCGGCATCAAAGGTTTGAACCGGCAAAACCATGTAGCTGCCGGGGTTTTTTGGCAGGGCATAAACCCTTGTTTTTTGGTTAGCCCAATTTTTTGTAAACAGATAAATGCTGTCACCAAAACAAGAGATCGATTCACAGTCAAAATCATGTTTGTTCATCCTTTTATCAAAAACCTGTTGATCTGAATATTTAAAATCAATTTGCTCCCAATCAACAATTTCGGCATCTCCATGAACAGGTATTTCCGATTTGGGTATTTTATAAATCTTCAAATCACTCCGGGTACCCCTGTTATTGCCCACATCTCCAATATAAATGTACATTTCATCCTGGGTAATATCTTCCCAATCTTCATTTTTTGCATTTAACAATCTGATGGTTTGAAAAATTTGCCCTGTTGAAGTGTCGATGCCATAAATTTCGGGGTTGCCCCCACTGTCGTTGTGTGTCCAGACTTTCCCTTTCCAAAAAATTAAACCTGAATTTTCTTTAACCTTCTCCGGTAATGGAGACAGGAATTTTTTGGGTTGTACCTTGATTTTCTGATTTGGCCAATTCGCGATGATTGCAGAGTCATCGGAAATGCCGGGAATATCGTTTGTCTGTGAAAACAACATTCCGCCTGAAACAATTAATATTCCTAAAAGAAAGGTAAATCGCATGTACAATTAAATTAGACTCCGGGAATTTTTGAAAGCTGTGAGCGTGTTGAGAAGCAATGCTACTCGTGTCATCGGGCCAACACCACCAGGCACCGGAGTAATTGCTGAGGCAACTTTACTCACTTCATCAAATTTAACATCGCCAATGAGCCTGAATCCGGTTTTGGTTTTATCGGATGGAATACGATGAATGCCCACATCGATAATCACTGCGCCTTTCTTTACCATGTCGGCAGTTACAAATTCAGGCTTACCAATGGCTGCAATTAAAATATCTGCAGTTGCCGCAATATCTTTAAGATTCTGTGTGTGGCTGTGACAAATGGTTACAGTTGCATTTCCGGGATTTGATTTTCTTGATAAAAGAATGCTCATGGGTGTGCCCACAATATTGCTTCTGCCAATAACCACGCAATGTTTTCCGGCAGTTTCAATTTTATATCGCTTCAGTAGTTCCATAATTCCGTAGGGGGTGGCCGGAAGATAAGTTGGATAACCCAGCGCCATCTTTCCCACATTTACAGGATGAAACCCATCTACGTCCTTTTTTGGGTTGATGTGGGAAATTACGCGATCAACATTGATGTGTTCGGGCAAAGGGAGCTGAACAATCATGCCGTGGATATCGTCATCGCTGTTAATAAAATCAACCGTATTGAGCAATTCCTTTTCGGTAATCTTTGTACTCAGACGATAAATCGATGAAGTAATCCCTACAGATTTGCAATCTTTTTCCTTGTGTGAAACATAAGTATCGCTTGCAGGGTCATCGCCAACCAAAATGGCGGCCAGGTGAGGTGCAGCATCATATGTATCAAGAAATCCTGCCACTTCAGCTTTTATCTCCTGCCTGATTTTTTCTGCTGTTTCTTTTCCGTTGATGAGTATCATAGTGATTGGTTACTGGTGATTGGTTACTGGTGATTGGTTACTGGTTATTGGTTACTGGTGATTGGTTACTGGTGACTGGTTGAGTTTTTGGGTTAAAATTTGGTTGATTTTCAAAAAAGCTACTTAGAAACTTTGAACTTTAAAAGTTCTATTCTTTATCCCGGCATTCCTTTCATGCGCTGCATCATCTTCATCATATTTTTACCTCCGCCTTGGCTCATCATCCGCATCATTTTACGAGTTTCTTCAAATTGCTTGATCAGTCTGTTTACTTCCTGAATGTCGTTACCTGAACCATTGGCAATTCTGCGGCGACGACTTCCGTTAATAATTTTCGGGTCTTCGCGTTCTGCGGGAGTCATCGAATAAATAATGGCCTCAATACCTTTAAAAGCATCATCGTCAAAATCCATATTTTTTATGGCTTTGCCCATCCCGGGTATCATTCCCATCAAATCCTTAACATTACCCATTTTTTTGATTTGCTTGATTTGGGTAAGGAAGTCGTTGAAGTTAAACTGGTTTTTTGCGATTTTCCGCTGGAGTTTTTTGGCTTCTTCAGCATCAAAGCTGTCCTGAGCTTTTTCAACCAACGAAACGATATCACCCATACCGAGGATACGATCGGCCATACGTTTTGGATAAAAAATATCCAAAGCTTCCATCTTTTCGCCAATCCCAACAAATTTGATGGGCTTTGTTACAACGGATCTCACCGTAAGTGCAGCTCCACCGCGGGTATCACCGTCAAGTTTGGTTAATACGACGCCATCGTAATTCAATCGGTCGTGAAAGGCTTTTGCCGTGTTTACTGCATCCTGGCCTGTCATCGAATCAACAACAAAAAGCGTTTCATGGGGGGTGATTGCTTTTTTTACATTGCTGATTTCATTCATCATGGCTTCATCGATCGCCAAACGGCCTGCTGTATCCACAATGACTACATTCAGGTTTTTATTTCTTGCATAGTCGATGGCTTTCCTTGCAATCCCGACAGGATCCTTGCTTCCTTCTTCAGTAAAAACTTCTACCCCGATTTGTTCGCCCAAAACCTGCAACTGATTTATTGCCGCAGGACGATATACGTCACCGGCTACCAGTAAAGGTTTTTTACCTTTTTTTGCTTTGAGATAATTAGCCAGCTTGGCCGAAAAGGTTGTTTTACCAGAACCCTGCAATCCGGCAATTAAAATTACGGCAGGACTCCCTTTGATGTTAATCTCTTCGTGCTCTGAACCCATCAATTCGGTAAGGCTGTCGTGCACAATTTTAATCATCAATTGACCCGGAGAAACAGCAGTTAGCACATTTTGCCCTAATGCTTTTTCTTTTACATCATCGGTAAAATCTTTAGCAATTTTATAGCTGACATCAGCATCAAGAAGTGCTTTCCTTACTTCCTTAAGTGTTTCTGCAACATTAATTTCGGTTATGTGTCCGTGACCTTTTAAGACTTTAAAGGATCGTTCTAGTTTTTCACTTAAACTTTCAAACATACATTGCTGATTTTTTTTGAGACCACAAAAGTAGAATTTTTTAATCAATTTGCGCCTTGCCTTTACCCTGCAAATGATTTTGAAATGACTACTGAAAAAGTGGAACTAAATTTAGGAAAAGATATCTACACCATTATTATAGTATCAACAAAAAAAGGAACTGCTTCCCTAAAAAAGATGAGAGGAAAATTTCCGGCTTTATTCGATCATGATCTTCCGGTTTATCACCCCGTCGCTGATGTTAAGCCTTAAAATGTAAAGTCCTTTGCTCAAATGGCTGACATCAATGGCTGTACCTGAAGTTATTTTATTATTGTTTGCGATCACAAGCCTGCCCGACAAGTCTGAAATAGAAACTTCAAACTCTGCGATGCCTTCATCAAAAAAAGTGATATAAATATTGTCTTTTGCAGGCACAGGGTAAACGATGATATTCTGAACGAAAATATGATTATCTATCCCCGTTGGTTGGCAAATGATGGGGAAAATGGCATTGTCCACCGTAAATCCAGGGTTGTTGGCCTGATAGGGTTGCCATTCACCGGAGACAGTCTTTTCCCAGCCTGTACCATTGGTTGCAGCGCTTGTTTTGTTCGTAAAAACTGCAAGTGAATCGCCGGGCGTTTGGGGCAATTCAAAGCCCAGGAAGAAATCATCACTGATCGAAACCCACTGATCAAAAAATGCAACTGTGGCGGGATAAATTCCGGTACCCTGATCATCCACGTTTATTTCCGAAAGCGGCTTGGAATAAAAATCCATCACTGTGCCCGGACCGTTTGCCGGCCCGTCATTATCCCACGCATTGAACACTATCTGCGGGTCACTGGCCAAACCTATGGATTTTATGGCAAAATAATACAACCCGCCCATTAGCAAGCCTTTTTCTTCATTAATATAAAAATAATTTGCTTTCGCCAGATCACCCCTTGAGTTGTTGCCCGACAAAAACCCGCTGTTTGGCGAATCAAGTCTGTACAAATAATAGGATCCGGGAATATCATAATTTACTGAATCGCACATACCGTAACCAACAGCCCTGATATAATCCGCTTTTGTTGCAGTACTGCTATTAACGGAGTCGGCATCCCAAACAGTAAGTTTTACGGTATAAATTCCTTCGAAACCGTAGGTATGAACAGGGTTTTCCAATGTATCGACACTCCCGTCACCAAACAACCAGCGCCATTTAACTACTTCACCCTCGCTCCGGTCGGTAAACTGAACCGTAAGCGGTGCGCTGCCATAAAGTCTGTTAGCTCTGAAATCTGCTTCAACAGCTTTACCATCAATTGGCATTGGTTTTTCAAAGAACTCAGGATTAGCATTTGCAGATGTTTGTGAAATTGCACTCTTCTGCGCGTTTAATGAAATGAAAGAGAAGAATATAAAAACTGAGATAAGTAAATATTGGTTCATAATGTTTAGATTTTAGGCTGCGAAATTAATCATTTACTTTTATTCGATTTCATGAAAATTCGCAAAATGAACAGTAGTTGTTTTTTCTTTTTGATGACTTTTTTACCTTTGGCCACTTTTATTAACAATACATTTATAACTCATTTTAAAACTACACACAATGATGCTAAAACAAGAGCAGCTAATTAGCAGGATCAGATGTTTACAAAACATTGGTTTCATCCTGATGATGATCATTTTCGTTCTTTCATCCACGCCAGTTGATGCAAAGAAAAAAAAGGACAATGACGAAAAGAAAACTGACACACTAAAATCTTCAACTTTTTCAGGATTAAAATGGAGAAGTATCGGGCCTGCATTTACATCGGGCAGAATAGCCGATTTTGCCGTAAACCCTGCAAACCACAGCGAATACTTTGTAGCTGTGGCTTCCGGGCATGTTTGGAAAACCACTAACAACGGAACAACGTTTGATCCCGTATTCGACAATTACAAAGCTTACTCGATGGGAGCCATTGCCATCGCTCCGTCCGACCATAATATAGTGTGGCTCGGCACCGGTGAAAATAATCACCAACGGGCTCTGGGGTACGGAAACGGTGTTTACAAATCGCTCGATGGAGGGAACTCATGGGAACTTATGGGTCTTGATTCTTCCAGACAAATAGGTAAGATAGTTATTCATCCTGAAAATCATGATGTGGTATTTGTTGCTGCCGAAGGTTCAGCCTGGGGACCAGGCAAACAACGCGGACTTTACAAAACCACTGATGGCGGAAAAAACTGGAAAAAAGTATTGGAGATAAGCGAAAATACAGGCGTAAATGATATTGTCATGGATCCACGCAATCCGGAGATCCTTTATGCAAGCTCCGAACAAAGAAGAAGAAGAAGTTTTACAAAAATTGGAGGAGGTCCTGAGTCAGCAGTTTACAAATCGACCGATGGTGGCGAAACCTGGAATAAAATAATGAAAGGACTTCCCGGAGTTCATATAGGTGGGATGGGTCTTGCAATTTCACCTGCAAATCCTGACTACCTCTATGTTATTGTTGAAGCACAGGACGGCAAAGGCGGATTTTTCAGGACAACAAATGGCGGAGCAAGCTGGAGCAAGCAAAGCGATTATTCTTCAAGCGGCCAATACTATAATGAAATTGTGTGTGATCCTAAAGATTACAATAAAGTTTATTCACTCGAAACAGTAACAAAGGTAACAGAGGACGGAGGCAAAACATGGAGATCAGTAGGAAACAAATCTCGGCACGTAGATGACCACGCCATGTGGATCGATCCTGACAATACAGATCATTTTATGATTGGCGGAGACGGGGGTATATACGAAACCTTCGACAGTGGAAAAAACTTTGTATTTAAAAGCAATCTCCCGGTTACTCAGTTTTACCGGGTAAGTGTGGATGATACCGAACCTTTCTATTGGGTTTATGGCGGAACACAGGACAACAACAGTATGGGCGGGCCATCGAGAAATACAAGCAGAGCAGGTGTAAAAAGCGATGAATGGGTCGTGACATTGGGTGGCGATGGTTTTTTTCAGGCCATCGAACCAGGTAATCCCAACATTGTGTATTCTGCATATCAATATGGAAATATTTATCGCTATGATAAAAAATCGGGTGAAAGCATAAAAATTAAACCTGAACCACGTAAAGATGAACTCACCTATCGTTGGAACTGGAATACCCCATTTTTTCTGAGCCCTCATTCTAAAACCAGACTTTATATTGCTGCCAACAAGGTTTTCCGCAGCGATGACCGTGGAAATAGCTGGCAGGTAATCAGTGACGATGTTACCAGAAACGAAGACCGAAACCATTTTTCGGTGATGGGCAAATACTGGCCGTCAAACGCAGTTGCAAAAGATGTATCCTCATCGCAGTGGGGAACTGTGGTTTCTTTGGCAGAATCACCTGTTAAAGAAGATTTGATTTATTCGGGAAGCGATGATGGAGTTATCCAAATGAGTGAGGATGCCGGAAAAACCTGGACTAAAATAAGCTCTTTTCCCGGAGTGCCCGAATACACCTATGTAAGCGATATCCTGCCTTCACGGTTTGATGAAAACGTGGTTTTTGCATCCTTCGACAATATTAAAAGTGATGATTTTAAACCTTACCTTCTCAAAAGCACAGATAAAGGAAACACCTGGACATCCATTTCTGGCAATCTCCCTGAGGATGAAACTGTTCACTGCATCATTCAGGATCCCATAAAAAAAGACCTTCTGTTTGTTGGAACAGAGTTTAATGTGTTTTTTACTCTTGACGGAGGAATAACATGGACAGAACTTTCATCCGGCATTCCGGATGTTGCCATGAAGGATATTACCATTCAGGAGCGTGAAAACGACCTCATTGTGGCAACCTTTGGCAGAGGCTTTTACATCATTGATGATTATACACCCCTTCGTCAGGCAACTACTGAAATGCTTGACACTACAAAAACATATCTCTTTAAGGTAAAAGATGCATTACAATTTATTGAAACAGGCGGAAGATACGGTCAGGGCTCAACATATTTCACAGCCGATAATCCTGAATTTGGAGCAGTTTTTACATATTATCTCAAAGAAGCTCCCAAAACGAAAAAACAAATAAGAATTAAAGAAGAAAAAAAGTTGTTTAAAAATGGTGAGAAAATCCCGCAACCGACTGTGGAACAACTCAAACTGGAAGAAAAAGAAATTCCTCCAATCCTGATTTTCACCATTAGCGATGCCGAAGGTGAAATAGTAAGGAAACTTTATGAAAATCCATCCACCGAGAGCTTGGTAAGAGTAAATTGGGATTTACGATATCAGGGAAAAAATCCGGTAAGACTTCGTGATGATAGATTTGATCCAAAAAGTGAAGGCAATTCCGGGATGTTAGTTTTACCCGGACAATACTTTGTTACGATGTCATTGGATCATAACGGTGAAGTAAGTGAGTTGTCAGGCCCGGTAGAGTTTACGGTAAAAACCCTCAACAATTCAACATTACCTCCTACCAACCGCGAAGAACTTGTTGCCTATCAGGATAAAATTGCGGAACTTGGAAGGATATTTCTCGGAGGTGAAAATTACCTGGAAGACCTGACCAGGAAAGTTGAATACATCAGGCAAACTATTCATAATACACCGGATATTCCTAAAGAACTTGCTGACAGAGCCAGGGCTGCCGCAGAAAAGCTGGAAGAAATTTCCTTTATTATCAATGGTTCGGAGGCCGAGGCAAGCTGGGAAGAAATACCACCGGCCGAGGTTCCGCTAAGTTATCGTTACGGAGTAATAGGATGGTCTCACTGGAGTTCAACATCACAACCAACACAAACCCAACTCGACCAGTACGAAATCCTCATGGAGGCTGTCCCTCCGCTTCTTGACCAAATTAAGCAGGTAGATGAAAAGGTAAAGCAAATTGAAAATGAAATGGAAAAATACAGTGCTCCCTGGACTCCCGGTAGATTACCTGAAATTAAAATGAACTAAAATCATCAATCAAAGATTGAATTTAAAGGCTGTTCAAAACCTGGGCAGCCTTCATTTTTTATATCAACACCATCCTGTTATAAATAATGTGACCAAAAAAAATCAGCAAAAAAAATGAAAGCATGTTACCTAAAAATCAAAGAACTATCGTAACAAATAAATACATTTTTTAAAAATATCTTTGGAATAAACAAACATATTCTTAATTTTGCGCCCCGATTTATGGGTAAAATGAATAAAAATTAATTATAAAACACTAAATAAGAGGTATTTAATATGATTATTGTTCCTGTAAAAGAAGGCGAAAATATAGAAAGAGCGCTCAAAAAATACAAAAGAAAATTCGAAAAAACCGGTGTAGTTAAAGAACTTCGCGAACGTCAAAAATTCACAAAGCCATCAGTTAAAAACAGAGAAGCTCGCTTAAAAGCTATTTACATCCAACAATTGAGAGACGCAGAAGACGCCTGATAAATATCTCTGAAAAGATATTACAAAAATTATTTAGGGAAATTTTTGTTTGACTGATATTAAATACTATCTTTGAAACAATAGTTTTCCTATTTTTTTTTACTGTGAGGCAAGATTTTATACAATACATAACGCACGAAAAAAGGTACTCCAGGCACACCATTACCTCTTATGATACTGATCTGAAACAATTTCAAGATTTTATACTATCCCAATTCGGGGTGATAAATTTGAAAAATGCGGATCACTACATTGTTAGAAGTTGGTTGGTTGATTTGCTTGAAAAAAAGAATTCCACCCTCACCATAAACAGGAAAATCTCCTGCCTTAAATCTTTTTACAAGTATCTTTTAAGAGATGGTCACGTTTCATCAAATCCAATGCTTAAAGTAATTGCCCCTAAAACAGGCAAAAAAGTTCCTGAATTCGTTAAAGAAAAGGACATGGAAATGTTGCTTCAAAACATCGATTTTGGAAATGATTTTGAAGGCATTCGCAATAAATTAATAATCGAAACATTTTATACAACGGGAATACGTGTATCAGAATTAAACAATATTAAAATTACAGATGTGAATTTAGAGGCTGAAACCATCAAAATTCATGGTAAGCGCGACAAAGAAAGGCTTATCCCTATCTCTGGCTATTTGGCTGAATCCATCAAAAAATTTATCACGATTAGAGATAGTATTTTCAACAAAAGTGAAGAATCAAAACCGTATTTATTCATAACAAGTCGGGGTAAACAAACATATTCCAGACTAATTTACCGAATCATTTACAAATACATTTCCTATGTATCAACAAATTCCAAGAAAAGTCCCCATACCCTGCGGCACAGTTTTGCTACCGTTATGCTAAACAAAGGTGCCGAATTGAATGCTATAAAAGAATTATTGGGGCACTCCAATCTTTCAGCAACCCAGGTTTACACCCATAATTCAATCGAAAAATTAAAAACTATTTACAAACAAGCTCACCCAAGAGCTTAAACAACAGGAGGAAGAACTATGCAAATTGAGATTAGGTCGGTTCATTTCAAAACGGACAAAAAGTTAGATGAGTTTATCGAAGAAAAAGTAAGTAAACTATCTCAATATTACGATGGCGTAATTAACAGTGAGGTTTCTTTGAAAGTAGCAAATGGAGAAAGTGCTGAAAATAAAATCACCGAAATAAGGCTAAGCATACCCGGGAACGATCTGTATGCAAAAAAACAAAGCAAGTCATTTGAAGAAGCTACTGACGATGCCTGCGAAGCATTACGCCGACAGCTTGTTAAACACAAACAAAAACTTAGAAAAATCTAATTTTTTTCACATATTTGAAAAAAAGTTTTGGTAATTAAAAATAGAATAATACTTTTGCAGTCCTTTTTTGAAAAAAGGACTGTTTTTCTTAATAATAAATCGTTAGAGTTCTTGCTAAATCATGGATACAGGCCGATGTAGCTCAGTTGGTAGAGCAGCTGATTTGTAATCAGCCGGTCGGCGGTTCGAGTCCGTCCATCGGCTCCACACGAAAATATCAATTCGGGGGGATACCAGAGCGGTCAAATGGGGCAGACTGTAAATCTGTTGGCGAAGCCTTCGGAGGTTCGAATCCTCCTCCCCCCACCCGAATAGTTCATTACATGTTGATGTGCAGAAAGGCGGATTTCCAGAGTGAAATCCGTTTTTGTGTACCTTATTTTGCGGAAGTAGCTCATTTGGTAGAGCGATAGCCTTCCAAGCTATAGGTGGCGGGTTCGAGCCCCGTCTTCCGCTCCAAAATGATGCCGATGTAGCTCAGGGGTAGAGCACTTCCTTGGTAAGGAAGGGGTCATGAGTTCAATTCTCATCATTGGCTCTAATACTAAAATATCATAATTAAAATTAATAACCTTTTTGTAAACACCTCATTAAATATCTTTTTAAAATGGCAAAAGAAAAATTTGATAGGTCCAAACCGCACGTAAATATTGGTACTATTGGACACGTTGACCACGGGAAAACCACATTAACTGCTGCTATCACACTTAATCTTCAGGATAAAGGTCTGGCAACATTCGCATCATTTGACTCAATTGATAACGCACCTGAAGAAAAGGAGAGAGGTATTACTATTAATACTGCTCATATTGAATATCAAACTGAAAACAGACACTACGCACACGTTGACTGTCCGGGTCACGCTGACTATGTGAAAAACATGGTTACAGGTGCTGCCCAAATGGACGGTGCAATCATTGTTGTAGCCGCTACAGATGGCCCTATGCCTCAAACCCGTGAGCACATCCTTCTTGCACGTCAGGTTGGTGTACCAAAACTGGTTGTTTTCATGAATAAAGTTGACCTTGTTGATGACGAAGAGTTGCTCGAGCTTGTTGAGATGGAAATTCGTGATCTCCTAAGTTTTTATGAATTTGACGGTGACAATACCCCTGTAATTCAGGGCTCTGCACTTGGTGCATTAAATAAAGAACCAAAATGGGTTGAAAAAGTGATGGAACTAATGGATGCTTGTGATAGCTGGATTCCATTACCTGAGCGCGATCAGGACAAACCATTCCTAATGCCTGTTGAGGATGTATTCTCAATTACCGGTCGTGGAACAGTTGCTACCGGTCGTATCGAAACCGGAATTATTCACACTGGTGACCCTGTTGACATTATTGGAATGGGTGCTGAAAAACTAAAATCAGTAGTAACAGGTGTTGAAATGTTCCGTAAAATCCTCGATCAGGGACAGGCAGGTGATAATGCAGGTCTTCTCCTCAGGGGTGTGGATAAAGAAAGCATTACACGTGGTATGGTAATTGCCAAACCAGGTTCAGTTCATCCTCATAAAAACTTCAATGCAGAGGTTTATATTTTGAAGAAAGAAGAAGGTGGTCGTCATACACCATTCCACAACAAATATCGTCCTCAGTTTTATTTCAGGACTACAGATGTTACCGGTGAAATTTTCCTTCCGGAAGGAGTGGAAATGGTTATGCCAGGTGACAACCTTACAATTGAAGTTAGATTGATTTCAGAAATCGCCATGAGCAAAAACCTGCGTTTCGCTATCCGTGAGGGTGGCAGAACAGTTGGCGCCGGACAGGTAACTGAAATTCTTGACTAATTTAATAGGTGTTTGGTTATAATTGAAAGGTGGTCCCGGAACAAAAACGTTCCCGGGACTCCTTTATTAATTATATTTCCATACGGGTGTAGCTCAATTGGTAGAGCGACGGTCTCCAAAACCGTAGGCTGTGGGTTCGATTCCTACCACCCGTGCCAAATAATTTAAAATGACCAATGGCAAATATCAAAATATTTAATTACGCCAAGGAAAGTTACGACGAGCTGTTACACAAAGTTTCCTGGCCCACATGGAGTGAACTCCAGAGTAGTGCTATCGTAGTGTCCATTGCTTCCCTTATGATCGCTTTTGTGGTTTATTTGATGGACATCTCTTTTAGTAGTCTCTTAAAAGGTTTTTACACCTGGCTTTAAAATATGGAGTCGCGCCAGGCATTATTATTCTAATTCAACTAAACAGATTGGCTTACCGGCATGAGTAATCAAGAGAAAAAATGGTATGTAGTCAGAGCGATTAGTGGCAAAGAAAAAAAGGTTAAGGAGTATATCGAAAGTGAGATAAACCGACTTAATCTTCAGGACTATATTTCTCAGATTCTCATTCCCACTGAAAAGGTTTTTCAGGTTAGAAAAGGAAAGAAAATCAGTAAGGAAAGAAACTATTTTCCAGGGTACGTATTAATTGAGGCTGCTCTCGTTGGAGAAATACCTCATATTGTTAAAAACGTACCTGATGTTCTTGGCTTCTTAGGTACACGCGGAGAGCCCGATGCTTTGCGCGAATCCGAAGTAAAAAGAATACTGGGCAAAGTTGATGAACTTGCTGACCAGGGTGAAGAGGTAAATGTACCTTTTATTATAGGTGAAACAGTTACCGTGACTGATGGCCCTTTCAATAGTTTTAGTGGTGTTATCGAAGAAATTAACGAGGAGAAGAAGAAACTGAAAGTGATGGTTAAAATCTTCGGAAGAAAAACGCCTCTTGAACTTGGCTTTATGCAGGTTGAAAAAGAATAAAGTTCGTTTTTAACACAACAGATATTAGCTGGTGTGTAAACTTAATTATTAAGTAATAACAAAATGGCAAAAGAAGTTAGCGGATTAATTAAATTACAAATCAAAGGAGGGGCTGCAAATCCATCCCCACCTGTTGGACCCGCACTGGGTGCAAAAGGTGTGAATATTATGGAGTTTTGTAAGCAATTCAATGGGCGTACTCAGGAGCAGGCCGGTAAGGTTCTGCCTGTAATCATTACAGTTTACAAAGACAAGTCCTTTGATTTCATAATCAAATCTCCGCCAGTTGCAATTCAACTGTTAGAAGTTACCAAACAGAAGAAAGGTTCACCAGAACCCAATCGTAAAAAGGTAGGATCAGTATCATGGGAACAGGTTCAGACAATTGCTGAAGGTAAAATGAAAGATTTAAATTGTTTTACTGTTGAATCAGCTATGAGAATGGTTGCAGGTACTGCAAGAAGTATGGGTATCACTGTTAAAGGAACACCACCTTTTGGAGCAAACTAATGGTTGTCTTAAAGCATTTGTTAAAAAATTAAAAGGATTCGCAAATGGGAAAATTGACTAAAAAACGTAAAGAAGCTTTAGCGAAATTCGATAAAAATGCTAACTACACACTGGCGGACGCAATAAAGACTGTTAAAGACATCACAACTACCAAGTTTGATTCTTCAATAGATCTGGATATCCGACTGGGTGTTGACCCACGAAAGGCTAATCAGATGGTCAGGGGTTCGGTTACATTGCCTCACGGAACAGGTAAAACTGTGCGAGTGCTGGTACTGTGCTCGCCTGACAAAGAAGAGGAAGCCAAAGCCGCCGGTGCCGATTTTGTCGGCCTGGACGAATATGTCGAAAAAATCAAAAACGGCTGGACCGATATTGACGTAGTTATCACCACACCTAATGTGATGCCCAAAGTTGGCCCATTGGGAAGGATTTTGGGACCAAGAGGCTTAATGCCAAACCCAAAAACCGGAACAGTAACTATGGATATTAAAAAAGCCGTAGATGATGTGAAGGCTGGTAAAATTGATTTCAAAGTGGATAAAACCGGTATAATTCATGCCGCGGTAGCCAAATCATCTTTTGAAAACCAAAAGATACTTGAAAACGCCAAAGAACTTTTATCCCAGGTAATCAAATTAAAGCCATCGGCTTCGAAGGGGACATACGTTAAAAGCATTTACATGTCGAGTACTATGAGTTTTGGGGTTCAGGTTGACCCGAAATCAATAGGAAACGCGTAAACTTCAGTAAAATGAGGAGAACGAAATAATGACCAGAGAGGAAAAAAATCAAACTATAGCAACTCTATCTGAAAAGCTGAATCAGGCAACCAATTTTTATATTACAAACATTGGTGATTTAAATTCTGAGGTTACAGGAGAGCTTAGAAGAATGTGTTATAAAAAGGAGATTAATCTTCTTGTAGTTAAGAACACTTTGCTCCAAAAAGCAATGGAGAGATCTGAAAGGGATTTTGTAGAATTATTTGATATTCTCAAAGGACCTACATCTGTAATGTTTACAGAGGTGGCTAATGCTCCGGCAACTCTTATTAAAGAATTTCGTAAGAAATTTAAATCGGACAAACCGATATTTAAAGGTGCTTTTGTACAGGAATCAGCCTATATTGGCGAAAATCAACTGGACGCCCTTGAAAACATCAAATCCAAAGAAGAGGTTATTGGCGATATCATTGCACTACTTCAATCACCTGCTAAAAATGTTATTTCAGCACTTCAGTCTGGGGGACATAAATTGTCAGGAATACTCAAAACACTTTCCGAAAAGGAATCATAAGATTATTTTCAATTAAAATTATTTTCAAGAACATTCATTAAAATAAATATTAAAATGGCAGATTTAAAAACTTTTGCAGAACAATTAGTTGGTCTGACAGTAAAAGAAGTTAACGAACTCGCTCAGATTTTAAAAGACGAATATGGTATTGAGCCTGCTGCTGCTGCTGCAGTTGTTGCTGGCCCGGCCGTTGCTGCTGAAGCTGTTGAAGAAGAACAAACAGAATTTGATGTTATCATCAAAGCAGCTGGCCAATCAAAACTAGCTGTTGTTAAACTTGTAAAAGAGTTGACAAGCCTCGGTCTGAAAGAAGCAAAAGCTCTCGTTGATGCTGCTCCTAAAGCAATAAAAGAAGGAGTATCAAAAGATGAAGCTGAAGCACTCAAATCTCAACTCGAAGAAGTTGGTGCTGAAGTAGAAGTTAAGTAGCTTTTATAAAATCTCATCTAAGAAATATAGGCTTCTGCCGGTGTTGCCGTGCAGAGTCTATATTTCTTTGTATTATAGAATACTGTTTTCGTATTTTCTTATCTTATTCATAATCAAAACTTTATAACATTGGCTCAGGAATTCGCTGAAAGAATAAGTTTCTCAAGAACAAAAATAAAATCAGAATACCCTGATTTTCTTGACATTCAATTAAAATCTTTTCAAGATTTTTTTCAACTGGAAACAAACCCCGAAAACCGTGTAAACGAAGGACTTTACAAGGTTTTTAGTGAGAATTTTCCCATTACGGATGCCCGGAATAATTTTGTACTTGAGTTTCTGGATTATTTTATTGATCCACCAAGATACTCTATCGAAGAATGCATCGAAAGAGGCCTCACCTACAGTGTGCCCTTAAAAGCAAAACTAAAACTCTATTGCACTGATCCGGAGCATGAAGATTTTGAAACAATTATCCAGGATGTTTATCTGGGGCAAATACCTTATATGACCCCAAAAGGAACATTCGTGGTTAATGGAGCTGAAAGGGTTGTTGTTTCACAGCTCCACAGATCTCCAGGTGCTTTTTTTGGCACCAGCTTCCACGCTAATGGTCAACAATTATTCTCCGCCAGAATCATTCCTTTTAAAGGTTCATGGATGGAGTTTACAACCGACATTAACCAGGTGATGTACGCATACATCGACCGAAAGAAAAAATTGCCGGTTACAACGCTGTTACGCGCCATCGGATATGAAACCGACAAGGATATCCTCGAAATATTCGATCTCGCACAGGAAGTAAAAGCAAACAAAACCAACCTTAAAAAATTCATCGGGAGCCGTCTTGCAGCGCGTGTTGTAAGATCATGGATCGAAGATTTTGTAGATGAAGATACAGGTGAAGTTGTTTCGATTGAAAGAACTGAAGTAATCATCGACCGCGAAACAGTTCTTGAAGCTGGCCATATCGACCAGATTGCCGAATCAGGTGTTGAAACTGTGTTGATTCATAAAGATGAATCAGACAGCATCGATTACTCAATCATCTTCAACACCCTTCAAAAAGATACTACAAATACTGAAAAAGAAGCAGTAGAATTTATCTACAGACAGCTCAGAAATGCTGAACCTCCTGACGAAGAAACCGCAAGGGGTATTATTGAAAAGCTCTTCTTTTCAGATAAAAGATACGATCTTGGTGACGTTGGAAGATACAGAATCAATAAAAAATTGAACCTGGATGTTCCGATGGACACAAAAGTGTTAACCAAAGAAGATATTATCTCAATCATCAAATACCTCATCGAAATGGTAAACGCCAAACGTGAGGTTGACGATATTGACCATCTGAGCAACCGCCGTGTGAGAACTGTAGGTGAGCAACTGTACGCACAATTTGGGGTTGGCCTTGCCCGTATGGCAAGAACAATTCGTGAAAGAATGAACGTTAGGGATAATGAAGTTTTTACGCCAACCGACCTCATTAACGCGAAAACCTTATCATCCGTAATCAACTCATTCTTTGGCACCAACCAACTTTCTCAGTTTATGGATCAAACCAATCCCTTGTCCGAATTAACCCACAAAAGAAGGGTTTCTGCACTCGGTCCCGGAGGTTTATCCAGAGAAAGAGCAGGCTTTGAAGTTCGCGACGTTCACTATACACACTATGGACGCCTTTGTACAATTGAAACTCCTGAAGGTCCGAATATTGGTTTGATTTCTTCCCTTTGCGTTTTCGCTAAAATCAACAAACTTGGTTTTATTGAAACACCCTATAAACGCGTTGAGGTTGGCAAGGTTCAGCTTGACGAAGAGGAAATTTACCTAAGCGCTGAAGAGGAAGAAAATAAAATTATTGCTCAGGCAAACTCACTGCTAAATGAAGACGGAACATTTATCAGGGAAAAAGTAAAAGTCAGGTTTCAGGCTGATTACCCAATAGAGCCAAAAGAAAATGTTGACTTTATCGATATGGCACCAAACCAAATTGCATCGGTTGCGGCATCATTAATTCCATTTCTTGAACATGATGATGCCAACCGTGCCTTGATGGGCTCAAACATGATGCGCCAGGCTGTACCATTACTAAAAGCTGAAGCCCCAATTGTAGGAACCGGTATTGAAGGTGCTGTTGCCCGCGATTCCAGAGTTTTGATTCAGGCTGAAGGCGATGGAATTATCGAATACGTTGATGCCAATGAAATAACCGTTCTTTATACAAGGGTTGAAAATGAAAGACTTGTAAGTTTTGATGATGATAAAAAAACTTACAAACTCACCAAATTTCAGAGGACCAACCAAAATACCTCTATCAATTTAAGACCCATCGTTAAGAAAGGTCAAAAAGTTGTTAAGGGCCAGCCTCTTTGCGAGGGATATGGCACCAGAAACGGTGAACTGGCTCTGGGGCGAAATCTCATGGTTGCATTTATGCCCTGGAAAGGCTACAATTTCGAGGATGCTATCGTTTTATCTGAAAAAGTTGTTAAAGACGACATCTTTACCTCCGTACACATCGAAGAATTTGTTCTTGAAGTGCGTGACACCAAACGTGGTGTTGAGGAACTCACCAATGATATACCCAATGTTTCTTCAGAAGCAACCAAAGATCTTGATGAAAACGGACTGATCAGAATTGGTGCCGAGGTAACAGAAGGAGATATTCTTATAGGAAAAATTACACCAAAAGGCGAATCAGACCCAACACCCGAAGAAAAACTTCTCAGAGCCATTTTTGGTGACAAAGCCGGAGATGTGAAGGATGCCTCACTCAAGGCACCACCTTCGATGCAGGGTGTTGTTATTGAGAAAAAACTCTTTGCCAGAGTTATTAAAGACCGTAGAGTGAAAGGTAAGGAAAACGATGAAATTGCCGAACTTGAAAAGGAATTCAAGAGAGAATCAGCTGCCCTCAAAAACAAACTTGTGGATAAGTTGATGATTCTTGTAAGCGGCAAAGTTTCACAAGGCGTTTACAATAACTTCAAGGAAGAAATCTTTCCTAAAAAAGCAAAATTTACACAAAAATTGCTTCTTGGAATCGACTACATGATAGTCAATCCAGGCAAATGGACAACCGATAAAGACAAAAATGTACTTATCGCTGAGTTGATCAATAACTACATTATAAAACACAAGGAAATTCTTGGGATTTTCAACCGTAAAAAGTTTGTTGCCACCGTTGGCGATGACCTTCCAAACGGAATTGTAAAAATGGCTAAAGTTTATGTAGCCAAAAAACGTAAACTTAAGGTTGGTGATAAAATGGCAGGGCGTCACGGGAACAAAGGTATTGTTGCCCGAATTGTACGCGAAGAGGATATGCCATTCCTGGAAGATGGAACACCAGTGGATATTGTATTGAATCCTTTGGGTGTGCCTTCAAGGATGAACCTTGGACAAATCTACGAAACAGTTTTGGGTTGGGCCGGAAAAAAATTGGGATTGAATTTTGCAACTCCGATCTTTGATGGTGCTGACATTGATCAAATCAACGGTTACATGGTGCAGGCAGGATTGCCCGAAAACGGAAAAACCTACCTTTATGACGGTGGCACTGGCGAAAGATTTCACCAGCCGGCAACTGTGGGTTACATTTATATGCTTAAGCTTCACCACATGGTGGACGATAAAATGCATGCAAGATCCATCGGACCCTATTCACTCATTACACAACAACCTCTTGGAGGTAAAGCCCAATTTGGTGGACAACGTTTTGGTGAAATGGAGGTATGGGCAATTGAAGCATACGGAGCTTCAAATATCCTTCAGGAAATTCTTACTGTAAAATCTGACGATGTAATTGGCCGCGCCAAAGCCTACGAATCCATCGTTAAAGGTGACCCAATGCCCAAACCGGGAATTCCGGAATCATTCAATGTATTGATTCATGAGCTAAGAGGCCTCGGCCTCAACGTTACATTCGATTGATAAATTCGAATGAAAATTTTTTTTGAAAACAATCATATAAATACAATCCATTAATGGCTTTTAGAAAAGACACATCCATTGTAAAAAACGAGTTTTCACAAATCACTATTAGCCTTTCTTCGCCTGAAACGATCCTTGAACGATCACATGGCGAAGTTTTAAAGCCTGAAACCATCAATTACAGAACCTATAAACCTGAAAGAGATGGCTTGTTCTGTGAAAGAATATTCGGGCCTGTTAAAGACTGGGAATGTCACTGCGGAAAATACAAACGCATCAGGTACAAAGGTATCGTGTGCGATCGTTGCGGTGTTGAAGTTACCGAGAAAAAAGTAAGACGCGAAAGAGCCGGCCACATTCAACTGGTTGTGCCCGTAGCACATATCTGGTTTTTCAGGTCACTTCCAAACAAAATCGGAGCATTGCTCGGACTTCAAACCAAAAAACTTGATTCGATCATATACTACGAAAGGTATGTGGTTATTAATCCGGGTATTAAAGCTGACGATGGCATCGAATATCTTGATTTTCTTACCGAGGAAGAGTATTTCGATATCATGGAAACTATTCCTCCCGAAAATCAATATCTCGATGACAGCGATCCCAATAAATTCATCGCAAAGATGGGTGCAGAAGGCTTGCATGATTTGCTTGCCCGCCTTGATCTGGATGAATTGTCATATTTTTTACGTGACAGAGCAAACAATGAAACTTCTCAGCAACGTAAAGCTGATGCATTAAAACGCCTTCAGGTAGTTGAAGCTTTCAGGGATGCGCGCAACAGGATCGAGAATCGTCCTGAATGGATGATTGTAAAAGTTGTGCCAGTAATTCCTCCTGAACTCAGGCCTCTCGTACCACTTGACGGCGGAAGGTTTGCAACCTCTGATCTAAACGACCTTTACAGAAGGGTTATCATTCGTAACAACCGTTTAAAAAGACTGATAGAAATCAAAGCCCCTGACGTAATTATGCGTAACGAAAAACGCATGCTTCAGGAAGCGGTCGATTCACTCTTCGATAACTCAAGGAAGGCCAACGCTGTAAAAACAGAATCAAACAGAGCGCTGAAATCACTCAGCGACAGCCTCAAGGGTAAACAAGGACGTTTCCGTCAAAACCTTTTGGGTAAACGTGTTGACTATTCAGGCCGTTCGGTTATTGTTGTAGGCCCCGAGTTAAACCTCAACGAATGTGGATTGCCCAAAGGCATGGCTTCGGAGCTCTTCAAGCCATTCATTATTCGTAAGATGCTTGAAAGAGGAATCGTTAAAACAGTAAAATCAGCCAAAAAAATTGTCGATCGCAAGGATCCTGTAGTTTGGGATATACTTGAAAGTATTTTAAAAGGTCATCCCGTTTTGCTCAACCGTGCCCCTACGCTGCACAGACTGGGTATTCAGGCTTTTCAGCCAAAACTTATCGAGGGTAAAGCAATTCAGCTGCATCCACTTGCATGTACGGCCTTCAACGCAGACTTTGATGGTGACCAGATGGCAGTTCACGTTCCATTGGGAAATGCCGCAATACTTGAAGCACAACTATTGATGCTTGCTTCTCACAATATTCTTAATCCCGCCAACGGTGCCCCAATCACTGTACCCTCACAGGACATGGTTCTTGGATTGTACTATATTACCAAAGCCCGAAAACATCTTCCTGAAAATCCAGTGAAAGGTGAAGGCTACAAGTTTTATTCTCCCGAAGAGGTAATCATTGCCTACAACGAAAATAAAGTTGACCTGCACGCGATTATAAATGTGCGCCTTCCCATTAAACAAGACGATGGGAGCATTAAACAAGTACTTTCAGAAACAACAGTAGGAAGGGTTATTTTCAACCAGGTGGTACCACAGGAATATGGATATATCAATCAACTGCTTACCAAAAAAGCCTTGCGCGATATCATTGGCGACATCCTCAAAAAAACAGATACCGCCACCACTGCCAAATTCCTCGACGACATCAAACGATTAGGCTTTACCATGGCTTTTCGTGGAGGTCTGTCGTTTAATCTTGGCGATGTAATTATTCCTGAAGTTAAAGAAGAATTGGTAGCTCAGGCCAACGAAGAAGTAGAAGAAGTTTTGGCCAACTATGGAATGGGCTTTATTACAGGTAATGAAAGATACAACCAAATTCTTGATATCTGGACCCATACCAACTCAAAACTTACACGCACATTGATGGATCAACTTGCAAAAGATAAACAGGGCTTCAATTCTGTTTATATGATGCTTGATTCGGGTGCAAGGGGAAGTAAAGAGCAGATTCGCCAGCTTTCCGGAATGCGTGGCTTGATGGCAAAACCTCAAAAATCAGGTGCTACCGGTGGTGAAATTATCGAAAACCCGATTCTTTCCAACTTTAAGGAAGGACTTACGGTTCTTGAATACTTTATTTCTACCCACGGTGCCCGTAAAGGTTTGGCCGATACCGCGCTTAAAACTGCTGATGCCGGTTACCTTACACGTCGTTTGGTAGATGTGGCTCAGGATGTGATCATTTCTGAAAGAGACTGTGGAACATTGAGAGGATTGACAACTACTGCACTTAAGAAAAATGAAGAGATTGTTGAAACACTTTACGATCGAATTCTTGGTCGTACAACACTTCACGATGTTTATAATCCTTTAACCGGTGAACTTATTATTGCTGCCGGGGAGGAACTCACCGAAGACTTATCAAAACTTATAGAAGAATCCCCCATCGAATCTGTTGAAATCAGATCGGTACTTACCTGCGAAGCAAAAACAGGTGTTTGTGCCAAATGTTATGGTCGTAACCTTTCATCAGGGAAAATGGTTCAAAAAGGTGAAGCCGTTGGTGTTATAGCAGCCCAATCGATTGGTGAGCCGGGAACACAGCTAACCCTTCGTACTTTCCACGTGGGCGGTGTTGCGGGTGGAAATATCTCATCACAATCAAAAATTGAAGCAAAATTTGATGGAACCCTTCATATTGATGAAATGAGAAGTGTACCCTACGCTAACCACGAAGACGTAAAATACAATGTTGTAATTGGGCGTTCGGCTGAAATGCGGATTGTTGACGACAAAACAGGTATTTCACTGGCCTCGAACAACATCCCTTATGGTTCGAATTTCTATTTTAAAGATGGAGACAAGGTTAAAAAAGGTGATATTTTGTGTGTTTGGGATCCTTACAACGCGGTTATTATTTCCGATGTAGCAGGTAAACTGAGGTTTAACAGCGTACTCGAAAATAAAACATACCGGGTGGAATCGGATGAGCAAACAGGATACAACGAAAAAGTTATTATCGAAACCAAACAAAAAACCAAGAATCCATCAATTACAGTATTGGATGCAGGTGGTAACGAAATTAAAACCTATGACCTTCCAACCGGAGCCCACATTTCTGTTGAAGACGCGCAGGAAGTAAAAGCAGGTGATATTTTGGTTAAAATTCCAAGAACAATTGGAAAATCAGGCGATATTACCGGAGGTCTGCCACGTGTAACTGAATTATTTGAAGCCAGAAATCCATCTGATCCTGCCAAAGTATCAGAAATTGACGGTATTGTTTCATTTGGAAAAAAACTAAAAAGAGGTAACAAGGAAATTGTTATTACTTCCAAAACAGGTGAAGAGAAACGCTACCTTATTCCAACATCAAAACAGATACTTGCACAGGAAAACGATTTCGTAAAAGCCGGTACTCCATTATCCGAAGGAGCACTTACACCTGCTGATATTCTGGCCATCAAAGGCCCGATGAAAGTGCAGGAATATATTGTAAATGAAATTCAGGAAGTTTACCGTCTTCAGGGTGTAAAAATCAACGACAAACACTTCGAGACCATTGTCAGACAAATGATGCGCAAGGTAGAGGTGGAAGATCCCGGTGATACAAAATTCCTTGAAAAAGAACTTGTGAATAAAATTGATTTCCAGGAAGAAAATGATTGGATATTCGGAAAAAAGGTAGTTATCGATCCGGGCGATTCAAGCATTTTTAAAGCAGGTCAAATTGTTTCGGCCAGAAAACTCAGAGATGAAATTTCGCAGTTGCGCCGTAAAGACCGTAAACTGATTGATTCAAGAGATGCCCAGCCGGCAACTGCCCGTCAGGTGCTTCAGGGTATTACAAAAGCATCACTGCAAACCAACAGTTTTATTTCGGCTGCCTCATTCCAGGAAACCACAAAAGTTCTGACAAACGCCTCAATCAACGCAAAAACAGACACATTAAACGGCCTGAAAGAAAACGTGATTGTTGGACACAAAATCCCTGCAGGTACAGGCCTCAGAGAATATGAAGACCTGATTGTAGGTTCAAAAGAAGAATACGAAACTCTGGTACACCCCAGACACAGACAAGAGTACCATTAAATTCCCAAACAGGTAAAAACCAGAAGAAACCATCTTTTGGTTTTTGCTTTTTTGTAAATTAAAAAATAAAGAAAATGGAAGCAAATAAGCAAAACAAAGGACAATTGAATATTGAACTAAGCGATGAAGTTGCTGAAGGAACTTATGCAAATCTCGCCATCATTCAACATTCGAGATCAGAATTTGTAGTCGATTTTATTAAAATGCTGCCAGGAATTCCCAAAGCTAAAGTGAAATCGAGAATTATTTTAACCCCTCAACATGCCAAAAAACTATTGAAGGCTTTACAGGATAACATCAGAAAATTTGAATCGATGCATGGCTCTATTCAGGATTCGGATTTAGATAATATGCCATTCAAACTTGGTGGTCCAACTGCTCAGGCTTAATATTTTTTTAAAATATTTTTATTCAAAAACGACACTTTTATTGGTGTCGTTTTTGTTATAAAACGATGTTAATCAACTAACACAACCTCACGAAAGCCTTAATTACAGCGACTTTAAGCCACGTTATGATTAACACATGTTAACAGCGGCATTAACAACTTTTAACTCAGGCCTGATAATTAGAAAAATTGCACAGAGTTATCTTTGTGCTTCACAAAAATATTTACAAATGATCGATACAAGCATCAAAGAATTAAATGAGAAAATACAGCAGGAAAGTGCATTCATCGACATGATCAACCTTGAAATGAACAAGGTTATTGTTGGTCAGAAACACATGGTCGAAAGATTACTGATCGGATTGCTGGCCAATGGCCACATCCTGCTTGAAGGAGTTCCGGGATTGGCAAAAACCCTCGCCATCAAATCGCTTGCAAGTGCTATTGATGCAGGTTACAGCCGAATTCAGTTTACCCCCGACCTTTTACCAGCCGACCTCTTGGGCACCCTAATTTACAGTCAGAAAAAAGAGGAATTTGTGGTTCGTAAAGGCCCCATATTCTCAAACTTTATTCTTGCAGATGAAATCAACAGATCCCCGGCCAAAGTTCAGAGTGCCTTGCTCGAGGCCATGCAGGAAAGGCAGGTTACCTTAGGTGACGAAACCTTTATGTTACCCAATCCATTTTTGGTTCTGGCCACCCAAAACCCCATCGAACAGGAAGGAACTTACCCTCTGCCTGAAGCCCAGGTTGACCGTTTCATGCTCAAGGTTATTATCTCATATCCTGAAAAAGAAGAGGAAAAAATTATCCTCCGTCAAAACATCGGGTCTTCCAATGTGAAACCAAACAAAGTAGTCAAAATCGAAAACATACTCAGAGCAAGGGAAGTTACCCGCGATGTTTACCTTGACGAAAAAATTGAAAATTACATCACAGATATCGTTTTCGCCACCAGATATCCAGCCGAATTTAAGCTTTCAAAATTCAAAGGACTGATCAATTTTGGTGCTTCTCCCCGTGCCTCAATCAACATGGCTCTCGCTGCCAAAGCTTTCGCTTTTATTAAGCGCAGAGGCTATGTAATTCCGGAGGACATCAGAGCTGTAGCACACGATGTAATGCGCCACAGAATTGGCCTGACCTACGAGGCCGAAGCCGAAAATATCACTTCGGAGGACATCATCAATGAAATACTCAACACCATTGATGTTCCCTAAGAGGGAATTTTTTAAAGTAAACCCACTTTTCTTCTTTCATGCCATCAGGAATTATTCTTCGTAATGGAAACATCAGAAATATTTAAAAAAGTACGGAAAATAGAGATCAAGACACGTGGACTGTCCAACCAGATATTCTCGGGGCAATACCATAGTGCTTTTAAGGGCAGAGGTATGGCATTCAGCGAAGTGCGCGAATATCAGTATGGCGACGATATCCGTAATATTGACTGGAATGTAACCGCACGTTTCAACCATCCTTACATAAAAATATTTGAGGAAGAACGCGAACTTACCGTGATGCTGCTCATCGACGTGAGTGGTTCCAACGAATTTGGAACGCAATCAACAATGAAGGAAGCTATGATTACTGAGATTGCTGCAGTGCTTGCATTTTCAGCTATCCAAAACAACGACAAAGTAGGGGTGATTTTCTTTAGTAATAAAATTGAAAAATTCATTCCTCCCAAAAAAGGTACATCTCACATTTTGCGTATCATCAGAGAGCTTATCGATTTTAAAAGAGAAAGCGAGGGAACGAAAATTTCCGAATCACTGCGCTACCTCACCAATGTGATTAAAAAACGATGCACAGCATTTTTGCTTTCCGACTTTATCGACACAAACTTTGAGGAGGCCTTGCAAATTGCGAACAATAAACACGATGTTTCAGCCATTAAAATTTATGATGTCAGAGAAACAGAACTACCGGATATTGGTCTGGCAAAATTCAGGGATGCAGAAACCGGAAAAAATATTTGGGTTGACACTTCCCGTAAATCTGTCAGGCAGAATTACAACAAGTGGTATCGTGAAAATGAAAGCAAATTGAAAAAGGTATTTATGAAATGCGGGACTGATGCAGCCTACATCAGAACCGATCAGGACTATGTTCGACAGCTCATCAGCCTGTTTCAACGAAGAGAATCAAGAGCTTAACTTGGATAAATTGTTTAGGAAAATAATGAAGCTTCTCAAAAATATCATTGTCTTAATTTTAGTAATAGCGTTTGTGCAAAGTAATGCACAAATAGTAAATGTTGACGCGGCACTCGACACCAATGTTATGCTTATTGGCGATCAGGTAGGATTCAAAATCAGGCTTAGGATACCCGAATCGGGCACCTTTCGCTGGCCTTCGCTGGCCGACACCTTACCTGAGAAAATTGAGATTGTAAAAAAATCAAAAATCGACACAACCCTGCTTGGCGATGGCTACATGAATATTGAGCAAACCCTTACACTTACAGCTTTTGACACAGGGTATTATGTAATAAAGCCACTTCAGTTTTTTTATGGAGATGACAATAATTCCGTCGAAACCGAGCCCTACCTCCTGAATGTTTTTACTGTTGAGGTGGATACTTCTCTCTCCATTAAACCCATCAAAGGGCCGATAGCAGCACCATTAACTTTTGCTGAGATTTTACCCTGGGCTGTTTCCGCATTAATTATTATGATTATTCTCGGTGGATCGATTTACTATTATAATTCAAGAAAGAATAATCAACCCATCGTTATTAAAAAACCCAG
>JAIOZV010000022.1 GCA_021740425.1 Bacteroidales bacterium | reverse complement strand
TTCCGACAAATAGTTGGGGTGGAGCTTACAATGTAAGCAAATCAAACAATTCAGGCAGGATTACCTTCAATGATTTCAGTGGTCCGTATTCAGGGCCTTCCTATGAAAATGACCCATATAACCGGATTGACTGGTTTGTACCCGAATTATCTGCCACTCCCTTGTCGAGAACCGTTGATCCTCCTGCCGGTTCAACAACTTTTAACATCACCTCCAATGTTGACTGGGCAGTATCTGAAAGTGTTGCGTGGTTCTCAGTTACACCCATGTCGGGTAGTAACAACGGCGTGATCACCGTGAACTACCTTCAAAATTCATCTGCTTCTAACCGGTCTGGGATTATTACGCTGTCAGCTACTGGTGTACCTGATGTAACATTGACAGTAATTCAATCAGGTGCTCAATTGTCGGTTAACCCGGCAATTCAAAACCTTACTGCCCCCGCTGGCAGTACCACTTTCAATGTAGTATCCAATGCTGCATGGAATGTTAGCGAAAGTGCTTCATGGTTTAGTGTTTCACCTATAGGTGGAACCGGTAACGGCACATTAACTGTAAACTATACTGAAAACACCGCGGTTACACCCAGATCAGGGACAATAACCGTGTCCTCAGTGGGGATTCCAAATGTAACGGTTACTGTTACCCAGGCAGGTGCCACCCCGGTTCTGTCAGTTGCACCGGCAAGCCGGAGTGTTACCGCTCCTGCCGGTTCAACCACTTTTGGACTAACTTCAAATACTGCATGGTCTGTAAGCGAAAGCGTGGCCTGGTTCACCGTTGCTCCAATGAGTGGCAGCGGCAACAATACACTTACTGTAAACTATCAGCAAAACACCTCTGTTACCCCGAGGTCAGGACAAATAACAGTTTCTGCAGCGGGAGTTCCTGATGTGGTGGTAACTGTAAACCAGGCCGGAGCCGGGGCAATATTAACTGTAAGTCCTTCCAACCGGGATGTAACACCCCCGGCTGGTAACACTACTTTCAGTGTTAACTCCAACACAAGCTGGGCTGTGAGTGAAAGCATTACCTGGCTAAGCGTTACCCCTATGAGTGGATCGGGCAACATAACTCTAAATGTTAACTATGGTGAAAATGCAAGTGGTTCCTCAAGGACTGGAAATATTACCGTTACAGCCACCGGTGGATCGCCATCACAAACAGTTACAATAAGCCAGGAATCTTATCCAACTCATTTGATAAGTTTACCCGAAGGCTGGAGTGGTTTATCCAGTTACATAATGCCTGCAAACAACGATATTGCCGACGTTTTCAGTCCTGTGTCGGGGAGCTTTGTCATAGCTACCACCATGACGGACATTTATTATCCTGCCGGCCCGGTGAATACAATCATCGATTGGGAAAGTCAATCGGCATACAAATTAAAGATGAATGCTGCTACTTCGCTACCAATAATTGGCAACGAAGAAACCAATAAGACCTTTAGCATGACTGAAGGATGGAATCTGATGCCGGTAATTTCAAATTCACCGGTTAATGCTGCAGGACTTTTTTCAGGTGTAAGTTTTGAAATTGTAAAAGATGTTGCCGGAGTTGGATTGATGTGGCCTGAATATGGGATCAACACACTTGGATTTTTCGTACCGGGCAGAGTTTATGTAGTTAAAATGAATTCTGCAGATGCTGTAACCTTCCCGCCAAATGTGAAAAATGCCGTAGTCTTCGAAATTCCTCAAACAGAATTCCCGTCACACCCATGGAACGAAATTCACAATGGACCTTCCACCCACAGTATTGCCATTCTTGTCGATGGAATTTCAGGAGCAATGCCGGGGGATATCATCGGGATTTTTGATAAAACAGGACAATGTTTTGGTATTGCTGAGATCGCAAATTTAAGTGACAATGTTGCGATTACAGCCTTCGCTGATGATCCTTACAGTTATGATAAAGATGGGTTTGAAGTAAATGACCCCATGTATATTAAATTATTCAGGCCTGCTACTTCTGAGGTATTCCCCACGGACGTTTCCTGGGATGATCGCATGCCTAATTCTTCATTCTTCGAAGATGACGGGATTTCAGTCATTTCAGGGTTTAAGGTTTCAAGTGTAGGAATGAATGAAGCTTTGGCATCATCAGTCCAAATGCATCCTAACCCATCAAATGGATTGGTGGAAATTACAGGTATTGAAAGGTTTAATCAAATTGAGATTTTTAATGCCGGCGGTGAAATGATAAGGACATTCACCAACAACAACGAAAATTTAGTAAAGCTTAACCTGACCGATCTGCCTGCGGGCATCTACCAGGTAAAGTTTTCCGGTCACGAATCTTCTTTAATTAAAAAGTTGATCAAAAATTAAAAACCGATTTTTCTTATTTTTCAACTCCCGGAGACAAGTTTGTTTTCGGGAGTTTTTTTTAAGGAAGTATCTAGGTAGGTGTTTATTTTTGTAAGCGTTTAATTTGATGTAAAATTCTGCACTGCAATTAATGTTTATATTTTTGAATCCTCATCAATAAAACCCGGACTTATGCTCAGAATTTCAGCACTTGCATTTATCGTATTCATCGCTTTTTCATCCTTTGCCCAAAAAAGGCCTGTAAGTCAATCCGACTATGAAACCTGGAAAGTGCTTGTCAGCCCAATAATTTCAAACAACGGGCAGTGGGTGGCTTACGAGGTAAACCCTCAGCAAGGCGATGGATGGCTTTATATTTACAATACAATTGATGGGAATTACGATTCCATATCACGTGGTTTCGATGCAAAATTTTCAGGTGATTCAAAAATTCTGGTTTTCAAAATCAAGCCACAGGCCGATACCGTGCGTAAAGCTAAACTGGCTGAAGTAAAAAAAGATAATCTGCCCAAAGATTCCCTCGGCATTTATACCCCCGAAAAAAAACACCTTCAAAAAGTGGCGCGTGTAAAATCGTTTAAACTTGCCGAAAATGGGGCTGATTGGTTGGCATATCACCTCGAAAAAGCCGTGCCCGAAAAAGATACCACCAAAAAATCAGATACCATTGAATTAAAAAAAGAAGAGATAAAGAATAAGAAAAAAGATAAAAAGAAAGAACCCAAAGGAACGGAACTCGTTATCATGAAAGTAATCGAAGGAAAAACTTTCAGCTTTAAAAATGTTTCGGATTATGAAGTTGCCAAAAATGGAGAACTCTTCGCCTTCATTGCATCTGCCAACGATTCCATCGACTCAACTTTCGTCCATCGCTTCGAGCCTAAAAATGAAACTTCCTCATTAATTTTCGAAAACCCTGGCGAATCCAAACAAATTTCCATTGATGAGGCGGGAACTCAACTGGCTTTTGTTTATTCATCGGATACCTCAAAGTACAAAAACTATGATCTGATGTTTTGGGATAGGAAAGCCGACCAATCAAAAATAATCATCGACAGTATTACATCCGGATTACCCGGGAGCTGGCGGGTAAGCGAACACAAAAAACCGGTTTTTTCGAAAGATGGTTTAAAGCTTTATTTTGGGACTGCCCCAAAAATTGAGACCGAACCCAAGGACACCCTGCTAAAAGAAGAAAAGGTGCAGGTGGATGTTTGGAACTGGAAGGACCCACTCATTCAACCCCAACAAAAAAAGCAACTTGAAAAAGAACAAAAGCGCAGTTATATGGCTGTTTATTTTCCTGATAAAAATAAGATGGTTCAACTCGGCAGCGAGGAAATACCTGAAATCCGGACTTATGACCATGCCAATACAAATATGGTTTTGGGATACACTGATAAACCCTGGCAACAGCTCAGCTCATGGGATGATACTTACCGCGACTATTTTGCCATCAATATTTCTTCAGGTGAGATGACAAAACTATTAAGCAAACAACAATCTGCTGCCGACCTCTCGCCGGGCGGAAAGTTTATATTGTGGTATCTGGCATCGGATTCTTCATGGTATGTAAAAAATGTTTTAACTGATGAAAAGATTTCTCTAAGCAAAAATTTACCTTTTATTTTTTACAATGAATTGAACGATATCCCGCAACTTCCGGGAAATTATGGGATCGCAGGATGGACTGAGAACGATGAATATGTTTTGATTTATGACAAATACGATATTTGGAAATTCGATCCCACAGGCAAAGAAAAACCATACAGAATTACTGCTGCACATGGCAGGGAAAATAATATTCAATTCAGGTATCAAAAGCTGGACAAGGAATCTACATACATCGAAAATAAAATGTTGCTCACTGCCTTTAATTTCAGCAACAAGCAAAGCGGATATTTTGTGACCACGACAAAGTCATCCGAAAAACCCAAAAAGTTGATTATGGATGATTACCATTTTCTGAGCCTGAAAAAGGCAAAGGATGCAGATAAAATTATCTGGCGCAAGGAAGCCTTTGACCAATATCCCGATTTATTTTGGAGCAATCAGCAATTTGATGTTTCCACTCAGATAAGCAATCTGGATAAGCAGCGAAATCCTTTTCTTTGGGGAGATGTTCAACTCGTTAGCTGGACTTCATCGGATGGTGATGATTTGGATGGGCTTCTTTATACGCCTGAAAATCTTAATCCTGATAAAAAATATCCCATGCTGGTTTATTTTTATGAAAGAAACTCAGATGATTTACACAGGTTCAGGCATCTTTCGCCAAGTCGGTCAATCATTAATCCGGCCTATTGTGTGAGCAACGGTTATGTGGTTTTTGTTCCTGACATCCCTTACCTGACAGGCTATCCCGGCGAAAGTGCTTTGAGGGCAGTTGTAAGCGGAACACTGGCCATGCCAGATCAGTTTCCTTTTATCGATAAAGATAAAATGGGCATCCAGGGACAAAGCTGGGGTGGTTACCAGGTGGCTTATCTGGTAACACAAACTAATCTTTACGCTGCCGCTATGGCAGGTGCACCCGTTAGCAATATGACCAGCGCCTATGGCGGCATACGCTGGGGAAGCGGCATGAGCCGGATGTTTCAGTACGAAAAAACACAAAGCCGGATTGGTGGAACACTTTGGGAAAAACCGTTGCTGTATATCGAAAATTCACCGGTTTTTTATGCAGATAAAATAGAAACTCCGCTGCTGATTATGCACAACGATAATGATGGAGCAGTTCCGTGGTATCAGGGTATAGAATTGTTTATTGCAATGCGCCGCCTGCAAAAACCTGCCTGGATGCTCACCTACAACGACGAAGAGCACAACCTCACCAAATGGCCCAACCGCATGGATCTGGATATTCGGATGTACCAATTTTTCGACCATTACCTCAAGGATGCTCCTGAACCCATTTGGATGAAGGATGGCGTTCCTGCAATTGATAAAGGAAAAAAGACAGGGTATGAATCAGAATAAATTCGGATGAGTTAATTTTGTGTCCCGGTTCCCGAAATCCAAAGAACAAGGTTATTAGTGTGCGACAAAGGAGGATTTGGAAACCTAAAAACACCAAGTAATAAACTTTTGAGAATGCAGGTTTATTTGGTTTGTGGAAATCGATTTACCAACCTTTATGGCAACTTAAATTCAGGATTATATATCAGCCCGATAATATTTCCCCACGGGTCTTTTACGGTAGCGGTCATCAACTCTCCACCAACATTGTATGGTTTTTCGTTTTCGGTAGCTCCCAAAATAAGCAAGTGTAAAAAAACGGCCTCGATATCTTCGACTCCCCACAAGGTTACAACGCTTTCCTGTTTTTCGGCTGTAGGATAATCTTCGGGCATCAAACCCAATTCATAGCCGCCAATATTGAAGCCAACATAAAAAGGCTCATCAAAATAGGGTGTCGAACTGAATGCCTTTGAATACCATGCTTTCGCCTTTTCGATATCCCCAACTTTATAAATTGCTGTTCGCAATCCCAGTATCGAAGTTTTTTTATTTTCCATACTTCATTGATTTTCGTTTATTCCAAGCCTGATTTTGGCTAAATTATTGTCGAAATGACTTCTTTTAAACTGATGTGCTTCGGTATTAAATATATGATCATCGAAAATAAATTTATTTTGGTGATCAGAAAAAGTGAGGTACAAATATTTTAGCGTTTCCGCAAAAAAGAAAGTTGGCATGTAATCTTTCTTTTCCATGGTTTCCACATTTTTCACGGAAGTAAAAGCAACCTCCGTGCGGCAGTATTTTAGGATATCGTTCCAAAATTTTTTATTCATATTAAAATACGTGGAATCGCCGGTAGCATGATATAAATAATATGCCGATTCGATAATTTCGGGATTGAGGTCGTAGGCCGGATATGTTGAAATACCGGTTTTGTAATCGTAAACCATAGGTTCGAGGCCGTATTTGTTCCACAGCCAGGCCCAGGTTGACTGAAGTTTTCCAGCTCTTTCGATATCTCCGGAAAGGGTAAGGATGGCCGGAAAAAAGGCATCATAAAGAGTAATTCGCGAACTTACATGAACTCCGGTTTCCATATCGGAGCGACCATACCACAATTTCCCGTCAAAATCATCAGCAAGATATTGATGGATTTTTTTGATACTTTCATCCCAGACTATGCCCAAATCAGGATCTCCAAACAGCAAATAACTCTTGTAAAGATATTCGTAATAGGAATCCACACCTGCACACAAATGACTTTGCCTGCCCACCCATTCGCCGGTTTGCACATCAATCACATCTCCGATTAAACCTATTTTGGAGCGCCTGTCGAAAATTGCAAGGGTTGCTTTTTTCCCTGCCTGATAATATTTTGGATCTTTGGTGTAATAACTCAGAACACCCATTTCCATGGTATATGTCGCGGCCTCGGCCACATTTACTGTATCGCCCCGCGCCTTACCCGTTTTCAGGTTTACCCAATACCTGGGAATCCCGGTTTTGGTATCAAAGGCAGGGAGCATTCGGTCAGCAAAATCTCTTGCTTTATCAAGCACTTTGTCATTTCCCGAAAGGTCGTACATGGCCAGCAAGCCACCAAGAATTCGAATATTTACTTCAAAAATTTTAGCATCGATATCTTTATCAAAGCTCAAAGAATCCACAACATAGGCTTCAATTTCTTTGGCCTCGGCATCAAAACCCATCAAGTGGAGGGTACTGTAGGCATCGATGGGCGAAATATAAAGTGGCTCGGCATACCAATCTTTAAAGCTTTTGGAAAGCGGCGACAAAGCATCATGTCCCCAGGCATATTTTTTATAAGCCTTCCAGGTTCTGAGGGTTTCGTCTTTAACCTGTTGAGCCAATTGATTGGCAGCTATTGTATCTGTTGTTACAGAATTCTGTTTGCTTTCAGCCATGTCTCCGGAATTTTTACAGGAAATCATGATCAAAGCTAAAACTAAAAATGTAAAGATTTTTTTCATCGCTTTCAGTGTTGATTTGTTTTAACAAGTTTAATAGTGTGTGTATGTATCAGCTTTAACAAAAAGGGATTGGAAAACTCAGAAACCAAACAGCATGCATTTTTTAAATTCCTTTTTGTAGGGTGTTTCAATTCCGTAAAAGTAAACACCTGAATCTGCAACCTTTCCTTGCTGGTTTTTTCCATCCCAATAAAGGGTGTGCCTGCCTGCCCGAAACATTTTATTTGTAAGGATACGGATACATTGTCCTTTAATGTCATAAACCGAAAGATTTACATTGGAGGCCTTGCTCAGTTGAAATGAAATATTTGTAGCCCCGGCCTCCGGATTAAAAGGGTTGGGGGTATTTTGCTCCAGCAATGTGGCAGCCGTAAAACTGTTTTCCGATTCATCAAGGTGCACCACTACATCTTCAAAAACTGATTCCGAGTAATTGATCTCAACTTCTGCCTGATTTTCATAGGATTTTACCTGTAAAAAATAATAATCATTGGGCACAGGTATCATCTCCGAAAGCTCATATTTACCCCAGGTATCCCAACAAATAAGGCTTACATTGTCGAACCATGACAAAGCAAGCCCCGACTGTGGAAAATTGCTGTTCAGGCGGATGTCAAAAAATTCTGTTCCGGCTGGAATGGTAAGATTTTTATGATAGAAAGTCCAGGGTGTATCGCCGTTAACAAGTGTTCCTAAATTTTGCTGGCCAATTGGCGTTCCGCCTGTACGATCCTCAAAGTATTGAATTTCGATGGTGACATCCGACCCGTTCAGGGTTTTGATGTAGCCACACAAAGTAAACTGCAAGGTATCGGAAGGGCAAACAATGCGCTCCTCAAAATTCGTAACAATATTATAAGGGGCACTTTCATCGCGCACCTGCTGAATTGATCGCTCCCCGGCAAAGGCAAGCGTATCGCAATAACTTTCATCAACACTGTTGAGGTTCCAAAGGGTGCAGCCTTCATCTTCCATATTTCCAAACCAGATATCTTCTTTGCCCGCACGAAATTCATAATTGCCCTGTGGCTTGATATAATTTACCGAAGACAGGCTACCTTGTTTTTGAATGTGATATGGCGGCGACAGCCAAGTTCCGTTTGACTCTTCCATATCCAAAGAGGCAACAAATTCGGTTTCAGTGATGCTAACATTGAGTGAATCCAAAATGACCTCTGCTGTAACATTTTCCCTGTCAATTTTCAGGCAGGTATTTAAATCTTTTGAGCTTTGGGCGAGATTATCCAAAATATGCAGTCCCAGTTCTCCCTGCGCCCTCAGGGGAATGTAATCATCGATGTAAACCGGAGTTAGCGTGAATTTTGAAAATCCTGAACCATCTGCTTCAGCATTCAGGATAAATGAAGGATAGGTTTCAGGATAATTGAGATCGAAAACAAAATCGCCAAGGGAATGTGCAATAAGTTTTCCCTTGTAAACCTCAACGGCCTGCATGATATGAGGATGATGACAGATAACCAGATCTGCACCATTGTCGATGGCAAAATGCCGGATTTGGATTTCGGATCGCGAAGGAGAAACAGCTAAGGGCGAATAAGATTCTTCTTCATCAGTATCTCCCGCAAAAGGAAGCTGATTTTCATCGGCTGCGCCCGGATTAAAGGAATATTCAATCCCAGCATGCCATTCAATAATTATTAAATCTGAAATTCCCTTTACTTCATCAATTTGCTTTTTGATATAATATTCCTCAAGGTTGGCAAAGCCGGGTTTATTGTAACCGGCGTTGAGAAAGGGCTGATAATTATTGTATTGTCCTGTGCGATCGCTGGCAGCCAGAAAAGCAAAATTCATCCCCGACTTCGAATAAAAAGCAGGTAGGTAAGCCTCTGAAGAATTGACACCACCGCCCGAAAAAACAATATTATTTTCTTTCAGAACAGCTTGTGTTTCCTGCATCCCGGGGAGCAAATAATCCATGGTGTGATTGTTGGCCAGCGTTACAATGTCGATGCCGGCATAAACAAGTCCCTGTACATTTTCAGGAGAACCTTTAAAATAGATGGATTTTGTGGGATGATGCTGCCAATAGGTGGTGAGCGGACATTCAAGATTTGCAATATTGATAGCTGCGGCATCGCCAAAAAATGGCCTTGTGGGTTCAAATATGGCTTCCACACCCAGGGTTGGAATAATACCACCAACAGATTCATAGCTGCGGGCCAACATGATATCGCCAACAAAATTAAGAGTAAGCGGGTAGGAGCTGCTGCCTGTTGTTGGCTCAACCCTGCAACTCGCCCAACCCCACTGATCGGTATCATCGACAACACGCAGCAAAACGGTGTACGGATGGTCATCGCTGACGGTAAAAATGTGCACCGGGTTTTGCCCTGTGCTGCCTGAGCCATCTCCGAAATCCCAGATAAATTCGTGTTCATCGCTGTCGGGGTCGTTTACTTCACAATTAAACTGAATCTCGATACCTTTTTCACCAAAATCATTTTGCCGATCGAAGGTGATTGTTACTTTGGGAGCAATTGGCAAATCATCACTTATGTTGACAATCTGATCAAAGTAAATCACGCCCGAAGTTGTATTGTCCTTGTCGTTGATATAAACCAATTGGGTGATAACGGGGAGGTATCCGAAGCGCGAAAGCCAGTCGTCGGCAATGGGAAGCTGATAATTGTTCCATTGGTTTTCAGGAAAACTTCCCTGGTAAACAGAAACCCAGTCGGTGGGATCCACTTCCTGCGATCCGGCAAAAGCATAGTAAATAACATTGTTTCCATCCGAAATGCCAAAACCCTGAATTTCTGCCGGAATATCAATGAATGCTGCAACCTGCCAAACATCTCCTGAATCAATTTGCACAGGTTCGATGTATTGAAGTTTCCAGGTATTGCCAAACAACCTCAGCGACCAGTTTGAATTTTGGTAGGTTACACCTGCATTCAGCTCCCACCCCATCGGGTCAACATCTTCGCCTGAATAAGATTCAAGTATCACCTGGCCACTCTCAAAATCTTCGATTACAATTTCACGATTATTCCAAGCTCCCGGATTTACAAGGGCAGTAAACAGAATTAAAAAGAGCAGGCTTACAAGCACCCTTTTCAGCAATAAAAAAAACCTTCGTATTTTCATTTGAGTAATATTTCCAACCGCCACTAAATTAAACCAAAAAAAAGACTGTATAATTTTGCGCATCAAATATTTTGATGCCGGGGCTGCGCAATAGACATTAGGTTATCAAAGCCCTGAAAGGTTGCTTTGCAAAACAAATTCCATTCAAAGAAAAAAAACCTGTGATGCTATTCAAGGTGAAATTTTTTAATAATGAAAATCAAACAAATCATTTGGGTCATATTCAATTTCATATTCCTCAAGCAAGCGAATATATTCGTTCCGAAAGCTTGTGGTTTTATGAAACTTCTCCTGATTCTTAATGTAAACAATTAGTTTTTTCACCTCCGATAGTCCCACCGAAACTCCGGCATATCCATCCTGCCATCCAAAATTGTGCATCAACCCTGTATCCAAAATAAATTTTTTGGTTTCATTTTTAATTTTGGAAACCAAATCTTCAATACTTATGTGAATGTTGGCAGCAATTAAAATATGTGCATGGTCAAATGCTCCATTTACGGCAAACACCCTGTTTTTGCAGGCTCTGAGTATTTCTGAAATGTGAAAAAAAACTTTTTTACGTGTATCATCATTTTCAAGCGGACATATCAGATTTGGACTGACTACAATATGAAAATAAATATTGGAGTAAGCATAGTTTGCCATTTCGCTTTTGTTGTTAGGGTTAGATAAAAATAATTAACTGATAAAATTTAAATGATTGAAATTAGTGTTTTGATAAATAGTTTAAATTATCAATCCTGCCCAAAACTAATCCCGGCATAATAAAGATCAAAGCCTCCGAGGCCTCCGGGACGGTTTGAAGAAAAGATAAGCAGGGAATTATCGAAACCTTCCAAAGCTGAAATAATGGGGCGGTACTCATCGAATTCAGTGTTGATTTCAAGCCCCATGTTTTGAGGCTCGATCCATTCACCATCCACATTTTTGGAAAAATACAGATCAAAACCCCCAAAACCACCCTCGCGGTCGGACACAAACACCATAATGTTGCCATAAACAAAGGGGCACTTGTCGTCTGCGCTGGAGTTTAATGGGAGGGAAACCACAGTAACGGTATCGGATGAAACCAAAGATTGCATCAAATCCTGAGCAGAAGGAAGCCCGGCTTCAAACAAATCATAGTGCCCAGCCCTGTCGGAACAAAAAATCAGCTTCGTAAATTTATCTGTATCTAAATACCAATATCCAAGAGGCGAAACATCCTCACCAAACAATGCAGGGTAAAGTTCGTTGGCCTCTGTATTCACAAAATCTATACTGGCACAGGGATGAATGTAGGAAGTGCAGTCGTTGTAATATGCATTAGTTTCGGTATAATTAAACTGAATTTCAAAATCACCACTGCAATCGTTCGCAAACATGAGCAAATAAATGAACTTCCCATCATAACTTTCCTGATTTTCAAAAAACCCAAAGCCATTGGGTCCAAGCTCATCGCAGGCGGTGTTCAGCGAATCGAGCATGGGTTGCATGTATTCCCCATAGCTAACGGGGTAGCCTGCCGAAAGATCAAAGTTGCCACTTTGCTGATCCCATGTTATCAAAAGATTGCGCCCAACAATATCGTAATCGCTTCCCATACTGTTTTTGTTTGACGAAAATTGCAGGAAATACTTTCCAAATATCATGTGCAAGTCTGAATTATAATCATCGTACATGGAATTTACTGCTTCGAAATTTGTTACAATTTGCGGAACATGTCCAACAGGATATTTAATTTTTTGCTCAACAAACGGGCATGCTGTTAAAATCAGCATTGGAAACACAAGAACGAAGGCTTTAATGATTCTCATTTCAATTTTTGGGTATAACTATGTTTTAATCAAAAAGAGTAAACTGTCGTTTAACAAAGGCAGGGTTTTCCAATTCGAGTAATTTTTGCTTTACGCCGGTTCCCCCTGCATAACCTGTTAAACTCCCATCACTGCCAATAACACGGTGGCAGGGAATAATGATCGAAATTGCATTGGCTCCATTTGCCGAGGCCACTGCACGGAGAGATTTTTCATTGCCCGTTTTGCGTGATAAATCCAGGTAGGTGCTTGTTTTTCCGTAATGAATGAGTAAAAGTTCATTCCACACTTTCTGCTGAAAATCTGTACCGACCATCAGCAAAGGAATTTCAAATACCTTGCGCGCACCACTAAAATATTCGGTGAGCTGAGTTTTAGCAAGCTCAATAATGTCGGATTCACCAGTTTCATAAAGAGCTTCCAGCCTGTCCTGGATGCGGTTATCGATTGCTGTCCTCATCTTGCGGTAAACCCAGTCGGCAAGGCAAAGCTTATTACAGAAGGAGCCCAGAATGATTTCACCATAAGGGGTTTCAAAATTTTGTGTGATGATATTATTCATTATTCTGATTTTAAGATTTTAGCAAAAACCGGTGCTTGCTGAAATTAAAAACCTTTTCGAGTGAGAATTATCACAAATTTTCTATGAAAGTTCATCAATCCGATAACTAATTTTTAATCAGATTTGAAATCAAATTTATTGCCGCTAAAATAAAGAATTACTTCCGGTTATTGGATTGGATTCGGCAAAGAAAGATATAAACTAAAATCGCGAATCCTATGATTCGCGATTTTTTGTTTCCCTGTTTAAAAAAATGCTACCTGTTGAAAAACCAATAAATATACCCGCAGTTTTCGCAGATATGATTACTTGCATCTTTGTTGGCCCAGTCGAGGTTAAAAAATGTGAGGCCTCGTGTGTTGAGCAAGCTCCTGCGTGTGAAAAAATAAGTGTGATCACACACCGGACATTGCAATTTTTTACCCTTAATTATAATTTCATTTGATTGAATTTTGTTGCTCATGATATTGTGTTTTAATGTGATTTAATGATTGTGTTTGCTTTATTGAATTTTACAATGCACCATTTTGCTCTCCCTCACAATGTCTCTCGTTTTTTTCATACTTCAGGCGCTGAGTTACTTCGTCAATACATTACTCACCTCCCCCATTTTCAGGCTTGTACTCCAGAATTTCTCCCGGCTGACAGTTGAGCTTTTCGCAGATGCTCTCGAGTGTGGAAAAGCGTATAGCCTTGGCTTTGCCTTTTTTAAGTATCGACAAATTGGCCATTGTAATACCTACACTGTTTGAAAGTTCGGTAAGGCTCATTTTTCGCTGAGCCAGCACTACATCAAGATTTACTATTATTGCCATAGCTTTAAATTGTTAGTTGGTTATCTTCCTGCAATTTGGCTCCCTGCAAAAATATTTGCGAAAGCATCAGCAGGAACAATGCAACAAATACTACTTCCCCGTGAAATTCGATGGAACCGGAAAGCTCAAGGCTGTCGAAGGCCAGATTTTGTGCAAGAATAAAATATTGCAGGATTGAGTAAATCAGAATTATCAGCCAAAAAATCAGAACTCCATATCCTGCTTTTCGCAGGAGAAGAAAGTTGGAGGTCTCAAAATATTCTCCTTTGTAAACATTTTGAACAAAGGTTCTGAAAATTTTAAAAATGTAAAAGAAGATTCCAATCACCACAAGCATGAAAACTCCGTAAATTTTACCAACGAATGATGGGAGCTCTGAGAAACCAATATTCCCGTAAGCTTCAACAAATTTAACATCAATTGAACTGTTTTGGAGTTGTAGTTTACCGGTTTCGAGCAAGTCGAAACTCACAGGTAAACCTACATGAAGGTTCAAATCATCACCAAATAAATTAAAAAATAAACCTATGGCAATGGCCACTGCAAGGAGCGATGCTGCCACAAAAATCCAAAAGCTAATGTTTGTAATCCAATAAATCACGCTAATACTTAAATGCCTTTTACTTGTTTCCATATTTATTGTGTTTTAAAATTATCGGGCAAAGATATGATACAATTTATTAAAAAACAAATATTATTTATTGTTTATCAATATTTATTATCTGTTTTTAAATATTTTATTATTGATAAACGTATTTAAACCGAATTTTTACTCATTGTACCTTATTGTCAGGCAAAAAGATAATTGATTCCTTCCAGCCTGTTTGGATACTTCGCGGTAAAAGAACTTTTGTGGCTTAGCAGGATTTAATAAAAGCTATTTTTCTTAAAACTTTTAAATGCTGTTTATAAATTAGCCCATCGGAAACCTGAAAGTAAAAGCTTAATGATAAAGAATGGATTAATAATTAAATTTCAGCTACTTAAGCGTATAAATATTAAAATTTCCCTGTTAAGTAATGATTAATAATGATTTTTATTTGAAAGGCATAGCTTATCATTAAGTAATTTTGCAGACGCAAAGCAGCCATAATAATTTATAAAGGTTATGGCAATTGCTCCTGAACAATCCAATGACAGGGATGTTAATTGGTGGAAAAGTGAATTAAAATATTTAATGAATAATAGAAAAATGAGTAACAGAAAGCAGTTCGTATTAGCTAAAGAGGATAAAATTTATACCATAAAAAACACCGAAAAGGAAACCCTTGAAAAGTGGTACTACCTGATGACCCTTGGCAGGCAACTCGACAACAAGGCTCCGAATTACCTGAAACAGGCGTTGGGCTGGTCATATCATGCGCCCTATGCAGGTCATGATGGCATCCAACTGGCCATCGGGCAGATTTTTAACAGGGAAAAAGATCATCTGTTTCCTTATTACCGTGATATGCTCACAGCAATTTCGGCAGGGCTGACCGCCGAAGAAATTATACTCAACGGCCTCTCAAAAGGTACCGACATTGCCAGTGGCGGACGGCACATGTCCAATCATTTCGCAAAACCCGACTGGAATATTCACAATGTTTCATCGGCCACCGGGAATCATACCCTGCACGCTGTTGGTGTTGCACGCGCCATAAAATATTATAACGCCGATGCAGTTGCTATCAGTTCGCAAGGCGAATCCTCAACTTCGGAAGGCTATGTTTATGAAGCCATCAATGGGGCTTCAACAGAAAAACTTCCTGTAATTTTTGTTTTTCAGGATAACGGATTCGGAATTTCTGTTCCCAAAGAGCAACAAACTGCCAACACCCGCGCAGCAGACAATTTTCATGGTTTTAAAAATCTTGAGGTAATTTATGCCAATGGTAAAGATCCGCTCAACTCGATGAATGCCATGCTGAAAGCGCGCAGAATAATTAAGGAAGAAGGCATTCCAGTAATCGTTCATGCCAACTGCATCAGAATGCACTCCCACTCCAATTCTGACCGGCATGATTTATACCGCGATGAAGAAGAACTTGCAGAAATGAATTTACTCGACCCTTTGAAAAAATTCAGAGAAAGGCTGATTTATGCCGAAAGGTTTACGGCTGAAGAACTCGATGAATTGGACAAAAAAGCCAAACAGGAAATATCAGCAGCTCATAAAAAAGTGCTGAAAGCTCCTAATCCTGACCCAAAATCTATTTTTGACTTTATTATTCCGGCTCCCTATGTTTCAGGCAAATATCCTAAAGGCTTGCACAATGGTGAAGGAAAACGCATCCGCCTGATCGAAGCTTTAAATTCAACTTTAAAGGCCGAATTCCACCATAACCCTGATACATTTATTTGGGGACAAGATATGGCCAACAAAGAAAAAGGCGGGATTTTTAATGTATCGAAAGGATTGCAAAAGGAATTTGGAGCCAAACGCGTTTTTAATGCGCCTATTGCCGAAGATTATATCATGGGAACCGCTAACGGCATGAGCCGATTCGATAAAAAAATCAGGATAGTGGTTGAAGGTGCTGAATTTGCCGATTATTTCTGGCCTGCCATGGAACAATTTGTTGAGGCAACACACGATTACTGGAGAAGCAATGGTGCATTTGCGCCAAATGTAACCATACGACTTGCTTCGGGCGGCTATATTGGTGGCGGGCTTTACCATTCGCAAACCATCGAGGGAGCACTTACTACCTTCCCCGGCATTAGGGTTGTTTATCCCTCCTTTGCTGACGATGCTGCGGGTCTGCTGCGCACAAGTCTGCGGTCCGAAGGCCCAACCCTGTATTTGGAGCCAAAGGCCTTGTATAATGACCCACTGGCCGAAACCGAAGTTCCTGATGATTTTGAAGTTCCTTTTGGCATCGCCCGTGTGCGTCGCCAGGGTAGCGACCTCACCATGATTACTTACGGAAACACCACACACATGTGCCTGCAGGCCGCACTACGACTGGAAAAGGAAGAAGGGAAATCCGTTGAAGTTATCGACATCAGATCATTGATCCCACTTGATAAGGAAACCATCCTCGAATCGGTAAAGAAAACAAACCGTGCACTGGTAGTTCACGAGGACAAAGTTTTTGGCGGGTTTGGCGGCGAGCTTGCTGCAATAATCACCGAGGAAGCCTTCGAATATTTAGATGCCCCGGTTCGTAGGGTAGGCTCTACTTTTACCCCTGTTGGATTCAACAGAATTCTGGAAGGAGCCATTTTGCCAAACGAAGAAAAAATATACCTGGCAGCACAAAAACTTCTTGCCTTCTAAACCACCTGTGAAGAATAGCCGATAGATTTACCGGCAAATTATAGCCCCCTATGGTATTAACTGTTGGGGGCTTTTGCATTTATTGAAAAAAGGAAATATTTCAGGAACACGCAGCAAATTTTTCATACTTTAGCAAAATCATAAGCACACAAGCAGTTACATCCAAAATATTTTACAGTAAACAGACAGAGCAGGTAGGTAATTTGAAATTTTAACATATCTTTACAGTTCCAATAAAAAAGGTAAAATGATTGAAAATTCACTAAGCAGAAATGTAGAAATTCTATTAGTTGAAGCTAATCCGGGCGATATCAGATTAGCTAAGGAAGCGTTCAGTGAATATCGGATCAGCAATGACCTTTCCTTGATTACTGATGAAGTGACTACACTGAAATTTATAAACAAAGAGGGTGAATTTTCAACATCCCCCCTACCTAATCTCATGTTGATGGATATGAAGCTGCCAAAAAAAAACAGCCCTGACGTACTTGAAAAGATCAAAACAAAACCTTTGCTTCCAATACTTCCAGAAATCTTTTTTAGCGCTTCCAAAATTATAATTACTTTCGACACATCGTATGATAATTATACCATTGCTACATATCCAAACCCATCTGCATCATTCAATTCACGAACGTTTTCGGAGAGTTACAAAAATATTAGGGTTCAATTGTAAGGTAACATAAATATTAGTATCAACAAACAAGTCTGATTTCAGGCAAAATTGAGCAAAAGGGTGAGCACACGAAGCAAAATATGGAAGGTTTTACTGATCGAGGACAAACCCGGCGATGCTGTCCTTTTTCAAAATTATCTCGCTGCGATCGAAGGAATGACATGCGAGTTATCGGTTGTAGGAAAATTCGCCGAAGCGAGCGACCTCCTGAAAAACAACTCCTACAACATCATTTTTACCAATCTTAACCTTCCCGACAGCAATGGATTGAATACACTGAGCAGTATTATCAATCACAAATCCGACTGCCCGGTTGTGGTAATTACCGGATTCAACGATAAAGACGCCGGCCTTAGGGCGATAAACATGGGAGCTGAGGACTACCTTTTTAAATCAGAACTCAACAGCTTCATCATCGAAAAATCCATTGTTTATTCCATCGAACGAAAACGGCTCATCCATCAACTACGCGAAAGCGAAACGCGGTTCAGGCGTATGTTCGAGTATTCATCCATCGGTATTTTTCGCAGTACTTCCGATGGCAGACTATTGGAAGTAAACCAGGCTTTTGCTGACATTTTCGGGTATGTCAATCCTGAAGATGCCCTGAAAACCATTAAAAATATTGCTTTGCAACTATATCCAAACCCTTCCATTCGCTACCAAATCATGGAAGATTTTGAAAAAAATAAAGTTGTGTTTAAGCAACTGGAAGTTGATTTTTTAAGAAAAGACGGAAGCCTTTTCAACGGACTGCTTCACATGCGCCGCATTGATGATGAGGCTACCGGGATATTTATTGTAGAAGGATTTGTTCAAAATATTTCTGATCAAAAGAAAGCCGACAGACAATTAAAAGAAAACCTTCAGTTTCTAAAAAATTTGATGGACAATATACCCAGCCCTGTATTTTCGAAAGACATTGAATTAAGATACACCGGATGTAATATTGAATTTGAAAAATACATCGGATTTACCGAGAAAGAACTCATCGGTAAAACCATTTCCGAAGTCAGGTTCGACGACTCAGCAGAGTTTTTTCACCAAATGGATCAAAAACTATTTGAAACCGGAGAAAAACAGCAGTTTGAACACAAGCTAAAATTTGCCAACGGAGAAACACGCGATGTTGTATTTCACAAAAATGTTATCAAAGATCCATACGGAAATGTCACAGGCATCATAGGATTGATACTTGATATTACAGATAAAAAACTCGCCCTTGAAAAATTACAGGAAGAGTTGTCGCTTAACGAGGCCATGACAGAACTTTCAAAACAATTGCTGAAACCGGGGATCTCGATAAGTGAAATTTCACACCTCATTCTTGAATTTAGCAGGGAGCTTACCCAATCGCAACATGGATATGCAGGTACAATTGATGAAAAAAATGAAGATCTGATTTTACATACTTTCACTGAAATGGTGAATAGCGGATGCAAAATAAACTTCAGGAACCTCAGATTTTCAAAAATTAATGATAAGTATCCAAAATTATGGGGTCATGCGTTGAATACCCTGCATTCATTTTTCACCAACTCGCCTCAAACCCACAAAGCATCAGGAGGCACACCTACAGGCCATCTGCCACTCCACAATTTTCTTACTGTACCTGCAATCATTAATGGCAGGCTGGTAGGCCAGATAGCACTCGCAAATTCGTCGCATCCTTATGACAATGATGATCTTGATGGTGTAAAAAAACTCACCAACCTGTTTTCAATTGCCATCGAAAAGCAGCGCAGCATCGAGGAAATGATTAAAGCCAGAGAAAAGGCTGAACTTTCCGACAAGCTTAAGTCTGCCTTTTTGGCCAACATGTCCCACGAAATCAGAACCCCGCTGAATGCCATCGTGGGCTTTGCCCAAATGCTTGGCGAGGAAGGCATCGGGCTGGAAGAAACCCATGAGTTTAAAGCTGTCATTATAAAAAACACAGATGTACTGTTAAGGTTGATCAGCGACATTATTGAAATGGCTATGATCGAAGCCGGCGAACTCAAAATTCATTCTGAAAACCGAGCCGTTGGTGAAACCATGAACCAGATTCTCCAAATATGGATGATGAGCAGTGAAGTAAGCGAAAATATTGAGAAAATAAAATTTACATTTGAAGCACCATCAACCAAATCTTCCAATAATATATTCAAAATCGATTCACTGCGATTTTCACAAATTATCGACAACCTGTTGATGAATGCCTTCCGCTTTACAAGAGTCGGAGAAATTACATTAGGCTATCATTTCAATATTGACAATCATGTAGTGATTTTTGTAAAGGACACAGGTGTTGGCATTTCAAAAGAGGATCAGACTACAATTTTCGACAGGTTCAGGCAGGTTGATGAACTCAAGGTAAGACCATTCAGTGGCACCGGATTGGGATTGGCCATAACAAAAAAACTTGTCGAACACCTTTCAGGAGAGATTTGGGTAGATTCGGAGATTGGCAAAGGCTCAACTTTCTTCATTAAGTTTCCCCTGGAATTCGGAAAAGCATCCGTACAATCGTCTGTGATCCTTGAAGAAACCACAACTTTAAAAATTGTAAACGAGCCTTCACTGGTAAGCAAACACATTTTGGTTGTTGAAGACAACGACTCAAGTTTCGACTTCCTCGAGATTTTGCTGAAACGAAAAGCTGCAGTGGTTTACAGAGCAGTTAACGGAAAAGAAGCCGTAGAAAAAACATTGTCCAATAATTATGATATGGTTCTCATGGATTTACAACTCCCCGAAATGAGTGGTTTCGATGCCATTAAAACGATCCGATTAACCGATAAAGAAATCCCAATAATCGTTCAAACTGCTTTTTCGGAACAAAACGAACGCGATAAGGCATTTGAAGCCGGATGTAATTTCTATCTTATAAAACCAATAACAAAAAGAAAACTTGAAGATGCACTATTAAAATTCTGTTGACCAATGACCTCAAAAACGATAAATATATTGTTGGCAGAGGATAATCAGGGTGATTATTTGTTTATTAAAGAAATGATTGGTGAAGCCCCCTTTAAGTATTCACTTGAATGGAGACAAACACTAAGCGATGGAATAAAATTTCTGGAAAATGAACCCTGTGATGCAATAATTCTCGACCTTGAATTACCTGATTCAAACGGTTTGGAGACACTATCCAGGATAATTTCTCTGAAAACAGATTGCGCCATAATTGTCCTCACTGGAAATACAAATGAACAACAAGCCCTGAACGCGCTGAAAGCCGGAGCACACGACTGTGTGATCAAAGGGAGCCTCCAGCCCGGATTTTTGCCCCGGGTAATCAGATATGCCGTCGAAAGAAAAGAAACCGAAAAAATACTCATCAGCCACCAGGAAATTTTAGAAAAAGAAGTTAGTAAGCGCACCCTGGAATTGATTAATTCAAATTGCAAATTAAAGGAGGAAATTGAAGCAAGAATTAAAACTGAGAAAGACCTTGTAGAAAGTGAAGAAAGTTTTAGGCTAATTTCAACCTCGGCAAAAGATGCCATTGTAAAAATGGACTGTCAAGGCAAAGTAGCTTTCTGGAATTTTGCCGCTGAACGAATTTTTGGCTTTACAGCAAATGAAATTATCGGTAAAAATGCCCATGAATTATTGGCTTTACCAGAATCCATCAAGAAAGCACAAACCGCAATGCAATCGTTTTTAAATACCGGCAAAGGTAAACTCGTCGGGAAAACTGTTGAATTAGCAGCCAAAAAAAAGGACGGAACAATTATTCCTATTGAAATTTCGCTATCAGCACTCAAGGTTAACGACAAAAATTACCAGGCGGTGGCAATTATCCGCGATATCAGCGAACGCAAGCTGACAGAAAATAAAATAAAACAAACCAATTATTTTCTTCAAACAATCATCGATGCAATTCCTGTCCCTGTTTTCTACAAGGATATTCATGCAAAACACCGTGGCGGCAATAAGGCATTTTTCGATTTTATCGGAAAAAAACCGGAAGATGCAATCGGCAGGAATACCGGTGATATCATTTGTGTTGATCAGTTTGCCGCGAACTTTTTACACCGTGACAACGAACTCATTCAAAATTTCACAGATAAATTATACTATGAATCAGAGGCAGTAAATACATTGGGGGAAATCCGTAAAGTTGAAATCCATAAAGCATCCTATAAAAATGAAGCAGGAGAAACAGCCGGTATCCTTGGTGTGCTTTTCGATATTACCGATTCCAGAAAATTAACTATGGAACTCAGCGCACTAAAAGAAAACCTCGAAAAAATTGTTGAAACAAGAACTGCTGAACTCCGCGAGGCCAACGCAACCAAAGACAAATTCTTTTCGATAATTGCCCACGACCTTAAAAGCCCTTTTAACGTTATTCAGGGCTTTTTGTCGCTGATCTATACTGAATTTGATGACTTTTCAGAAACAGATTTAAAAGAGATCATCAAAAAAACCCTGGATGTTTCAACCAATACCTTTGCCCTGCTCGAAAATCTTTTGGATTGGTCACGATCAAAACGTGGGAAGCTTGAATTACAAAAAGAGAACATTAATTTATGTGAGGCTTGCTATGAGGTAATCTGCCTGAATCAGGAATGTGCCGATACAAAGTTGATTCAGATTATGAACAAAATTACTGCCGACAAAGTTGTGTTTGCTGATAAAAATATGCTGAGAACCATATTGAGAAATCTGCTGTCGAACGCCATTAAGTTTTCACATTTTAAAAGCACCATCAACATTTACGCTTCAGAAACCGAAAAAATGATCGAGGTTTGTGTGGAGGATCATGGCATTGGCATGGACGAATATCAGGCAGATTCACTGTTCAGGATTAACGAAAAAAATCAACGGGTTGGAACCAACAAAGAGAAAGGAACAGGCCTGGGGCTTCTGCTTTGTAAAGAGTTTGTAGAAAAAAATAATGGTAACCTTTATGTAAAAAGCGAAGTAAATAAAGGAAGCTCTTTTTTCTTTTCTTTGCCAAAAGCAAATTCTACAAATAAATACATCAGTAATAATATTCATTCTAACCATTAAATATCCGACAATGCCATTTTTAAAAATTCAGACGAACAAGGAGATTGAAAATGCCGATCAGCTCATTTTAAAAGCTTCTACAGTGGTGGCCGGACTATTAGGCAAGCCCGAAAACTATGTAATGATCTCGCTGGAAGTAAACCAGCACATGGCATTTGGAGGAAGCAACGAACCCATGATTTATTGTGAGCTTAAAAGCATCGGACTTCCTGCCGGAAATACCAAAGCCATTTCAAAACAAGTGATGACTTTTCTGTATCGGGAAACAGGTATTGAAGCCGACAGGATATATATCGAATTTTCGGATGCTAAACGCAACATGTGGGGCTGGAACAGCGACACTTTCGAATAGATTTATTGCTAAATTAAACTTCATAAAAGATATGAAAGATTGTGGATTATTAGGCATGTGTGGGTTTTTCACTAAATATTGTAAAACAAAGGATTTGGCATGCAAAGGGTTTATGCGCATTTACTGCAAGGGTGAAAAACAAGACCAGTGCAAACGCAAAATTTACAGGCGCGAACATGGAAAAGCTCCATCGGATGACATGCTTCCCTCAGGGCAAATGATAAGATCATGATTCTATTACAAGCACCGGGTTGGCTTGGTTTTGCTACACCGATTTAATTTCCATGATTCTTTCCTCAAATTCATTATTTGGCACCAGCGATCTTTTCTTAATCCGGTTTTTGTAAGAATAAATGGTGTTGATGGAAAAATTCAAAATCCGGGCTATTTTTTCATTTTCAAAAATCCCCATCCTGATCAGGGCAAAAATCCTGAGGTCGGTGTTCATAGCTCCATTTTCAGAGAGATATACGCGGTTTTCTTCTTCAAAAAGCGCATTAAATCCATCTACAAAATCCGGAAAAATAGAGAGAAAAATTTTATCGAAATTATGAAAAAGCTGATCTCTTTCTTTTTTAATGCTCAATTTCGACAGCGACTGGTCGATGTTGCTGTAACGTTTATTTTCAAGGTTTCGTGAAATCGACTCTTTAAGGTGCTCCAGTTTATCAACATAATTGGTACTTATGTTAAAATAATAGGCAATATATTCCTCTTTAATTTTATTGGCTTCTTTGAGGGTATCATTCAATGATTTCAGATTATTGTTGGCCTCGATAATTGTGGCTCTGGCTTTTTTAAGACCTGTAAGTTGCTTAAAAATTACAACCAGCGAGAAAATAATAAGCAAGGATAAAAGTGCAAGGATGATCACATAAAATTCGAGTTGTTTTTTCTGATTTTCTATCAAACCCAATTTCTCACCCTCGATAATTGGCAGCACACCGCTTATTTGAAAAGACCTTTGACGGGCGCCATAAAATCCTGCATCTTTGTTGGCAAGCACAATATATTTATGGGCTTCCTTTACTTTACCCTGGTAAAAAAGGATGTTGGCGAGATTTCGCAAGGCAATGGTTTCGGTAACCACCGATTTAATGTCGTTAATGGCAGATTCGGCATAATAGCTCACCGCCGTAACAGTATCGCCGGTTTCGAGGCTGCAAACCGCCATAGCTGCATATACCATAGCCTTTTGGTGCAGTGAAACATCAAAATCATTCAACACCTTCCTGTAAAAAAATAATGCACTGTCCAACTGATTGCGCCTTAAATTATACAGCGCAATTGAAGCCCATTTTTGGTAAGATTCAGGATCGCCATACTGAATGGCTTTCCTTGTAAATTCATTCCCTTTTTTGTTATAGATGGGTGCAAAGTAAGGATCGTTGGCGTATTCAGTCATATCATAATATGCCCTTGCTTTAAGATCGAAATATTCAACTTTTTTTAAGTCGCTAAGCTCATCGGGGATAATCGTATTGAGAGTATCGAGCGCTTCATGAAACATTCCTGATGAGAGCAAAACAAAACTCATTTTCATTTTCGAAACAGAAATCATTTCCTGATTATTCGATTTACAGGCAATGTTTAACATCTGATTTGCATAGTAAAATGCTGAGTCATAAATAAATGATCCATATTCATCAAACAAAGCTTTATTGATATCATAAAGTAATAACTGATCCTGATCATCAGCTTTGGAGAGCTTCATTCTTAGTTCTTCAATGGTTTTATATTTTTCATCGTAATAAGTCTGCCGGTTTTCGATTACCTCATCAAGTTTAAGAAGTATGCTATCGACAGATTGCCTGGCAGCAACTGAAATTGTGGAAATAAAAATAAAAATGGATAAATATATTAACCGCATTGGTTGATTCTATTAAAAAATTAGTTGGCTAAAATTAAGTTTTTTTCCTATGATGAAAATAAATTTTCAAAAAAAAACCTGCACTGGATTTTCTAAAGTTTTGAAAAGCAATAGGTTTAAATTGAAAAAATGAAAATCTCCGGATTTACAAAAATTAAAAACATAAAGTTTAGGTGGCCTGGAATTTTGGCAAATCATCGGCTCCGGGAAACCTGACAATAAAGTTGCTTCCTTTTCCTTCTTTGCTTTCTACTGAAATGGTGCCATTATTTTCCTCAACAAATTCCCGTACGATGATGAGCCCGAGTCCGGTTCCTGATTCATCTGCCGTACCATAAGTCTTTACTTTTTCAGAGATTTTAAACAACTTCCCGCAGGTGGCCTCATCCATTCCAAGCCCATTATCAGCTACGGTAATCTTTAGCATATTACCTTCATAAACTGCACTAACGCCAACTCTCCCGCCGGGCATAGTATATTTTATCGCATTGCTCACCAGGTTTCTTAACACGGTCCGCAACATGTTTTGATCCGCTTTGAGCAAAATATCTTTAGGAATGTCGCTGATTAATTTTATGTTTTTATTATCGGCATGAAGTTGATTTACTTCAAGTATCTCTTGAATAATCGGGAAAAGTTCAAGTGTTTCTGTTTGTTTGGACAGCGATCCGGTTTGAACACTTGCCCAATCCAATAAATTTTCGAGCAGGGCATAGGCCGATTCAGAAGTTCGCAGAATTTTCTGTATCATATCCAACTTCTCTTCTTCGGTAATTTCATCAAAATCATCAAGGAGGATATCGCTAAGGCCAATCAGGCTATTGAAAGGATTCTTGAGATCGTGAGCCAAAATCGAAAAAAACTTATCCTTTGCGTCATTGGCTTCCTGCAGAATTTTTTCGGCTTTACGCAATTGGATCTCCGCAATTTTTATCTGTGTAATATCTTTGGAGATGCCGAATGTTCCCACAATCTTTCCTTCCTCATTTCGCAGGGGCATTTTTGATGTGGAAGCCCATGTTTCAGAACCATCAAAATGGGTTTCTTTTTCCTCCTTCGAAATGGTTTCACCAGTTTTTATTACAAATTGCTCATCATCAAAAGCCTGTTGAGCATGCTCCTTTGAAAAAAGGTCGAAATCGGATTTGCCAATAAAATTTTCTGCACTTTCAAAATTCAATTTTTTGGCATGCAAACGATTTGTCAGAAAAAAACGGCCTTTCAAATCTTTAAAATAAATGGCATCAGGAAGTTCATTGAGCAGCAATTTAAACAAATGGGTTTCGGTAACATCAGGCCTGAATTTGTTGGCAGGTTTTTCAATTTCATATAAAATTCCAAGCAACAGGCCTTCGCTTCCTGTTTTCTGGATTAGTACCTGCATTTCGCCTGTGATATTTTGATTTGTTGATGAAAACATCCGTGCAGTCAGGGACTGGGATAGGATTTTATTCTTCAGCAGATCGCCAAGTCTGTGAATCATTTCATCTGCCGAAAGTTGAAATTTCAGGAAATCCGACAGTCGTTTTTGTTTTATTTGATTCATCGAATGACAAAACAGAAGCTTAAACTGACTATTCGCATCAATAATCCTTAAATCTGAATTAAAAACAACAGCAGCAGTCGAAAAATTATTTAGAAAATCTGTATGATCCATTTATCGATGAACTTGGTTTAATCGTATCAAAACCAGAAGCCTGAAAATTGTATTGGCAAATGTAAAACAAATATAATGTACATGAGAAGTTTTCATGATGTAATTGATCAAAATCAGCATCTTAACCGGTTTCTCATGACGGTTTATTACAAGTACTATTTTGGATTCACTTTTCTAACTGCGTCCAATACCGTACCATCCACCCATTTTATCACCGAAACAATTTCATCCGAAAGTTCTGGTTTGGAAGGTTTTCCACAAATTTTTTCTGCTTCAGCCTTCAATTCTTCTATGGTTTTTACAGGTAGAGAGGTGTTTTTAAATTTCTCTATCAAATCCTGCCGGAGTGGATTGATAGCAATTCCGCGTTCTGTAACAATCACATCAATCAATTCGCCGGGTCCGCAAAGGGTGGTAACTTCATCAACTACCACAGGCATTCTGTCGCGAAAAAGTGGTATTGGAAGAATTGTGCATTTTGAGAAAAGGCAGTTTTGCCAGCCACCGATACCATGAAGGAGGTAACCATCGGAATGTGTAACCACATTGGCGTTGAAATGCACATCCACCTCGGTAGCTCCAAGAATCACCACGTCAACCATCGAGGCAAAATTTCCCTTACCATGATAATTATAGCTTGTAAAGGGGCTGGTATTTACATGACCCGGATTTTCGCGCATTGATCTAACACCTTCAAGGTCGAAAGTCTGGCCATCGAGAATGTAATCTACCAGACCATCCTCGAGCATTTTCACCGGATATTTATTGCTTCCTGCGCGGATAAAACGAGCCTTAATTTTTCTTTCGCGCAGCATCTGTTCAAAATAAATCCCGATGGAGAGTGCTGTACCACCTGCTCCTGCCTGATATGAAAATCCATCCTTTACAATTCCGGCTTCATCGCAAAATTGGGCTGTCATTTCAGCAATCAGCAGGCGATCCGGACTTTTGGTGATTTCGGTAGTACCTGAAATAATGCGTTCAGGAATACCAACCTGATCTACTTCCACCACAAAATCGACATAATTACCATGAATTTGCCAGGGAATGCAGGGGAAAGGTACAATATTATCGGTAACCACAATTACCCTGTCGGCATACTGCGAATCGGCAAGGGCAAAACCAAGCAGGCCGCAGGCTGCAGGACCGCGGTCGCCGGTTGCATTTCCAAAGGGGTCGGCGGTAGGTGCTGCAATAATGGCAATATCGATGTGAACATCTCCGTCCTGAACAGCCTGATACCGGCCACCATGCGACCGGAGTACACTCATGCCTTTCATTTTGCCCTCGGAAGTAAATTTTCCCAAAGGCCCGTTCATACTCCCTTCGATGCGGTTTATGGTTCCGTCTTCGAGATATTCGATCATTCTCTCCTGGCACGGAAACGAAGCCGAAGGATACCACACCAGGTCCTTAATACCAAGCTCGTGGGCGGCATCAAAAACCTGCACAGCTATCAGATCGCCATTGCGAAAATGATGATGCGATGAGATGGTCATACCATCTTTAATTCCGGCACGGATAAGCGCTTCTTTAATCGAGGGCACTCTTTTATCACCATCGGCCGGATAATCGGCACAAGTAGCAATGGGGGGTGCGTATTTTCTACCTGTGGGTTTGTATTTTCCTACTCCCATGTAGGGTGTATGTTCTTTTCCGTTGAAAAACACAGGCACTACTCTGCCTGCGGCATTTGTTACTAATTTGTCGTATTTTTTCATTTGCACTTTATTAAAATTTGATCTGCTTTTTCTCAGCTATGAGCCGAATCATAAAATATGTTCCCAAATTTCTATTTTCTTAATCCTAATCTCCCGACATATTTTCCCAAAAAATAACTTATCAAAGCAAAGATTACAGCAAATTGTGAAATAATCTTTGAATGGCCAAAATAGGAAATCAGCGAAAATATAGAGGCAATAAAAACGATGAATAAAATATCGAAAAGTGGTTGATTTTTCATATCAATGTTGTTTGAATTTTGAGCCAATTAGGCCTTCGCATGTATTTTATAAACTAAAAAAAAGACTACCCCTTAGTTTCTGTAAGAAAATCATTTCTCCAATCTGCCCTAATCAAGCCCAGATCGAGGGCAACTTTAATCACTTTTTCGGCGCGTTTTACAACGGGTGGATCAATCATTTTAGTTCCAAGCGAAACCACTCCCAGTCCTTTTTCACCAGCATCAATAAATGCATTGACTATCTTTTTGGCCTTTTCGATCTCTATTGAGTCGGGGGCAAAATTTTCGTGGATCACTTTTATTTGCCGCGGATGGATGCAACCCATGCCGTCAAAACCAAGCGCTTTCGATTTAATTACATTTTCTTTGAGTGCTTCCATATCTCCAACATCAGAAAATACGGAGTCGATAGCCTGGATTCGTGCAGCTTTACAAGCATTAACCACCATGGATCGGGCAAAAAAGGATTCGTTTCCTTCGTTGGTGCGGCGAGTTCCGATATCGGCAGTGTAATCCTCGAGGCCAATGGCAAGGGCAACAATATTGCCGGCTGATGATGCTATTTCGTAGGCCTTGATTACACCAAGCGCACTTTCGATAATGGGCATGAGCCATATTTTTCCTGATTGATCATGCTGCTTTTGCAATTCAGCAATACGAAGGTTTACTTCAACAACTTGCTGAGCACTTTCACATTTTGGAACCAGAATCAGGTTTACACCATGCGGCACAACAAAGCTGAGGTCATCAAGACCCAGGGGTACCTGGTTGATGCGAACCATTTTTTCGGCCTTATAAAAGTTGAGCGCCCGCAGGCTGTTGCGAACAAGGTAACGGGCTTCATGTTTTTTATCAAAAGCCACAGCATCTTCAAGGTCGAGGATGAGACCATTGGGTTTATGCAAACCTGCATTGATCATGAGGCTCGGAGAATTTCCGGGTAGATACAGCCTTGAAAACCTGAATTGATCCTTGGCAGTTTCGTATTTGTTTTCCCGGATAAATTCCGGCAGATATTCTTTATCCGTAACTTTAAGTTTGTTTATGGCAGCTTCAAGCCTTGCTGCAAGTACATGGGGTAAAGCACCACTATCTTGTATGGACACATTGGCATTTTCGATTTCAAAAAAATCAAATACCTTTTGGGTAAGATCGGTAATATCTTTACCATACATAAACTTTACCTTACTTTTCAGGTCGATTTGCACCCCTCCGCTTTGCGTAAGCTCAACAGAAACGAAGCAATCGGAACGTACTTTGGATCCCATATTTCCGGCAGTGGCGATATTTTCCTGTTTCATTATTTTTTTAATTTGATATTTTCCTATTGTGAATAATTTAACGGCAAATGTATCTCAATTTCTTTGCACTGCAAGCAGAAATCAGTCTAAATTAGGCAGGAAAAAATCAAAGAGGACAAGATGAAAAGAGTGTGCCGGATTTGGCTTAATCCTGTTTTTTTGATAGCATCAGCAATCCGGCAAAAGTAAGCAAGCCATTCAGAATTAATAGCTCAAAACCAAATTTGTATCCGTTGAATAATTCGGTTGAATACTTGCTTAAAACATAGCAAAAAGCCGGTGAAATTATTGCGACAAGGGGAACCCATTTATCCCTGACCTGCATGTGTGTAAAAAGTCCAAAAGCAAAAAGTCCCAGCAGGGGGCCATAGGTATAACCTGCAACCGTAAACAGCTCGGATATTACAGCATCATTGTTTATGGATTTAAAAAAAACAATAACCAGAATAAGCAAAAAGGTAATTCCAAAGTGAACCTTGTATCTGATGTTCTTTCTTTGCTTTTCTGAAAGATTTTTCCTGCGGTTAATTCCCAAAACATCCACCGAAAAGGAGGTTGTAAGCGCTGTGAGGGCACTGTCGGCACTTGAATACGCGGCCGATATCAAGCCAATAATAAAAACTATTGCAGCAACAGGTCCAAGATGGCGCAAGGCTACTTGTGGGAACAAGCTGTCGGAAGTACCTGTAATTTCGATCCCTTTTTCACGTACAAAAATCATCAGGGCAGCACCCAGCGACAGAAACAAAAAATTAACAGGCACCAGAATCCAGCTCAGTGAAATGATATTTTTCTGCGCATCGCGAAGATTTCGACAGCTCAGGTTTTTTTGCATCATATCCTGATCAAGCCCCGTCATAACAATGGCAATAAATGCTCCTGAAAAAAACTCTTTCAGAAAATAATGCTTGTCCTGCCAATCGGTGAAAACTATTTGGGAATATTCGCTATCTTTTACCTGCCTGGCAAGCTCGCCAAAAGTCATTGCCATTTGATCTTTTAAAAAATAGACTGTCAGCAAAACCGAAGTCAGCATAAAAGTAGTTTGCACCATGTCAGTCCAAACAATGGTTTTTATACCGCCTTTAAAAGTATAGAGATTGATGAGGGCCATAAAAATAACAACAGTAAGCCAAAAAGGGATTCCATAAACGTCAAACACAAATATCTGGAGGACATTTATCACCAAAAACATCCTGAAGGAGGCTCCAATTACCCTGGAGAGCAAGAAATAAAAAGCACCGGTTTTGTAGGATCGGTTTCCGAAACGATCGAGCAGGTAGGTGTAGATAGAGGTGAGTTGCAATCGGTAATAGAGGGGAAGCAACACTTTTGCAATTGCAAAATAGCCGATAAGATAGCCAAAAACCACCATCATATACGAAAAACGGGCATCTTCCACCCAGCCTGTAACCGATATAAAAGTTACTCCGGATAGCGATGCTCCAATCATGCCATAGGCCACCACAAACCACGGGGATTTACGGTTTCCCAGAAAAAAGGATTCGTTGTCGGACTTTCTGGCTGTGATAAAACTCACCAGAAAAAGCATAAAAGTGTAGGCTAAAAAACTATACAGGATGAGTTGAGCAGACATCAATTGCGCATCATTAGAAGGTGAATAAAGAAATTAGCTTATCAGATTTTTAGCAAAATGATAAAGTGATTGAAACCAATAATCAATGAGTACAGGACTTTCAAGGGCAATGGTATTTTCCTCACCTATTAAAATTGTTTTCATCTTAAGCCGCCTGCCAAACTGCATATCCGATTTGGAATCACCTGCAATAATAGATTTTTTGAAATTAATCTCAGGAAAGTCTTTTTTTGATTCCAGCCCCATGCCCACCTGAGGTTTACGACAAAAAGGCCTCTGTTCTTTAAGCCCGGCACAATGATAAATTTTATCAATCCGGCCTCCCGCAGCCCGAATGTCGTTCATCATTTTTTTATGCACCTCATTCAATTCCTCAACAGTCATCAACCCTTTGCCGATGCCCTGCTGGTTGGTAACAATAATAATCCTGTCGAAGATTTCAGAAAATATTCTGATGGCTTCCGGCACTCCGTCAAAAAAACGAAATTCATCAGGAGTCCGCACATAGTTGTCAACCAACCTGTGATTGATTACCCCATCGCGGTCGAGGTACAATGTCCAGTTACGAGAAATATTCAAAGTCTTTAAAATCATTCTGTGCTCTTTCATAATCTTCGGGCACGCCAATATCAATAAAATACTGACGACAAAGAATCCCATAAATTTTTTCGGTTTTGTAAATTTTTTCAAAGAAGTCTTTTTCCAGCGAAAATTTATCAGGCAGGTTCTGAGATTCAAAAAATCGTTTATTTATTATATAAACCCCACCGTTGATAAAACCTTTACCTGACTTTTTTTCCTTTTCCCAAAATCCGGTTATTCGCCTTGAGTCATCTCTTTCAATGCTTCCATACCTTGAAACGTCGTCCAATTCGCGCAAAACCATGCTAAGTCTCGACTCTTTACCGCGGTGAATATCAAGGAATTTTTGATAATCGATATGATAAAAAGTATCGCCGTTAAGC
>JAIOZV010000021.1 GCA_021740425.1 Bacteroidales bacterium | reverse complement strand
TATAAGATTGCGAGCCTGGTTTGGTGAAATCTTTATTTGAAATTCGCCGGGTTCACCTGATTTGATTTCAGGAATTTCAGGAAGTATTTGCTTTATCTCTTTGTATTTTAAAAAACGCATCAATTCGCGGAAGAGTTCCACACGCGTTACAGGTTTTTTCAGATAACCATCAAAATACTTCTGGTAATCCTCATCCTGATCCTCACTGCGAACTGAAGCAGTTAAGGCAATTATTTTTATCGATTTGGTGGTATTCCGGGTCTTGATTAATCTTGCGGCTTCGAATCCATCCATAACGGGCATTCGGATATCCATAAAAATGACATTGGGCAAAAACTGACTGGCAAGTAAAACAGCTTTATGTCCATCCTCGGCTTCTACCATCCTTAGGTTTCTGGATGCAAAATTTTCGCTGATAATACGTCTGTTGGATTCAACGTCGTCAACGATCATGATTTTTGCAGGTTCAAACGTGATGCCGTCAACATTCAGGCTATCTTCGCGGGCAATATCTTCGAGGGCTGCGCCAATTGAAACACCTTTCAAAGTGAACGAAAAAACAGAGCCTTTTCCCACAACACTTTTTAGGGAGATAACTCCTCCCATCATTTCCACCAGTCTTTTACTTATCGAAAGCCCCAAACCTGTCCCTCCATATTTCCTGGTACTTTGTCCGCTTTGCTGCTGAAATGCATCAAAAATTCTATCGTGCTGATTTTCCGGAATTCCAATACCTGTATCTTCAACATCAATTATTAAATCGATTTTGCTGGTATCTCCTTTAGAAATCAATTTTCGAACCGAAAATTTTACATATCCGTTTTCGGTGAATTTAATGGCATTGCCAATAAGATTGAAAATTACCTGCCGAAGCCTTACTTCATCCAAAATGAGGCTGCCGGGAATATCATCCTGCACTTCTACAATGAAATCGATGTCTTTTTCTGCAATCTTAATGGAGAAAATCTGTTTGATTTCATCTATAAGAAAATAGGGATTCAGGGCTTCGAATTTAAACTCCAGCTTTCCAGCTTCAATTTTGGAAAGATCGAGAATATCGTTGATAAGCATCAAAAGGTTTTTCCCGCCCGATTTAATGGATTGTAAATAATTGATTTGCCTGGTATCGCTCACCATAGTTTCGAGCAATTCGGTAAATCCAATCACCGCATTGAGTGGTGTTCGGATTTCGTGGCTCATATTGGCAAGGAATTCCGATTTAGCCATGTTAGCCTTGATGGCTTCCTCGCGCGATTTCCGTAGTTCCTCCTCCAGCCGTTTCGAATCGTTTATATCGATGATCGTGCCAATAGCCAGTTTTTGGTCATTTATCACATCATGAAAATCCGTCACTGAAAGGTCAGCCCAAAAAATTTCACCATTCTTCCGGAGGTATCTTTTTTCGATCCTGTAAAAATCTTTTTTCCCGTGAAACAAATCTTCGAGGGGGTTTTTACTGATTTCCCTGTCGTCGGCATAGGTAACATCGGCAACACTTAGTTTTTTCAATTCATCGGCAGTATAGCCCATCATGTCCGACATGGCCTTGTTTACCTGAATAAAGTTTCCATGTTTATCCACCACATCAATACCAATGGCGGCATTGGTAAAAATGGCCCTGAAATTATTCTCGCTTTGCTGCAGTGCCTTTTCGGCAAGTTTGCGGTCGGTAATATCTGTTACTGTCAGCGCAAATGAAACGGCCTCACCTTCGGCATTTCTTATTATAAAAAAGTTTTCGATGGTGTGTATTACAATGCCATCTTTTCGCACCAGATCAATTTCACCTGTATATTGGCCTTTGCGTTTTATGGTTGGTAAAATTTCATTGAATAATTTATCTTTATGATTTCCCAGGTATGAATCCAGGATATTTTTTCCCAACAGGGCTGAAGTATCAGCATATCCGGCCATGCTGCTCAGTCTTGAATTGAGGTAGGTGATTTCACCATCTAAATTGGCCATACCAAATCCCACACCCGATTCTTCTGCAAAAAGCTTAAAGATGTTCAGTTGCTCTTCTACTTCCTTTAAATCGGTAATGTCGCGGGCGCTAACGGTTACTCCTGATATTGTTCCATCAACTTCAAGCACGGGGTTGTATTTTACATCAAGAAAGCATTTCTGACCATTTGGAAAATCAAACCAATACTGATCGGTAAGGTGCTCGCCAAGCAGGCACTTGTCGATATTTGGCTTTATAATTTCCTGAAATGTTTTATGACCAAACATTTCCTCCACAGTATGGCCTTCAATTTCGTGTGAGTTTTTACCGTAGGCATCAAGATAGGCCTGATTCACATTTATGTACCGGTAATGGCGATCGATGAGCGACATTAGCTCACTCGAAGAAGATACAATGAGGAGGTACTCTTTCAATTTGTCCTCGGCAGCTTTCTGTTCGGTGATATCGCGAACCGTCCCGATGAGCATTTGTTTTTTCTTGCCGATATCTCCAAGCAAGGAAACTTCTTCCATTATCCAGCGCGATTCGCCCGATGGATGGCTGATCCTGTAGGTAAACGATTCGGTTGTACCACGTTCGGTTGCATGAGCAATTTTGGTATTGATATAATTTCGGTATTCCTGAAAAATAATGCCTTCCAATTGCACGAGCAATTGTTTGTAGCTTGTTACCGGATGCACACCAAAAATTTTAAGAAAATAGCTGGAACAATGAATGTTGTCGGTATCAATTTCCCAGGCCCAACTACCAATTTTGGCCACCTCCTGCGCTTTTGTGAGGTTGTATTCACTTTCGCGCATGGCGTCCTCGGCAAGTTTGCGCTTTGAAATATCGGCACCTATTGCTATAAAACGATATGGTTGTTGATTCTCATCAAATAAAAGACGTATTGTCCATGAAATCCAAAAGGAATTCCCATCAGCAATTTTAATTAGCTTTTCGTGGTTAAAAATATTTTGGTCACTTTTTTGAAGCAATCCAAGCATTTCCTTAATCGAACTTTTTTTGTCCTTTTTTTTTATAAAAATGTCCTGATAAATAGTATCCGTGTTGCCTGATTTGTCCAACACCCCATATATTCTTTCGGCAAAGGGATTGAGGTATTCAACCTTTCCATTCATCGACATGATGATCACCGCTGAATTTGCATTTTCAACAATTTGACGATAATCCGACAAATTTTTCTCCGATGTTTTTAATGCCTCCCTCATCATTTGTAATTCTGCCTGAAGGATGCCAATATGCTGCTCTAAATGCTTTTGATTAAACCCTGGCTTCATTGGAAATTATAAATTTTTGACCCTTTGTTGTTTGGTGGCTAAAATAGTAAAATTACCGAACAGAATATGGGAGAACCAGCTTAATTACATTCAAAATCAGTAAACTGAAACTTAAAGATGAATCATTGAAAAATTGCCATTATCACTGTTCTAAAATTATAGTTAAGTTTCAAAAAAAAATAACAGGCTTTTCTCTTTTTAGATGTTGATCATGTAAAATCGCCCTACAAAACCGATGAACAAACTTTGGGTATAAAACCTTAACACTTTCGGGATTGGAGTTTGTATTAAACAATTGTTAATAAAATAACATTTCACAACCATTTTTGCAACCATTCGTTTCTGCTCATGTCCATACAGCATGAAAACAAAAATTAAATAAAACAAAAACAAGATTTAATGAAAGTAAAATATTTTATTGTTTCAATTTCTTTGTTGCTCATTTTTGCAACAACAGTGTCGGCCGGCGATGACGGGGAACCTAAAAGGCTCAACATCAGCGGCCACATCGGCGACAGCAAAACCGGAGAAATGCTTATTGGAGCCACAGTTTATATTGCGGAGCTTCAAACAGGAACTGTTTCTAACCTCTATGGTTTTTATGCAGTAAGCGTACCTTCAGGAGAGTACACACTCACCTTTTCATACATTGGCTACCAAAGCCAAACAAGGACAGTAAAGCTTCAAAAAGACCTCACCATCGACATCGAATTGAAAAGTACAGAACAGCAACTCGAAGAAGTTGTAATTACAGGTGAACGTCAGGACAAAAATGTATCGGCAGCCGAAATGAGCGTGGTGAAAATTGAATCGAAAACCATATCACAAATACCGGCGCTCTTTGGCGAAACCGATGTTTTGCGGGCAATTCAGCTTTTGCCCGGTGTTAAGCCACTCGCCGAAGGCTCCACAGGATTCAGTGTGAGAGGTGGAAGCTCCGATCAAAACCTGGTGCTTTTGGATGAAGCCGCGGTTTACAATGCAGGCCACCTTCTGGGATTCTTCTCGGTTTTTAACAACGATGCCATTAAGGATGTTAAACTCTATAAAGGGGATATTCCGGCGGCCTACGGAGGAAGACTTTCATCGCTGCTTGATGTGCGCATGAAAGACGGCAACCTGAAAGAATTTACAGGAACCGGCGGAATTGGCCTGATTTCGAGCCGCCTTACTCTGGAAGGCCCGATAATTAAAGATAGAACCTCATTCATTGTTTCAGGACGACGAACTTACGCAGATTTGTTTATCCCGCTTTTTAACAATCCCGATCTTGATGGCAGTAAATTGTTTTTCTGGGATTTCAATGCCAAAATCAGTCATACCATAAACGAGAACAACCGCATTTTTGCATCAGCCTATTTTGGCAGGGATGTGTTTAAAAATGAATTTGCCGGAATGGGTTTGGGAAACAACACTGTTACCGTTAGGTGGAATCATCTTTTTTCAAAAAAATTATTTTCCAATTTCACTCTCCTCAGGTCGAGGTATGAATATGAGCTGGGAACTCCCGAAGGCGAGGCTAATTCGTTTGAATGGAAATCGAAACTGGTGGATTATACAGCTAAAGCTGACTTTAACTGGTACTGGAACACAAACAATACCATCAAATTTGGCGGAAGCTTAATCCATCACACTTTTAAGCCCGGCGAGGCACGTGGCATTGGTGATGAAACTTTTTTTAACGAGTTTATCATCCCTAAAAAATATGCACTTGAATCGGGAATTTATGTAAGCAACGAGCAAAAAATAGGAGCCTTGCTTACCCTAAAATACGGCTTGCGGCTTTCGATGTTTAACAACATTGGCCCCGATACTCTTTACAGCTTTAACGAGGTTTATGAAATGGTCGGCACCAAAGGCATTTCCAGCGGTGATGTGTATAATACATACATGAACCTTGAACCGCGTTTTGGATTTACCTACATTCTCGATGAGGTTTCATCGATAAAAGGAAGCTATTCCAGAGCAGCACAATACATTCACCTGGCACAAAATTCAACTGCCGGAACCCCTCTCGATATTTGGTTTCCATCGAGTCCCAATGTAAAACCACAGATTTCAGATCAGGTGGCACTGGGATATTTCAGGAATTTTAAAGACAATACCTTTGAAGCTTCGGTGGAGGGTTACTACAAATACATGCAAAATGCCATCGACTTTAAGGATCATGCAGAGCTATTGCTTAACAAAGAAATTGAGGGCGAACTTCGTTTTGGTACCGCAAAATCCTATGGCCTCGAATTTATGATCAGAAAACAAAAAGGGAATCTTACTGGCTGGGTTAGTTACACACTGTCGAAAGCCAGACGCGACATTTCAGCGATCAACAACGGAAATCCATACGATGCACCTTACGACAAACCACACGACATTTCCATCGTCCTCAATTACAACTTTAGCAAAAGGCTGGTGGGAGGACTCAATTGGGTTTATTCGACTGGATTGCCTGTAACTTTTCCAACAGGCAGAGCCATTTGGGGGAATAAAATTATTCCCATTTATTCGGATCGCAACGACTACCGCATGCCCGATTATCACCGGCTGGATATTTCGCTAACCCTAAAACCCAAAGAAAAACCCAATCGCAAATACTATGGCGAGTGGAATCTTTCGGTTTACAACGCTTATGCCCGTAAAAATGCATGGTCGATCAATTTTCAGCAAGATGAAAATGACCCCTATACAACCTACGCCGAAATGACCTATCTGTTTTCGATTATTCCAAGTATTTCCTACAATTTTAAATTTTAAAATTTCAGATCATGATCAACAAAGTAAAAAATTTAATTGCAATTTCTGTTGTGGTAATTTTCACCTTCTCGTGTACCGAACGGATTGATATAAATCTTGACCAGCAGAAATATGCACGCCTGGTTGTTGAAGGCGAGTTTTCATCTGATACAATGACACACAAAGTTGTGCTGACCCGTACCGAAGATTATTTTAGCAACACCATCCCGGGAAGAGTTTCAAATGCTCAAATTAGCATATCTTCGATCGATGAAGAATATGAACTAAGTGAAACCCCTGAAAATTCAGGTGTGTATTTAACCGACTCATTGGTTGCCGGCACCATTGGAAAAGAATACACTTTAAGAATACTTTTGGATGAAGAAATTGGAGGAGCATCAGAATATACTGCCCAATCAAAAATAAATCCTATCAGCGAACTGGATTCGATTGCACTTGAATTTCATCAAGACTGGGGCAAAGAAGGTTTCTGGGAGGTAAAATGTTACGTTTTGGATCCACCCACAGAAGATTATTACATGTTTCACATTTATCGGAACGGGGTGTTGATAAACGATACCATCGAGCAGGTGTTTGTGGTGGATGACCTCCTTTACAACGGCAACTACACAAATGGCATTGGCGTTGGCTTTCTGGATCAATCAAAAGAAAATCAAAAGCTGATACCAGGAGACAAGGTATCACTTAGGGTTGCCAGAATCACAAAGGAATATACAAACTTTTTATGGCAGCTTCAGGAGGAGATAAGTTTTCAAACTCCACTTTTCAGCGGTCCGCCCGCCAACGTGGAAGGGAATATCAGCAATGGAGCTTTTGGTGCCTTTGGGGCTTACAGCACTTCCTATGCCTCCAAAATTGTAATTCCTCCAACAGAGTAATAAAACCGAATGTTTGCATCTGATCCCTGAAACCGGATCAGATGCTTCAATTTGTTATACTAACATTATCTGTTTGGGGTTTATCGAAATAGTGTTACAACAAAATTTTGGTAGAAGATTTTGATTGGCAGAGTCAGAAAGGCAGGCAGTTCAAAGTCGGCAGTCCTGCAAAATTTTTTAATAAACGGACAAAACCAAAAAAAATGCAGGTATTTAAAAATTGAATTTATTTAATTTAACATGATAAATTTGATAAATTAACAGGCTGCTGTTGACTGTGGACTTATTGAAATAATCATTTTTACATTAATCCATAAGCACGAAATTATTAGCAGGATCAAATAATAATCATACAACCAAAACGAAAACTTTTATGGAACGCTTAGCCGACGGAGGCTCCTTGTATTTTGAAACAGATTTTGACCACTGGTTTGTGGAACCCTGGAATGCCTTTTCATCGCTCACCTTTCTCATTCCGGTTTTTTATCTTTTGTGGAAGCTCCGCGGGCACCACCGGGAATATGCCTTCCTGATTTTCTGGGCTGCTCCGCTCATGGCCATCGGGGGGTTGGGAAGCACCATTTATCATGCATTCAGGGCTTCACAATTTTTCCTTTTTATGGATTTTGTACCCATAGCACTGCTTACGATTTCGGTGAGTATTTACTTGTGGCTGAAAGTACTTCCGCATTGGTTGTGGGTAGTGCTAATCATCCTTGTTTCAGTGGGGCTCAGGTTTATTGCCTTTGCGATTTTTAGCGGAAGTGCCCGCATCAACACTTCCTATTTTTTAACCGGAATGATGATATTTATTCCCTCAATCATTTTTTTGCTCAGAACCAGATTCTATGAAATAAAAAATCTGACTTTTGGTGCAACTTTTCTTGCCCTTGCCTTATTTTTCAGGTATGCTGACGATTTTAGCCCTCCCCTGCTGCCCAATGGAACACACTGGTTGTGGCATGTAAGTACTTCTGTGGGAGCTATATTTCTGGCAGCTTATCTTGCTAAGATTACAAAAATTTCCTTGTTTATTCCTAATTCTTCGCAAGGCGAATGCAATGCAAATACGAAGCAGTAAAAAATTGCAACTCAGGTAAAAAAGCCCCTTATGAAAAGGCTCTGCATAAGATGAATTTATTTATGCTGAATTCTATCCGTTCGCAGATTCATGTTTTAGTTTCAATTCCGTTTGCTTAATTTTCGGCATCCAATGGCTGATCGTGGTAGCTCATTGCTGCTTTTACGAAATTCACAAAAACCGGATGAGGATTGGCCACAGTACTTTTATATTCGGGATGAAACTGAACGCCCACAAACCAGGGATGATTTTTCAGTTCGACAATCTCAACCAAATCACCCTGCGTATTAATTCCTGACTCAATCATACCTGCATTTCTAAAATCTTCAAGATACTTATTGTTGAATTCGTAGCGGTGACGATGACGCTCAGCAATCTTTTCTTCTTTGTAAATATCCCAGGCATGGGTTTCGGTGGTAACTTTACAACCAAAACTTCCCAGGCGCATGGTTCCGCCCAGGCCCGAAATTTTCTTTTGATCCTCCATCATGTCAATCACCGGAAAAGGTGTTTTGCTGTTAAACTCCGTCGAATTGGCCTTGTCAAAATCGAGTACATTGCGTGCAAATTCTATAACTGCACATTGCATGCCCAGGCAAATACCGAGAAATGGAATTTTATTTTCGCGGGCATAGGTTATGGCTTTGATCTTTCCTTCAATCCCACGAGAACCAAAACCGGGGGCAACCAAAATACCATCCAATCCGTCAAACTGGTTCACAATTCCCAAATCCTCGATTTCCTCTGAATGGATCATACGCACATTAACCCTGCAATCGTTCTCGGTACCCGCATGAATAAATGATTCACTGATTGATTTGTAGGCATCTTTCAATTCAACATATTTGCCCACCAGTCCTATGGTAACTTCCGATGTCGGGTTTTTGTATTTATTCAGAAACTCTTTCCATTTGATGAGTTCCGGTTCGTTTTCAACGGGAAGCTTAAGTTTTTTCAAAACCTCAACGTCAAGCTTCTCCTCAAGCATCAGCAACGGCACATCGTAAATGGTTTCCGCATCAATCGATTCGATAACAGAGGCTACATCAACATTACAAAAAAGTGCAATTTTACTTTTTAAGTTTTCAGTAAGCGGCATTTCTGTTCTACAAACAATGATGTCGGGCTGCACTCCTTGTTCCAGCATGGTTTTAACGGAATGCTGTGTTGGTTTGGTTTTAAGCTCCTGGGCTGCGGCAAGGTAAGGTACAAGCGTAAGGTGCACTACCACAGTATTACCAAGCAATTCCCAGCGCATTTGCCTCACGGCCTCAATGTAGGGCAAGGATTCGATGTCACCCACTGTACCACCAATTTCGGTGATCACAAAATCGTAGTTTCCTTTGTTCCCCAGTAGTTTTATACGGTATTTTATTTCATCTGTAATGTGAGGAATCACCTGAACGGTGGAACCCAGGTAGTCGCCTCTGCGTTCCTTGTCGATTACTGCCTGGTATATTTTTCCTGTGGTAACGTTATTTTCCTGTGATGTGGGGCTGTTTGAAAACCGTTCATAATGACCAAGATCAAGGTCTGTTTCGGCACCATCTTCAGTAACAAAGCATTCGCCATGCTCATAAGGATTGAGTGTACCCGGATCGATATTGATGTAAGGATCGAGCTTTTGGATGGTAACGGAATAACCCCTTGCCTGCAGAAGTTTACCCAATGATGCGGAGATAATACCTTTTCCAAGGCTTGAAGTTACGCCCCCGGTAACGAAAATATATTTTGTCTTTCCCATAACTATTTGGTATGCTAAATTTCATTTTGTGAGTCAATGGCCATCAGTGAATCAAAAAATTACCACATTCTACTCACTTTGTTATGGAAGGCAAAAGTAGTTTTTTTTAATCCCTGCCTTAAAAAAAATGAAATATTGATTCTCAAAAAATTGGATGACTACCAAGTATATCAGATCATTCAGGCAAAACGGGTTTGATATTGTTATGGGTAAGGGTAAAAAAAAAGGGGCTCACCAATCTTGCCCCTTTTTATTAAATACCAGTATTCAATATTAATAATATCTGTAGCTTTTTACCTGGCCAAGATGTTTTGCAAGCCTAACCACCTGCGAGGTGTAACCAAATTCGTTGTCATACCAAAGGTAAACGATAACTGTTTTACCATCTGCCGAAACTTTGGTAGCCGGTTCATCAAAAATGCAGGCACATGAATCGCCAATACCATCGGAAGAAACAAATTCGGTAGAATTGCTGTATCTGATCTGCTCGATTAATTTCCCTTTTAATGCTGCGTTAAGGAATAATTTATTCACCTCTTCAACAGTAGTTTCTTTTTCCATTTCAAGCGTAAGTATAGCCAGCGACATATCAGGTGTTGGAACCCTCACTGCATTGGAAGTTAATTTGCCGCCGAGTTTAGGAATTACTTTGGCAGCGGCTGAACCTGCGCCCGTTTCGGTTATAACCATGTTGAGCGGGGCAGAACGGCCACGACGAGATTTTTTATGGTAGTTATCCAACAGGTTCTGATCGTTGGTGTAGGAGTGAATGGTTTCGATATGACCTTTGCTGATGCCCAATCCTTCCTCAAGTACTATGAGCCCAGGAACAATGGCATTTGTTGTGCATGATGCAGCCGAAAATATTTTTTCTTTCTCAAGATCAAGGGTGTCCTGATTGGCTCCATATACCACATTTGGAATATCACCTTTGCCCGGGGCAGTGAGCAAAACCCTGCTAACACCCTTTGCCTGCAAGTGCCGCGACAAACCTTCACGATCGCGCCAAACGCCTGTATTGTCGATAACCATAGCATCCTTAATGCCATAGGCGGTATAGTCGATTTCTTCGGGATTGTTGGCAGCAATCAGGTGAACAATGTTTCCATTGATTCTAAAACAACTGTTTTCGATATCTTCGTTTGCAACACCTGCAAATGGCCCATGCACTGAATCCTTGCGAAACAGTGAAATTCTTTTGCGGATATCTTCAGGTTTGTTGCTACGTGTTACAATGGCTTTTAGTCTGAGCTGGCTGCCGTTTCCTGTAATCTTAATCAGTTCACGGGCAAGCAATCGTCCGATGCGCCCAAAACCATACAATACCACATCCTGAACACGGGTGCTTCTGGGGGGTGCACCCACAAATTTTTTAAGTTTTTCTTTAACAAAATCGTTTGCATTGCTGTAATTATGGCGCTCTTCCACCCATTCGGCATCCAGTCGTCCAATATCAATCCTGGCAGGAGCAATATCTTCGGTGAGTATGGCTTTGGCCAGCAGCAGCGAATCCTGTATTTTGATTGGTATTTTAAGGATTGTTTCTGCTCTTACATGCTTATTAAGTACCTTGGCAGGCCCCCGGTCGATAAGCTGACTTCTCAAAATAATCAGTTCGATGGATTTGTCGAACCAAAGCTTACCGGCAACATGAATAAATTCGACAGCCGCTTTTTCATCGTCAATCCATTCCTTTAATGTTGTATTGTAATCTTCCATTTTATTGAATTTGGTTATTGAATAGGTAAGTAAAAAAATGCTATTTTAAAGGTATGATTCTGCATTGCATCAATTTTCTGATTTTCTGTTACCTGCAAAAATAGAATTTTTTGTTTTTGAAAGGATGTGTTGTTTGGCATTGAAGCATTTTTTTTCTAAATCCACAGTCCGACTTGAACTCCCCTTTGAAAAAAGGCATTGAATAATGCGGATAAAAACCTGAAAATTGCCATAGAACAATACAGGTCAGGGGCTATCAACGAGGTCGATTTTCGTGATATTCAGCGCAAAACCCTGGAAGCCGAAAACCGCTGGCTTGTTGGAGGATACACCCTAAAAATGTCAGACCTCAACCGAAGGCAAATCAGCGGTATGTTAAGGTTTTGAGTGTGGTGGGACACCAAAATGTTGGTGTGGAGTAAGGGTAAAATAGCGTATGTAGGATAGACCTTCCTATTGTTGTGTGGCTGTGGTCTCCTGGATTATGCATCTATGTGCCCATTATATAAATCAGCAATTGGAAAAATTAAGTCGTAATCGTTCCAGTTTAAATTCCCATCAGTCAATGAGAATTTTGAAAATTTGCTTTCATCCAAATATTTCTTAATCGATGGATGGAAAGCTTTTGATAAAAATGGTTTAAAATCAACAATTTTCTCATTTCCATCAGTAAACTTTATCCGAATTGCATAATCCGATAAATATTTTGCTGAATGAATTTTCAACTGGCTAAGTCCTGATTCTGAATCTTTATAGTCAACAATTATTCTCATTTTAACCTTTTTGTAATTTTCTCAAACTCAACATCCTTATGATAAACAAAGTAGCTAATCCATTTTTCAACTATTTTTCTTGTTCATCTTTCTACAGCCTCAAATTTTAATGTGAACTGAAATGATTTTACTTTATTTATAAGGCTGTATTCCTTCCCGAAAACCAGCCTCACATCTGTGTTTTCGCGGTGATCGTCTAAAGCAATGTGGGAACAGGAATTTTTCATTTGTAGGTACTTTATTTTTTTGAGTCCAAACCTACAAAATTATTTTCAAAAAACACCTGTGGCATCCGGCTTTTTTTCGATCACAATCAACTTTTTAACATTTCGGTGCGTTTAACGGAAATCATTCGAAGCGAACATACAAAGGCCACCAATAGTCCTGAAAAAAACAATGCGAAATTCCTATGGAAACCGAAAAATCAAAAGGGGTGTACGACAAATTAAACTCATCAAAAATATGATCATCGAATTACGCAGGTTAATCCGGTGTTCATAGGCGTCAATGCGTTATCATCGCCTGTTGTGCGGTTGACATTCTATTTCGCAAGTTTCAATTTTCTTCGATTTAAGTATTCTTTAAATTCCGCAAAAGTCATATCTTTAGTTTCTTTTGCTATTTTTTCTTTAACTTCTCTAAAGAATTTAACGGTGTCAAACGCTTTATTTTTTTTATCTGTTTTACTCATTTCGTATGATTTCTTTAGGTGAGCGAATATCTAATTGTATGTGTCCGTTTTTTATGTTTATTGCATTGAAACCTCTAATTCTAAAAACATTGACGATATGTTTGAAATTCCAACTTACTAGATAATCAACTTTATTTATTGTTGCACAAGCGATATGTCTTCAATCATCAATACTTGTTTCACCAACAACTTTTTCTTTAACATACTCTTGTGCGAGTTCGTTAATTTCTTCAGTTATTTCTGCGAATTCAGTTTGACTTTTGTCGAGATTAAGGAAATGTTCTTTGACTTTTTCCGGTGCGTTTTCAAGTTCAAATTCACAAAGGTCAGAGTAAACACAAATAATTTCTCCGTTTTTTACCATTTTGAATAACGATTATGTTTCCTCTTGAAATTCAACATCATAAACACCTCCAAAAACTGATGTGTCAAAGTATAGTCTTAATTTTCTCATTCTTCAAAGGTAAAAAAAAATTCAAATTTAATGTTTCTTTTCAGCAGCGTGTTTTTTTTTGTACCCTCAAACCTACAAAATTATTTCAAAACAAGGCCTGTGGCATCCGGGAATTTTTTTCGATCACGATCAACTTTTTAACATTTCGGTGGGTCCACCGTAAATCATTCGAAGCGAAAATAAAAAGGCCACCAACAGTCCTGAAAAAAAATGCGCAATTTCTGCGGCAACCGAAAAATATAGGTGGGTGGTCTACGATCAATTGCACTCATCAAAAATATTATCATCGAATTACGCAGATTAATCGAATTAATTTCCCGCTTTTGGCGGGATTAATTCGTGTAATTCCCACCTACATTTCATTACGGCGGGCAGGCGTTCAATTCGATGACCAAAATATCAGATAAAAAAACATTCTGTGATATTTGTCGTACACCCATCATCAGGGGTTTGGCTATGAATAGTGTTTGTTTTGATGCCGGTAATTTCCGGTTTATTATCTTTCCGTGCAGGAGCATTCCCGACCACAGCTTACACTATTTCAATTTGTAGCTTACTCAAATCCAATACGCGGTTTCCAGTCTTCTCCCGGAATTTTTGTCTGGTCAAAACTTTTAAATAAATACGCTACTTTTGCGCCTTCAAATTTTAATATTCATCCAATGGCATTAATCCATTCCTTTGAAAGCAGTGGTAATTTTCTTTTCAAAAACAGAAGTTTTATTCCGGTGATTCTTTTTGTACTGGCAGTTCCGGTTGTTTACCTTACTAATTATGCATTTGCTAATTATATCCTGCAAACAGGCATTACAATTTTCGCGATTTTGCTTAGCCTTGCCGGACTAATAGTAAGAGCCATTACAATAGGAACTACACCGGCGGGAACTTCAGGGCGAAACACGAAAGAAGGACAGGTAGCCGAGGAGCTGAACACGGGCGGCATTTATTCCGTCATTCGTCACCCTTTGTACCTGGGCAACTATTTAATGTGGATAGGTATTGTGATTTTTACTTTCAATATTTATTTCATTATTATTGTTTCACTGGCCTATTGGCTCTACTACGAGCGTATTATGTTTGCTGAGGAGCGCTTTCTGGAAAAGAAATTTGGAAAGCCCTATCTGGATTGGTCGATGACGGCTCCTGCTTTTATCCCTTCATTTAAAAATTACAGAAAAAGCAATCTGGTTTTTTCGATAAAATCGGTATTCAGAAGGGAATATTCAGGGGTTTTAGCCACCGTTTTTGGTTTTGCCTTTATCGACAACCTGCGGATTTTTTTGGAATACCAGCAATTCGATCCATCCAGGATTTCAAATATTGTTTTGGCATGTACAGGACTTGCGGCGTTTATACTCAGAACCTTAAAGCACCATACCACTGTTCTGCATGAGAAGGGCAGGTCATAGGCTACCTCATGTCTATTACATCAAAATTAGGATAATCGGCTTCTGAAAAAGTAAAATCATTGTCTGAAAGTGTTATATCCGTATCAAAGGTAGTGATGGTGTATGTATAAACACTTTGGTTGTAATCAAAAATTTCCATCCTGTAAGGCTGCATTTTGTTCTTATTGATAAAAAGGTTTACACGTTCAAAGGTTTTTTTTTCGTTGGGCGTTAGTTCCAGCAGGTAAACGTCAATGCCATTCAGTTCATTAACTTTTGGGTCGAGTTTCGATTTATAATCCTCGCTGTAATCGCTGAGCATTTTGGTGGGAGAAAATGACTGATCATCTTCAGAAACTTCATTTACCTGAACCTCTTCTGAATCTTCGATAATTGTCCAGATGGTTATTCCGTCAGAAATTACAAGCTGCCCTGCAATCTCAAGGCGATATTTATCTCCACTTACCAATACCTTTCCTGAAGTGAGTTCATTAATATTGGCTTCCGCGTTTTCCATCTGATAATTAAATTCCATCTTGATAGATTTATAGGCTTTTGTTTTTTGTGTAACCTCATCCAGAATTTCCGTGGCTTTAGTGTTGTTGGACTGGGCAGAGCCAGGGATAGAAGAAATCAGTAGCATACTGATAATTAATGAGCAAACAGCTAATATTTTTTTCATCATGATATTTTATTAAAATTTTTCATCGAGTGTTTTCAAAAATTGTTCCAAATCAAATTCGGTTTTTATAATTACCTCACGGGCTTTACTTCCTTCGAATGGGCCTACCACACCGGCAGCTTCCAGTTGATCGATGATACGGCCAGCGCGATTGTAACCGATTTTCATTTTTCGCTGAAGCAACGAAGTGGATCCTTGCTGACTTTGCACCAGTATCCGGGCTGCTTCCTCGAAAAGCGCATCCTTTTCTTCAGGATCGAATTCAGCAGGGCCGTCATCATTTTCATCAACAAATTCGGGCAACTGATAGGCATGTGGGTAAGCCCTCTGCGAGCCAATGTATTCGGTAAGTTTGTCAATTTCGGGTGTATCTATAAATGCACACTGCATCCTGATGAGATCGCTTCCGGTTGAAAGCAGCATATCACCCCTCCCGATTAATTGGTCGGCTCCGGGGCTGTCGAGGATGGTTCGTGAATCTACCTTCGAAATTACCCTGAAGGCTATCCTGGCAGGAAAATTTGCTTTGATGGAACCTGTAATAATATTTACAGAGGGACGCTGGGTGGCAATGATCAGGTGGATGCCAATGGCACGGGCAAGCTGGGCAAGCCTTGTCAATGGAATTTCTATTTCTTTTCCGGCGGTCATAATCAAATCGGCAAACTCATCAATTACCAAAACAATATAGGGCATAAAATGGTGGCCTTCGAGGGGGTTGAGTTTTCGCTGTAGAAATTTCGCGTTGTATTCTTTAATATTTCTCACCTGTGCATCCTTCAGCAGTTCGTACCGTGTATCCATTTCGATGCCTAAAGAATTGAGGGTGCGAACTACTTTGCGGGTATCCGTAATAATTGCTTCCTCCGAGTCAGGCAACTTGGCAAGGTAATGACGTTCGATTTTGGAGAAGAGGGTTAATTCAACTTTTTTGGGGTCAACCATTACAAACTTCAATTCGGCCGGATGCTTTTTGTATAACAAAGATGCAATCACTGCATTGAGCCCGACCGACTTACCCTGTCCTGTTGCTCCTGCCATTAAAAGGTGTGGCATTTTGGTAAGGTCAGCAACAAATACTTCGTTTGAAATGGTTCTGCCCATGCCAATTGGCAACTGGAAATTTGTTTCCTGAAACTTTTCTGAAGCGAGCACCGATTTCATCGAAACAGTGTCCGGATTTTGGTTGGGAACTTCAATACCTATGGTTCCCTTACCGGGAATGGGTGCAATGATGCGGATGCCCAGGGCTGATAAACTCAGGGCAATATCGTCTTCAAGATTTTTTATTTTGGATACCCTTATGCCTGGTGAAGGCACAATTTCGTACAAGGTAACTGTTGGGCCGATGGTGGCCTTTATTTTCTGGATTTCAATTTTATAATGATTCAGTGTTTCAACAATCTTATTTTTGTTGGCTTCCAGCTCTTCTTTTTGCACTTTTACCTGGGCTGAACCGTAATCGTTGAGCAGGTCGAGTGGCGGAAACTTGAAATGAGGCAAGTCGAGCCTGGGGTCATATTCTGTATCCAAACCCTGCCGCTTATCGAAAACAGCAGGCTGCTTCACAACGCGCTCATCAGGTTTTACTTGCGGAATATCTGATGATTCTACGGGATTTTCGATGGTGAAATCAATTTCATTTGTTGATTTGATGACGGGGGGTATATTTAATTGTTCATGATTTATTTCCAATTCGATGGTTGAATCCTTTTTTATTTTTCCCTTATTGGTGCGAACGACCGATTCCCTATCTTCATCTTCAATCCCATCTTCAATCTCATCTTCATCATCATTTACCACATAGTTATCAAGATTGTATTTATCACCTTCCGACTCTTTTTTTCCTGACCTCTTTTTTAGCTTTTCTGTATTTTTTACTAAAACTGAAAACGAAGGAAATTTAAAATTTAATAATTTGAAAAAGCCATTGTACAATAAAACCAAAACAAGCACAAAAAGTAAGAGCAAACCGGTTCCCACCTTTCCGATCAGGGAAGTGAGCCAGCCGTTGAGATAGGTTCCAAACAATCCAGGTAAAAGCCCTCCCATGGCATCAGGAATCAAAAAGGCAAAGCTTACTGATACCCAAACAAGTCCGATTACGCAAATGCGCAGCACTTTCCATCCTGATACATGCATCCGGGGCCATAAAAGTTTAAGACCGGCAAAAAAGAAATAGATCACGAAAAAATAGGCAGAAACACCAAAGTACTCTTTGATAAATATGATGGAAGTTAAAGCCCCGATTTTCCCTGCAAAATTCACAGCTTTCTGATCCTGGTTAAGCAGCAATTCCCAAAAGGGATAATTACCAAGATGATCGTCAACTTTCCAGGTTGAAAGATAGGAGGTAAAAGAAATCCCCAGAAAGATGACCAATAAAAGCAAAGTCAAACCAAAAACCTGCTGAAACATCCTGTTGTGAATAAAGGCAAGTACAGCCTTGAATGAATTGGAAACTTTCAATGGTTTCTTTTTACCTTTTTTTACAGGTTTTTGCTTTACACTGTTTGATTTCAATTTATTGGACTTAGCCGGCATAATCAATTTCTAAAGTTTTCAGGATGGCAAAAGTAATATTTCGTGAGGAATGCAGGGTTTTATTTTGATAAAGCGAAGGCCAATGAAAGGATCAAAAACATCCTTTTCAATAAGGCTTAAAGTGTAAATGCCAACATCACGAAGGGAGTGCCTGGTTTCGACAATTTTATTAAAAATGCCTGAATCCGCGGTTCATTCCAACATCATGCAGGCATTTTACAATATTTTAAAAAATGAAGGTCAGGTTGGAAACCTATTGTCCGAAGGTACTTTCCAGTTCTTCCATGGTGGTAGCCTTGTAACCTTCAGGAACTTCAAAAACGCTGTCCTTAATTTTCTTTTGCTCAATTTCGAAAGCTGTAAAAGTAAGGAACATCCCGTTGCCGGCTTCGATATCAAACTGGAGCATCAAGCCTTTTACCCCGTCAAATATCGTATTGGAGAAATTAATATTTTCGTGAACTTCCAATTCTTCAGCCACCCAGGCGGTTGAAAAAACGGATCCGTCATCTTTCTTTTTGGCTACTACTTTTTTACACACGAAACCTGCAATTTCTTTGGTTTCATCGGTAAATTCAAGCTCAAGCCCGGGCAAAGCTTCTTTTTCTTTGAGCACATCATCATAGCTTTCATGGAGGGCATATTTCTGCCCCATCATATCCAGCAGCCCAATTTTGCTTTTCGCAACTAAATCTTCGATGGAACTTTGATTACCCATTTGGGTAAACAGTTCGGATTTTGTTTTATCACTTCCAACATACATAATCATGGTTTTTGGAAGCATGGCTTTGGCCTGTTCGGGAATGTTATCGGCCTCAATGGAAATTTTGAAAGTAATCTGTCCGGTAAAAGCCTTTTTTTTGGCGGCCATAACAGAAATGCCGCTGACCATAAATATTACAAGCGACAGAACGGAGAAAAATCTTTTCATAGTGTAAATTTGTTAAGGTTAAGAAATCAGTTTTAAGCAATTATTCTACAACACGCAGGCACTTGTTCCAACGGATTTTCCCATCGAAAAGGCCTTTGTTTTTATCCAGTGAAAGCCATACAAAAACAGCTTTCCCTACAACATGGTCGTTGGGTACAAATCCCCAAAATCTTGAATCCGCAGAGTTATCGCGGTTATCACCCATCATCCAGAAGTAATCCTGTTGAAAGGTATAGCTATCCACTTCCTGGCCATTGATAAAAATTTTACCATTTTTTTCAAGCAATGTATTGTTTTCGTAGGTGTTGATAATTTTGCGGTACAATGCAATCGACACCGGGTTCAGGGCTACGGTAGCCCCGGCTTTTGGCAATACAATGGGGCCAAAATTATCCTGATTCCAGGGGTAATGCTCCGGGTCGTGAGGGAAAATATTCGGGTCAACCTCCGATTTATCCTTTACGTATTTGCTTATGCCCGTAATATAATTGTCCTTTTTCATGGCTTCTGCTACTTCCGGCGATACCCTCACCCCATACATACGATTTCCGGTATTGCCTTTGAACGAAAAGGTTTCTTCGATCCGCACATTGTAATTTTTGAGTAAGTTGGTCAATTGGCCATCTGTCATGCCTTTGGTACTTATCAGATAAATAAACTGCATATCAGGTGGATTAAAGGCTTCCCCGCCATTGATATAAACCTGTTTGTCGATGATTTGCAGGGTATCGCCGGGAAGCCCCATACATCTTTTGATATAGTTTTCACGCTTGTCAACAGGCCTGGCCACAACATTAAAATCTTTCCAAACTTTATTACGCCCCATCCCTTGCTGGTAGCGATCGCCCTTCACCTGTTTCATTTTCCTTTCCTCATCTCTCACATAACCATAATAATCCTGGTTTTGATGCTCGAGAATAACTGTATCGCCACTTGGATAATTAAACACAACCGCATCATAGCGCTCAACATCACTAAAACCGGGAAAACGATAATAGGGCAGTTTGATCCATTCCAAATAACTTTTAGCATACTGAGTAAGCGGAAGTGTGTGATGCACAAAAGGAAAAGCCAAAGGTGTATTTGGTACTTTCGGGCCATAGGCTACCTTGCTCACAAAAAGAAAATCGCCAACAAGCAGTGAACTTTCCATGGATGAGGTGGGGATGGTATAGGCTTCAAAAATAAATGTGCGGATGATAGTTGCAGCGACAACTGCAAAAATGATGGCATCCACCCATTCTCTAACCGGGCTTTTTTTAATTTTTGGCCTGAGGTCAGGATAAAGGTATTTTTCCTTCGCATCGGTTCCAAGATAGGGAAGATAAATGAAAGGAAATAAAACTGCCAATGCCTGCTCACCCAAACCATATTTTCCAAAGCCTTTAACGGTTTCCACAACCATTAGAAATACCATGAAAATATTGATAAAAGGCACCAACAACAGCAAAAACCACCAAAATGGCTTGCCATTCATCTTATTCCATTCCCAATAATTGAGCATTGGAATAACGGCTTTCCATGAAGCAATACCGACTTTTTTAAATATTGGTATCAGGAAGACCGGAAAAAACAGGAAAATAATAATCAGAACTGTTAAAGTATTCATTCTTTTAAATTTAGTTTCTCAAACGGTAAATGGCAGGATGCCTTGCCATTTAGTGCTTAATTATTGTTAATAGTAAATCAATTCATATCCGTCAATAAATCGTCCATGGTGAAATATCCCTTGCGCCCCAGCAACCATTCGGCAGCCATCAATGCTCCACCTGCAAATCCTTCGCGGCTTTTTGCCGTGTGTTTGATCTCAATGATTTCAATATCCGATTCATATTTTAGGCTGTGGATGCCCGACACCCCGGCAACCCGATGCGAAATTACAGATAGCCCGGCCTTGTTTTTCGAGGGTTCGTTTACCCAATTATTTTTAGCATCAAGGCGATGTAAAATATCATTAGCCAGTTGAAGCGCTGTTCCACTGGGCTTATCCAGTTTTGTGGTGTGGTGTGTTTCTTCGAGTAAGGCATCAAATTGCGGAAAACGATTCATCAGGGTAGCAAGATACTGGTTAAGTTTAAAAAACACATTCACCCCGATACTGAAATTGGCAGATTTTAGGAGTGTGTGATTATTATCCCTGCAAATTTTAATTACTTCAGGGAGTCGATCGTCCCAGCCTGTTGTACCACACACCACCGGTAAATTAAGCTGAAAACATTTTGTAATATTCGAAACAACCGAATCAGGGGTACTGAATTCGAAAGCCATGTCGGTTGATTTTAATTGCGGTAGTTTTTCATCCCAATCTTTATCCGAGTCAATTTTAGCAATAATTGTATGATGATTTTGCAGGGCGATTTTTTCGATTGCCTGCCCCATTTTCCCAAAACCAATTATTGCAATTTTCATAGTTTCTCTGAATATTATTAAAATTTCATAGTAAGGGTCAGACCCATTGATGGCCGCCTTGCAAACACATTCTGACTTTTTTGTGGTTCAAAACGCAGGCTGATATCATCGCTTACATCGAAATTGTAAAGGTTTGCATCCACACTTGCATCAATGATGTTTAAAATGTAGAGCAGGCCGGTCAGGATATAATTTAACTCCAGATTTCGTCTGTAATAATTTCGTCCTTCCTCCAACTGGGTAAGGTTTGCACTATATTTCACAACATATTCGTTGCTGTAATAATTCGTGGTATCGCCTGTTGCCACTATATTGTATGCATCCCTGAATTTATGGTATTCAGAACCATTCATCCCAATAAAATAAATAAGGGTACCAAATCCCGCATAGATGATGGGTATTTTCCAGTATTTCTTGTTGTAGGCCTGGCCTAAACCCGGCAAAACAGCCGAATAAAGTGTTGCTCTTTTTGCAGAATGGTAATTCAGCGAATCATTTACGACTTTGGTTTTTGTTTCCGGCTGCTGAGCCATCGCACCATTACCATAAATTAACAATACCGTCAAAAACAAAGTAAAAATTCTGAATAGAATCCGCGATTTGTTTCTAAGCGTATTATCTGCATCAAACTGTATTGTAATTTTTCGGTTCAGCATTCAGAAGCTACAAACTAATTTGAAGAAATATTATTTTTTGAGTAGGGTCAAAATTTGCTGCATTTCTTCATCGGAAGCAAACTTAAACACGATACTTCCTGCTCCTCTTGTATTTCTTTTGATTTCAACTTTTGCGCTAAAATCCTTACTCAGATGTTCTGATATCTGCACGTATTTTTCAGGAAGACGGTATTTTCGTCCGGGATTATTAATTTTTTTTACTTTTTTTTCCAATTCCCTGACTGATATTCCCTCTTCGGTAATGATCCTGAGCAGCCTGAGTTGTTCGCTACGATCTTCGATGCTGATAAATGTGCGGGCCTGCCCCATTGAGACTTTCCCTTCACGAATGGCTAATTGAACTTCAGCCGGAAGCTTAAGCATACGAAGGTAATTTGCAATGGTTGAGCGTTTTTTACCTACCCTTTTGCTAAGTTCTTCCTGTGTCAGGTTACATTCTTCAAGCAGTCGTTGATAGCTGATTGAGATTTCGATGGCATTAAGGTCTTCACGATGTGTGTTTTCGATGAGAGCAAGTTCGAGCATTTGCTCATCATTGGCCACACGGATGTAGCAGGGCACTTCTTTTAGCCCGATCATTTTTGCTGCCCTCAGCCTGCGCTCTCCTGAAATAATCTGATACTTATCGTATCCAAGTTTTCTAACAGTAAGGGGCTGTATTACGCCCTGTTCTTCAATCGAGTCGGATAGTTCCTGCAGGGCTTCAGCATCAAAATCGGTCCGGGGTTGAAAAGGGTTGGTTTCAATTTTCGAAACCTCAATGTTTGCAATGGCTCCAACCACATAATTCCCCGAAATATCCTTTGAGGTTATGTCGGTATCAGGACTTTGCAGGATGGCCTCAAGACCCCTTCCCAATGCTCCTCTTTTATTTTTATTTTTCATTTAAAAAATCAATTTTGTAATCAGACTCTCCCATTTTGGTCATTTGGTTTTTTTGCAGAATTTCTCTGGCCAGGTTCAAATAATTTATTGCACCCGAAGATTGTGCATCATGCATAATTATAGTTTCGCCAAAGCTGGGTGCTTCCCCAAGCTTTGTATTTCGGCTGATAATAGTATCGAAGACCATTTGCTGGAAATGTGTTCTAACTTCTTCAACAACCTGTTTTGCAAGCCTCAGCCTCATATCATACATGGTAAGCAAAATGCCTTCGATGTCGAGTGATTGATTAAGCCTGGATTGTACAATTTTGATGGTGTTGAGCAGCTTGCCCAGACCTTCAAGTGCAAAATATTCGCATTGCACCGGAACAATCACCGAATCACTGGCGCACAAGGCATTCACAGTAACCAATCCCAACGATGGAGAACAGTCGATAAGGATAAAATCATATTGATCTGCAATTTTTTCAACCACCTTCTTCATCATCTTTTCACGGTTGGGCATATTTATCATTTCTATCTCAGCGCCAACAAGGTCGATGTGTGCGGGAATCAGATAAAGGTTTGGTGTGTTGGAGGTTATAATGGTTTTTTGGGGATCTATTTCATCAATGATACATTCGTAAATGCTTGTTTGAACATTTCGCGGATCGTGACCCAAGCCTGAGGTTGCATTGGCTTGCGGGTCGGCATCGATGATAAGGGTTTTGTATTCGAGCACAGCCAGTGCTGCACCCAGATTGATGGCGGTTGTGGTCTTTCCTACACCGCCTTTTTGATTTGCTATTGAAATTACTTTTCCCATTAATTTGTTTTTCAATTGAAGTGCAAAATTAAAATTTAATCACCGATAGTTGATTTATCTTGAAAAAAGAAATCAACATACCCAACACGACTGCATAAAAAAAGCCGACCGAAGCCAGCTTTTATTTTATACTTATCGAGCAGTTTAAAATTTATCTTCATCATCCTGATCCTTCGCTTCACCATCATTTTCCAAATCATCGGCATCTGAACCATCGAAGTCAAAAGATTTCCCTTCATCCTTTGCACCAAATTCTGTCCTTTCATCATCAAACCCGCTTTCATCATAATGTCTATACTCTGATTTTTTCCCGGTTTTGATAAAATCAATGACTTCGGCAAACCCTTCTGAAAATTTTTCGAAATCTTCCTGGTAAAGAAAAATTTTATGTTTTTCGTAAAAGAATTTGGCTGAATCGTTGCTAAACCTTCGTTTACTCTCGGTAATGGTGAGGTATTTTTCTTTAGCGCGTGTTTCTTTTACATCAAAGAAATAAGTTCTTTTTCCGGCTCTTATTACCACCGAAAAAATTTCTTCCCGCTGTTGTCTGTTATCTGTCTCTTCCATAGTCCACTTTCTTTCATAAGTTTTTTGACGTTCGCAAAAATATGTAATTATATTTTATTTCTTGCATTGTAAGTTGTTTTTTTGTTTGATTACCAAATATTAAAGTCAAATCCTAAGAATTGTGATTTGGTTTTTAGGGAGTTGTGAGCTGCATTTTTTCAATTACCCGTGGCAGGAATTAAAATATACCCCACAAAAGTCAGGTTATTTTTGGCTGATATTTGGACAATGTTTTGTTAAAAAAGCCTTCAAATTTCGGCTAATGAAGCATTTTTCACCACCCCTATTGTTGAAAAAGATGCCGAACCAATGAGGAAAAATCATATCCGCTAAATCCTGCGCAAGTTTAGCGTATGAAAATGTTTAGGCCAAGTTCCCCGAAAAAAAGAATAATTTCGCGGCGTTATTTTTTTTACTAATTCTTGTTCTTAAAAATTATGCTTAGCAGAAGGCATTTACGGATTAAAGCACTTCAGGCACTTTACAGTTACTTTATGAGTAACGACCTGGATTTGGCAATAGGCGAAAAAAACATGGTGAAAAGCACGGCGCGGATTTATGAGCTCATCATGTGGCAAATTGGCTTCATTATGCAAGTTGTCAAATTCGCCTCCAAAAGAATAGATGAAAACAAAAAGAAATTTTATCCCACCCCCGAAGATTTAAACCCCAACACCAAGTTCATCGACAATCTTTTTTTAGCCAAGCTGGCTGAGAATAAAGATTTTATCAGAAAAATGAACGCTTTTCACATCAATTGGTCGGATGAAGAGGAAATGGTTAGAAAGATTTACAATGAAATCAGAGCCTGCGAAGATTTTAAGAAATACATGTCAAATCCAGCCAGGTCGTTCAGCGAAGACAGGGAAATCATAGTAACGATATTCAGGGATCACATTGCCTACAATGATGCGCTTGATTATTTTTATGAAGAAAAAAATATTTTTTGGGTAAACGACCTGGAAATTGCAAATCCTTTGGTAATAAAAATATTAAACTGGCTGAAATACAATACGGATGAGTTTGATTTGATGCCTCCGCTCTACAACACCGATGGAAAAGAAGACCCGGATGAAGACAGGAAATTTCTGATTGACCTGTACCACAAAACAATTTTGAAGGGTCGCGAATTTGAAAGTATCATCGAGAACAAAGCCAAAAACTGGGAAATCAACAGGATTGCAGCAATGGACGTTATATTGCTTAAAATGGCTCTCACCGAGCTTACCCAGTTTCAAAGCATACCTGTAAAAGTTACCATGAACGAATACATCGAATTGTCCAAATATTACAGCACGCCAAAAAGCCGGGTCTTCATCAATGGGATACTGGATAAATTGATAGAAGAAATGAAGGATGATAAGCAAATTGTAAAAATAGGGCGTGGGCTGGTTGATTAGATCGACTTGGCATAAGCTTTCAGCGAATTGATGAAATCATTTTTCTTCCTTACCGAAACATCAATTTCCTCGCCATTATCCAGCACAACACTTCCACCTTTTCCTTTAATATAGCGCTGCACATATTTGAGGTTTACCAAATGTTTGGCGTGAATTCTGATAAAATCCTGATCCAGAAGAATCTTTTCAAAATTGTTAAGTGGCTTGGATGCCACTAGTTTTCTATCCTTGGTCAAATAAAATTCGGTGTAGGTATCGCTGGCTTCCAACCTGATAATATCATCGATTAAAACAATATTTAAACCTTCGAGCGACGGAACAATTATTTTCTTGTATTGATGCTCCAGATTATCCTTTAAAACACTAATCCGGGTATTGATGCTATCTTTAAACTTTACCTCATGGTAGCGGTTTATGGCTTTTCGAAGTTCGGTATATTCGATGGGCTTGAGCAGATAATGCAAGGCCGAATAATCAAATGCCTTCAATGCGTACTGATTGTGGGCAGTGATAAAGATAACCTCAAAAGAGCGAAATTCAACCCTCGACAACAAATCAAACCCATCGCCATCGGGCATCGAAATATCAAGGAATATCAGATCAGGGTGATGTGTGTCGATGGCTTTGATGCCTTCTGCAACATTTGATGCAGTGGAAACAAGCTCAATCCCGGGAAAATATTTATCCAATAAATTTTTCAGGGTGAGGATATTGGTCCGCTCATCATCGATTATTACTGTTCTAACTTTTAATTCCATGTTGTTTGTTTTGGTCTTTGCTGACAAATTTAAATAAAACCACGAAGCTTAAAGCGTTATATTCCAAAAAAAAAATCCACAAACTTTTCGGGCTGGATATTAATAATGTAATGAATTGAAAACTAAGACGAATAGAAAGTTAAGTCTTCATTCGCCAGCAAATGTATCTTTGCAAACCATTTTATAAAACAAACAATCAATGGGAAAAAGAACACCACTGCCGGTATTTGAAAATGTAGAAATTCTTGATGCGGGTTCGGAAGGAAAGGCTGTTGCCAGAATTGATAATTATGTAGTTTTTGTGCCCTTCGTTGTACCCGGCGACATTATCGATATCAGGGTAGTGAAACGTAAAAAAAGATATCTGGAAGGAAAAGCCATAAAATTACACAAGGCTTCTCCCCTGCGTATTGAAGCACGTTGCGAACATTTTGGCCTTTGTGGCGGTTGCAAGTGGCAAAACCTTGAATACAGCGATCAGCTAAAATTCAAGCAAAAACAGGTTGTTGATAACTTTGAGAGAATAGGAAAACTTGAAATTCCTGAAATTTTACCCATTAAAGGATCTGAAAAGCAATATTATTATCGAAACAAGCTTGAATTTACCTTCTCCAACCGACGATGGCTGAATGATGAAGAACTGGCCAGGGAAGAAGCTGTGGAAATGAATGGCCTCGGATTTCACCTGCCCGGCATGTTCGACCGGATTATTGATGTTAAAAATTGCTACCTCCAGGAAGAACCCTCCAATTCGATAAGAAATGAACTAAACCGCTTTGCCCGCGAACAGGACTACAGTTTTTACGACAACCGCAATCATTCAGGGTTTCTGCGGAATGTGATTATTCGCAACTCCACTTTGGGCGACCTGATGGTAATCATGATCTTTGGAAAAGATAATCCATCTGAAATTGAAAAGGTTTTACATTTTCTTAATGAAAAATTCCCTGAAATTACATCCTTAAATTATGTGATCAATACCAAGCAAAACGATAGCATCAACGATTTAGAGGTAATACTATTCAGTGGTAAAAAATATATAGTTGAAAAAATGGAGGATCTGGAATTTAGGGTTGGACCACTTTCCTTTTATCAAACCAACTCGGAGCAAGCCTACGAACTTTATAAAACAGCCAGAGATTTTGCGGATTTAAAAGGTCATGAAATTGTTTACGACTTATACTGTGGCACCGGAACCATCGCCAATTTTATTGCAAAAAAGGTTCGGCATGTCGTTGGAATCGAATACGTTGATTCAGCCATCAGCGATGCCAGCGAAAATTCAGCCATCAACGGCCACAAAAATACCAGTTTCTTTGCCGGTGATATGGCAAAAGTATTAGCCCCGCAGTTTTTTGAAAAAAATGGGATGCCGGATGTTGTGATTACCGATCCGCCCCGTGCAGGAATGCACCCGAAAGTAATCGATCAATTGCTTTCAGCCGCACCCGAAAAGATTGTTTACGTGAGTTGTAACCCGGCCACACAAGCCCGTGATATTGCACTGCTTGCTGAAAAATATACTTTGATGAAAATTCAACCTGTGGACATGTTCCCCCAAACGCATCATGTCGAAAATGTGAGTTTATTGATCAGGAAGAACCCTGAAATTTCAGAACCTGCCGAACAAGTTCTTCAATAACAATACTTTCACCCTTTACAGTTAGCTGAGCCTGCTGATAAAAATGTTCGCGTACCAGCATATCATCTTCGATCCTCTTCATCAGGCTTTCATCATCGAGCATAGCTGTGCGTGGCCTCGGCCGTTTTGCATTTTTGAGGCGTGTAAACAATGAAGCAGGATGCATTTGAATGTAAACAGAAAGACCCTGCCGGTTTATCAGGTTTATGTTATCGTTAAAACAAGGTGTGCCTCCCCCGGTTGAAATCACATGATCCTTAAATTCGAAGGACTTTATCAGCATTTTGGTTTCAATTTGCCTGAAGGTTTCTTCATCGTATTTTGAAAAAAAATCCATGATACTGATTTTATAGGTTTCTTCAAAATAATCGTCAAGATCAAGGTGCTCGAAGTTGAGTTTCCTGGCAAGTTGTTTACCGATGGTTGATTTGCCACTCCCCATGTAACCCACAAGATAAATATTCATTGAATTTAATTTTAGCGCAAAAGTATGAATATTAAGGAGAAGGGGATTGAGGGTTGGAGGAAGGATGTTAGAAGTTGGAAATAAGAGGATTGGAGTGAGGGAGTGAGGGAGTGATGGAGTAAGGGAGTGATGGAGTGATGGAGTAAGGGAGTGGAAGAGTAATTGTGTAAAAGGGAATTGGGCTGTTAGTGATATTTTATAATCCAAATTTCATATTTTTCCATCGAATCGGAAGAATTGATATTTGCTAAATTCATGCAATTCCATGATAACTTGTTCTGTTGATTTTACATTGAAGATGACAGTTTTACCTGGCAGGATGTTCCCACAGAGTGGCCATTTTTTAGAATTTTGCAGTAAAAATACAAACCTTATGTGCGCTGGTTCAAATCTTTAAAAATTGACTTGAAAGCAAATGAATGATTTTTTCTACTTTTGCCGATGATTATAAAAAATATGAAACTATACAAAAATATTCTGATATTGCTCGCCATTGCAGTTTTTGGATTTGCGTGCAACAACAGTGGCAACAAGCAAAACTACATCCCTGCTGATGTTGTAAACAATCCAAAAACAGCTTCGGGAAAAGAGCTATCTAAAGGTGTTCCGAGAATTTCATTTGAAAAAGATCTTCATGATTTTGGCAGGGTAATCGAAGGAGAGAAAATTACCTATGCTTTCAGGTTTTCAAATTCAGGGAGCAGCGATTTAATCATCACCGATGTAAACACGAGCTGTGGATGCACCGTACCTGAATTTACAAAAGAACCACTGAAACCAGGCGAAAAAGGCACCATAAAAGTTACCTTCGACAGCAGCAACCGCAAGGGATTTCAAAACAAATCAATAACAGTTATCAGCAACACCATCCCAAGCACTACGGAATTAAAAATTAAGGCGATGGTTATCGTGCCCGAAAATTATTAGGAAATTTAGTATTCACTCAAAAATAAAAGACAAAAATGTTATTAAACTCAATTTTACTCATGGCACCGCAAGGTGAAGGAGACAATTCAACCTTTATCATTATGATGGTACTGATGGTAGTAGTATTCTACTTTTTCATGATCAGACCTCAAATGAAAAAAAGCAAAGAACAAAAAAACTTCAGGGAAGGACTCAAAAAAGGCGATCGCGTGATTACCATTGGTGGCATACACGGCAAGGTTCTCGAAGTTAAAGAAACAACAATGATAATTGAAACCGAAGGACAGGGGCGTTTGAAAATTGAAAAAAGTGCCGCCAACGCCGATAGTTCATCAATGCTTAACGAACAGCAGAAATAGCAACATTCTTCAAACGGATTTTTATGCTCCACCTTGCATTTAATAAATTCAGGGTGGAGTTTTTTTTTTGGCATTAATGTATTTTGATACATTTGCATGAAACAAAACAACAATTCCGAAAAACGGTAAAATGGCTTTACTCAAGTTAATATTAGGAAAGCAAAACGAAAAATACAGGTACAAAATTACTGTGTTTATGATTTGCCTTGCCATATCCACCAGCATTTGGATGCTTATCAAACTTTCGGATCAGTACAGCACCGATGTTACCATTCCCATTGTTTACAGTGAAATTCCTGAGGGGAAAATTTTGGTAAACAAAGTGGATACAGTCCTGAAAATTGGCATAACCGACAGGGGATTCGCTTTGGCATGGCTTAAATATTTTGGGAAAAAGGTACCTGTCAGCATCGATTTAAAAAACTACAGACTACGGCAAAATATGCATCAATACGTGGCATTGGTTGGTACGCAGTCATGGTCACAAAATTTTCTTGAAGAATACAACCTCAGCGGAAAAGTTGATTTTATACATCCCGACACCATTGCTTTTCATTTTGAGGAACGCTATACAAGGCAAGTTCCAGTTAAACCTAATGTAACATTTAATTTTCGTAAACAATTTTTCGCCTACGATTCCCTCACAATAACTCCTCCTCAAATTACAATAAGTGGACTTTACCAATCCATCAGTAAAATCAGCGAAGTGGAAACCGTGCCTGTTACTTTCAACAACCTCAACACGCCCGTCAACGAAACCATTGCCATTAAACCTCCTTTCGACGATCCTGACCTCAGACTTGAACCTGCGCAGGTTAAGCTCGAACTTCCTGTGGAAAAATTTACAGAATCTCAAATCATTATTCCCATCAGCTACATCAACCAACCCCATAATGTTCGGGTCAAAATTTTCCCCGAAAAAGTAAACATCACATATCTTGTGGCTCTAAAAGATTTTAAAAAAATGAATCCCGATATGTTTGTTTGCAGTGTGGATCTGGCAGGAATCAACGAAAGCGGCATCAACAAGCTGGAAGTAAGCCTGCGGACTTTTCCACCCTTCATAAAAATTGTGAGTATCGATCCTACTGAAGTCGATTTTTTAGTTTTAAAATAATGTTGAAAGTCGGACTCACCGGTAATATAGGCAGCGGCAAAAGTATGGTTGCCCGAATTTTTGAAACCCTTCAGGTTCCTGTGTTTTATGCCGATCAGGAAGCAAAGAAAATTCTTGATTTCCCCGAAGTGGTTACACAGCTTGAAGCACTTTTTGGCAATGGAATTATCGTAAATGGCAAAGCCGACAGGCAAGCACTGGCACAAATTGTTTTTGCCGACAAAAACAGACTGGAGCAACTGAACAGCATTATCCACCCTGCCGTACGCGCAGGATTTCAAACCTGGGCTTCAACACACCACAATGCAGCTTATGTAGTTTACGAAGCGGCCATTCTCCACGAATCCGGCCATTACAAGCAAATGGACAAGGTAATTCTGGTTGTTGCAAACCAAAAGCTTAGAACAAAAAGAGTGATGCAGCGCGATGGATTATCCGAAACTTTAGTAGTGCAAAGAATGGCCAATCAGTGGCCGGAAACAAAAAAAATTGCACTTTCCGATTTTATAATCAACAACAACGAAACCGAATTATTGATACCACAGGTTGTAAAAATTCATGCCGGAATTGCCAATTATCCCACCTGATAATTCGGGTTCATGAACTAAAATATCTTTGCTCCGATATCCATTTCTATTGGTTGTTCCGCAATTCCAACAACAAAATTTTGATTTTCCCTGATTAATTTTGTCACCCTGCTGTCACACCAAAAAGTCAATTTGTCAGCAGTTTTCAGGTGGCACATCATTTGATTTACCGGCCAATTCAAAGTTAAATCCAGATTTATAACTATTTCAAAATATGAAAGATATGCAAACAGGACAAATCAACGTACAAACAGAAAACATCTTTCCGATCATTAAAAAATTCCTTTATTCCGACCATGAAATTTTTCTTCGTGAGCTGATTTCCAACGCTGTGGATGCAACCCAGAAACTCAAAACCCTGGCCAGCACCGGAAACTTTAAGGACGAACTGGGCGACCTCACCATTCATGTGGAAGTGAACAAGAAAAAAGGAACACTCACCATCAGAGACCGTGGTATTGGGATGACCGCCGAAGAGGTGGATAAATACATCAACCAGATTGCATTTTCGAGTGCGGAAGAATTTGTGAAAAAATTTAAAACCAAATCAGAAGCTGAACAAAATGCCATTATCGGCCATTTTGGTCTGGGATTCTATTCTTCCTTCATGGTTTCTGATAAGGTTGAAGTAATCACTAAAACATACAAAAAGGGCGGATCAACCAAGCCGGTGAAATGGACCTGCGATGGCAGCCCCAACTATACCCTCGAAGAAACCGTAAAAAAAGATCGCGGAACTGAAATTGTTTTGCACATCAGTAAAGAAGAAAAAGAATTTCTTGAAGATTATAAAATCAGGGAATT
>JAIOZV010000020.1 GCA_021740425.1 Bacteroidales bacterium | reverse complement strand
TTTTAATGTTTTTCAGCCTGGCTATTTTTGCCCAAAATATTAATCTCGAAAGAGCAGATCCTCCTTTCTGGTGGATCGGTATGAAAAATCCTGAACTTCAGCTCATGGTTCATGGTGAAAACATTTCGCTGTGTCAGCCCGAAATAAATTATCCGGGCGTAAAGCTGAAAAGCTTCACACGGATGGAAAATCCAAATTATCTGTTTATAGATTTGGAAATTGAACATCTGGCCAGGCCTGGGAAATTTGAAATACTATTTAAAAATAATTCGGAAATAGTTGTCCGACACAACTACGAGCTTTTACAAAGAGAGCCCGGATCGGCACAGCGCAAAGGATTTGACGAAAGCGACATTATTTATCTTGCGCTGCCCGACAGATTTGCCAACGGCGATCCCTCCAACGATTCCCATCCCGACATGGCTGAAAAATCCGATCGCTCCATTCCCGACTCAAGGCATGGTGGCGACTTGCAGGGAGTGATGGACAAAATTGATTATCTCCATAATTTGGGAATAACCGCATTATGGCTCAATCCGGTACTCGAAAACAATCAGCCAACCTACTCTTACCACGGCTATGCTATAACCGATTTTTATAAAGTTGATGCACGGTTTGGAAGCAACCAGGATTTTAAAATGCTAAACGACATTCTCCACCAGCGCGGGATGAAAGCGGTGATGGACATGGTTTTTAACCACTGCGGCCACCATCACTGGTGGATGGATGACCTTCCATCGGAAGACTGGATCAATCAATGGCCCGAATACACCAGGTCAAATTTCAGAGCCGGCACCGTTTTCGACCCCTACGCTTCTGATTACGATCGGGATCGTTTTGATAAAGGATGGTTCGATAAAAACATGCCTGACCTCAATCAGCGAAACAGATTTTTGCAAACCTACCTCGTGCAGAACAGCATTTGGTGGATTGAATATTCGGGGCTCAACGGCATAAGAATGGACACTTACCCTTACCCGTTTAAAGAACAAATGGCCGAATGGGCACAAAAAGTCATGTGTGAATATCCTGATTTTTCGATTGTTGGCGAAGTATGGATCGGGCAGCCTGCCCTGGTAGCTCCCTGGGAAAGTAGTCCGGCAGTGAAATCCGGTTACAGCTCCAACCTTAATTATGTTTTTGATTTTCCCATGTACGATGCTTTTGGACTGGCCTTCAACGAAAAACAAGGATGGAATTCAGGAATGACCAAATTTTATGATGTATTGACCCATGATTTCCTTTACGGTGATGAGGTGAAAATTGTAACTTTTGCCGACAACCACGATGGCAACCGGCTTTTTACAAAACTCAAGGAAAATCTTAACAGCCAGAAAATGGCGATGACTTTTTTACTGACATCCCGGGGGGTTCCTCAAATATACTACGGCACCGAAATTCTGATGACAGGCGACGACAGCAACGGACATGGCAGCATGAGAAAAGATTTCCCGGGTGGCTGGGCCGGTGATGAGGCCAATAAATTTGAGGCTTCAGGCCGCACGGATGATGAAAATGAAATGTTCGAACATTTGACAACACTCACCAAATGGCGCAACAACAACAAAGTGGCTCAAAGTGGTAAACTCAAGCACTACATCCCCGAAAACAACATGTACGTGTATTTCAGGTACGATGATCAAAATCTGGTAATGGTGATTTTAAACAATTCAGAAAACAGCCGGAAGCTGGATGTTGAAAAATATGTTGAAATTCTGGAAGACTTCAAAACCGGAGTGAATATTTTAGATGGGGAAAAATACAATTTAACCGACTTGCAAATTCCAGCCAACACCAGTATGGTTTTGGAAATTAAATAAAACCAAAAAATGAAAAAACAAATCAGCGCTTTGGCGTATTGCATTCTCACAATTATCCTTTCATCGGCAATTCATGCACAACCAAATTTCCCGGATGACGAAGAAATTTTCCGCGATGATGTGGTTGGCCGGGTTGACATTCTTATCAATCCCGATACTTTACAATGGATTTATGAAAACGTGGAAAGCGACATCGAATGGCGCGCCACATTTGTTTTTGACAACGGCACCATTCACGATACTATCGAAAATATTGGATTTCGCCTTCGTGGAAATACCTCAAGGCAATCAGCAAAAAAATCCTTTAAGGTTTCTTTCAACACCTTTGAAAGTGGCAGGAAATACCATGGCGTGGAAAAAATGAACCTCAACGGAGAACATAACGATCCTACCGTAGCACGCTCAAAGATTAGCTGGGATTTGTGCAGCAATTTTGGGATACCTGCATCCCGCTCCAACTACCTGAGGGTTTTTATCAACGACAACTTTTATGGAGTTTATATTAATGTGGAGCATGTGGACGAAGAATTTGTTGACAAGCGCTTCGATAATCAGGACGGTAATCTTTACAAATGTCTTTGGCCCGCTGATTTAAATTACCTGGGCAGCAATCCTGATCTGTATAAATTTGAATCAGGAAGCAGAAGAGCTTATGATTTGAAAACAAATACACAACTCGACGATTATTCTGACATTGCCCATTTTATTGATATACTGAACAACACCCCGATTGAAGATCTGCCTTGCGAACTGGAAGAGATTTTTAATGTACAGGACTATTTAAAAGTAATGGCCATGGATGTATTCACCGCTAACTGGGACGGTTACATCTGGAACAAAAACAACTTTTACCTCTACCACAACACCGAAACAGGCAAATTGGAATATATACCCTACGACCTCGACAATACTTATGGCATTGATTGGTTTAGCGAGGATTGGGCTACCCGGAATATTTACGAATGGGACAATCAGGGTGAATACAGACCCCTGTATGAACGTTTGCTGGAGGTGCAGAAATACCGCGACTGGTATTCATTTTACCTTAGCCAAATCCTCGGCCTGATGAATCCTGACACTTACTTTGCAAGGCTTGATGAAATCAGAGACCAGATTTACCCATACATCCTTGAAGATGATTACTACACCTACGACTACGGCTTTTCTCCGCAGGATTTCCTGAGCTCCTATGAAACGGGACTTGGAGGACATGTGCCTTACGGAATTGAGGAATACATCACGGCAAGGTACAACTCGGCCATCAGCCAGCTTGAGCTGAACAACACCGATCCTGTTGTAAATTATCTGCATGTGGAACACAGCGGCCCCGGCAGCATGATGGAAGTTCAGGTTTACGTATTTGATGATGAGGAAAATCCATCCGCAGATTTGTTGTTTAACATCAACAACACAGCCTGGGAAACCGCTTCGATGATCGCCGGAGAGGACGGAAAGTTTACAGGGCAATTCGAAATACCGGCAGGTGAATCCACAGTTTTATATCAAATTGAGGCAAGCGATGTTTCGGGAAATACCACAAGCTACCCATGCGAACCCAGCCAAATAAATTTTGCACCGGGAGAAATTTACCAGCTTTACATCAACGAATTTTTGGCCGGCAACCTCTGGGGAATGGCTGATGAGGCCGGAGAGCACGACGATTGGATGGAAATTTACAATGCCGGAAATGCTCCTATCTGGCTTGGTGATAAATACTTAACCGACAATCTGGAAAATCCGGATAAATGGCAATTCCCTGATTATACCATTCAGCCTCAGGAATTTTTATTGGTGTGGTGTGATGAGGATCAGGAACAAGGACCATTCCATACAAATTTTAAAATTTCGGCAAGTGGTGAAGAACTTGGCATTTTCGATGGCGAAACCACAGGATTTGCCATGATTGATCAAATCTTTTTTGATGAACAGCAAACAGATGTTTCTTACGGACGCGACCCCGATGCCGGCGAAAACTGGATTTTTTACCAAGACCCAACACCAGGAATCAGCAATTTGCTAAGTGCTACCCCGGAATTCCCATCAGTGGAGAACAGGTTCAGGGTTTTTCCAAATCCTGTAACAGGTGATATGATTTACCTGAACAAAATTGCAGATATCGAAATTTTTTCGGTTAGCGGGCAAAAATTACTCAGTCAGGCTTTAGCAAAACAAATTTCGATTGCATCCTTACCTTCGGGAATGTACTTTTTAAAAACCGGTGAAGGAGAAGTTTTTAAATTGATCAAACAATAATTTTTTCAAATACTAATTCAGAAAACAAATGCTGCCATTTCAAAAGAATCTTTCACCGCTATTTAATGCAATACTGGCTTTGCCTGCAACAGCAGTTGGTTTTGCCTTATCCACACAAATAGCTGCACTAAGCTGGATTTTATCAAAAAAATATGGCCTTGATATCCACGAGGTAGCATTTGTATGGCTGGCAGGCCCGGTTGCGGGTATTTTCGGACAAGTAATTGTCGGGCTGATCAGCGATAACGTTTGGTTTATGGGAGGCCGTCGGCGCCCCTTCATCATAATTGGAGGAATAGTAAGTTCAATAGCCTTTCTTTCCCTGCCCTACATTCAGGAAATATCAAATATTACTGGCGTATCAGACATCATTATTGTAGCTTCGGTGATAGCACTTTTTCTTGATTTATCAGTAAATGTTACCTTCAACCCTGCCCGATCAATTATTGCCGATCTTACCCCCGAAGGTAAACAAAGAACTGCCGGATATGTGTGGATGCAAATTGTATCAGGTTTCTTTGGTGTTTTTGCTTATTTCCTTTCCATGTTGTTTGGCAACGTCACCCTTCTTTACATAGCAGCAATCCTGGTTTTTATCATGGCAGTTTTTCCGATTTTGCTCATAGAAGAAACTAAAACAGAAGAATCCGAATCAGATAAACCTTCAGAAATTTTTGGCGTTTGGCAAATTGTAAAGGAAATTTATCCTTTGTATGGTTTTCTGGTTTTTGGATTGTACAGCGTTTTTAATCATTTCTTCGAATTTCTTTCGCCGGTGCACAATCCGATTTTAATTCTTTCACTGCTTTATTCAATAATTATTGGCATTATCATCATTTTAAAAGGGCTGAAGAATCCATCAGATAAAAATGAATTTCAAAAAATAATGCTGGCACACTCATTTACATGGGTGGCATTTCAAAGCATGTTTATTATGTCAGGTTTTTTTATCGAAAACAGGATAATGCCAAATGTGGAGCTATCCGGAATAATTGCCAACTGGTTTGCCGAAAAGCTTACGGGCGTTGCTCAAACTGCTGATTCGTCCATTGGCAATATTGTTTCTTTGGGCTTTCTGATTTTGAATTTTATTGGTGCTGTATTTCCTATCGCACTTCAGGCCATCTCAAAAAGAATTGGACGAGTCAAAACCTACATCTCGGCTCTTTCTTTCACTGCCATCGGGTATTTCTACATTGCATTTCTTGGCACCATCGAAACCGATTTTTATATAGGGATGATGCTTGCAGGTATTGGATGGTCGGCAGTGATTTCCATTGTTTTTGCTATCATGAGCGAACGTGTCAACCCTTTGAAAATGGGTCTGTTTATGGGAGTTTTCAATCTGGCGGTGGTTTTGCCACAAATGATGAGCAATGGCGTTGCAAATGTGATAAAGCAAACCAATGATTACCAGTTACTCTATATCTTTTGCGGGCTGTTTATTGTAACATCTGTTATCTTTTGGGTTTTTGTTAAAGAGCCCCTGGCAAAAGCTGAAGCAGCAAAAACTCCTTTGGTTAGTTCAGGGCATTAACAAAAACCGGTGGAAATTTCTTCTCAAAATAACCATCCAAAATAATGACAAAAAAACTTCAACCTTATCTTTTCCTGCTGATTTTTTTTGTGGCAATTTTACTAATATTCAGGTATTCGGGCACTTTCGTGGAAGGCAGCCTGGGCTCACCAGAAATTTACATTTCTCATTCCATCAATAATAACAGCCTCACGGTAAAAACGGCCAATGGCTTTTATGACATCGGGTTTTTAAACGATGACATTGCTGAGGTAAATTTTTACAACGATTCCGTCCCAAAAATCGATACTTCCTTTGCTGTTATACTGCACGCCGATAAACATCCCATTTCAATAAGCAATCACACCAACCACCTTTCATTTTTCAGAAATAATTTTGAAATTTTAATCGGGAAAAAGCCATTCAGAATTTCATTTATCAAGGATGGAGATACATTATTGAACCAGCGTTTCGGGTATTTCGACCACGATACGCTGCAAGGTTTTAAATTCGATCTTACAAGCAATGAAAAAATTTACGGAGCCGGTTTCCGGACTACCCCGACCAACAGGCGCGGTCAGCGCCTCAACCTTTACAACCAGCCCCGCTACGGTTATAGTGTAAATGCCCCAGATCTGAATTTCTCCGTTCCATTTGTGCTATCATCCAAAGGCTATGGTTTACTTTTCGACAATCCCCAAAAAGGCCTCCTCGACATCGACAGCACTCAGCAAAATGTGATGGAGTTCAGCAGTATAGGAGGGAAAATGGCTTATTATGTAGTTGCAGGAAATAATTACGATTCCATCCTTTACAATTATGGGAAACTCACAGGATTTCAGCCCATGCCTCCCCGTTGGGTTTTAGGAAATATCCAGTCGCGCTTCGGCTACGAAAGCCGGGAGGAAGCCGAAAATGTGGTTGACGAAATGCTGAAAGCCGGCTTTCCTCTGGATGCCCTGGTCATCGATTTGTACTGGTTTGGCGAAGGCGTACACGACAGTTTTTATATGGGAAACCTGGAATGGTACAAGAAAAACTGGCTCTCCCCCGAAGATATGATCAGCCGTTTCAAAAAGAATAATGTAAAAACCGTTTTGATCACCGAGCCTTTTATACTTAAAGAATCGAAATATTTCGATACCCTCAGTAATGCAGGAATGTTAGGGAAAAATGCCGATGGAAGTACTTATGTAATTGAGGAATTCTGGTTTGGCCCGGGAGGCCTTTTTGATATCTTTCAACCCAAAATGCAGGGCTGGTTCTGGAAAAAGTACAAGGCACAAATTGATATTGGTGTTGCCGGCTGGTGGGGCGATCTGGGGGAACCCGAAACCCATCCCGCTGAAATGTTTCATTCGATCGGAAAAGCTGAGCAAGTACACAACATTTATGGCCATTATTGGCACAAAATGCTATGGGATCGCTACGCTGAGGAATATCCTGATGTACGGCTTTTTAACCTGAATCGTTCCGGTTTTGCAGGATCGCAGCGCTATTCAATTTTTCCCTGGTCGGGTGATGTGTCGCGCAGCTGGCAGGGATTGCAGGCTCAGCCCACTGCGGTGATGGGCATGACCCTGAGCGGATTTTCATACATGCACTCCGATCTGGGTGGTTTTGCCGGTGGCGAAAAAGATGAAGAAATGTATGTGCGCTGGCTGCAATACGGCACATTTAATCCGGTTTTTCGTGTGCATGGCGATTTCAGAGTTCCGGTTGAGCCCTACCAATACAGCCCCAAAGCACAGGAAATCCTGAAAAAATTCATCAACCTTCGCTATCAAATGCTGCCATACAATTATACCCTGGCATGGCAAAATACCACCCGGGGCACTCCACTCACCAGACCATTGTTTTTTGTGGAGCCAAATAATGAAGAGATTTCAGGTATTGACAATACCTACTTGTGGGGGCAAAATATCCTGGTTGCTCCGGTGTTGGAAAAAGGCCGGACAACACGAAAGATATACCTTCCCGAAGGAACTTGGTACGATCTTTTTACCGATGAAAAATATAAAGGCGGCCGTTGGATAGAAATGCCTGTAACCATCGAAAGCATTCCTGTTTTTGCACGGGGTGGTTCTTTTATCCCAATGAGCGAAGCCATTCAAAATACCGAAGAATATTCGTCAGAAAATCTCATCATACATTATTATTTGGATGCAGATGCCGAAAAATCTGAATTTACCATGTATGAAGATGATGGCAAAACCAATGACGCTATAAAAAAAGGAATGTTTGAACTGCTGATTTTTAAAGCTGCACGTTTTGGCGACCTGCACGTTTTTAGCTTTTCGAGAGATATACAAGGAGCATACGAAGGCAGACCGCAACAGAGAAATATTGAGTTGGTGATGCATGGAATCGAAAATCCCCCAGCCTTTGTCATGCTCGGTGATAAAAAAATTAATGTTGTCAACTCGGTGTATTCATTTCCCAAAATCCATGCAAATTCGGCCAATTTCGACAGCATCGAAAATTTACTTACCATCAGATTTGAATGGATTGGAGAAATGGCTGATTTGCAGGTTAAATATTAAGAGAAGCTACCCCGGCACAGACTTTATTTTCATTAAGTAATTTACAAATATTAACATACTTTTTCGCTGGTTTAAAATATCTTTGTTTCACATTGTTTTTCACAATAACCAAATAATAACTCCTCGAAATGAAAGAAACAGACATTCTCAGGCAATCATGGCATGTGCTTTATAACGAAACACACGAAGACCAGTTAACCCAATTCTTACACTATCTTGACGATTTCAGAAACAGCACGACAGTCAAACCTCAGGAGCCGGAATGGTATAAAGATGCCATTGTGTATTCATTGTATGTTGATCTTTTCAATACTGATTTTGGTGGATTAACTGAGAAACTTGATTACCTGCAAAACCTTGGAGTAACCTGTTTGTGGTTGCTGCCAATTCTCGATTCCCCCATGCGCGATGCCGGATTCGATATTCGTGAATACACCAAAGTGAGGGACGAATTGCTTGGTTTGCCTGCCGAAGCTTCCGATGAAGAAAAGCGAAAGGTTTTCAGCACTTTTTTGGATGAAGCCCACAAGAGAAACCTTCGGGTAATTTTCGACATTGCCATGAACCATACCTCCGACCAGCATCCCTGGTTTCAGGAATCCCGAAAAGGTTCTGAAAACCCATACCGGGATTATTATATCTGGAACAAGGACACCAACCGCTACACCCAAACACGACTGCTTTTTAAAGGTATGGAAAACAGCAACTGGGAAAAAGACGGTGAGTGGTTCTATTTTCATCGCTTCTTTGGGTTTCAACCCGATCTGAATTACAGGAACCCAAAAGTCCTGACTGAGATGTCGAAAAATCTGTTGTTTTGGCTGGGCGAAGGTGTGGATGGTTTCCGGGCCGATGCCATTCCTTATCTCTGGAAAGAAGAAGGAACGGATTGTGAAAACCTGCCATTAACACATACGATCGTTAAATTTTTCAGGGCTGTACTCGATTACATCAGACCCAACACTTTACTCTTAGCCGAAGCCTGTCAGAAACCTGTTGAAGTGGTGAAATATTTTGGTGACGGTGATGAATGTCATGCCGGATATCATTTCCCGCTAATGCCCCAGATTTTTAAGGCCATCGCAATGCAAAACAACGAGCCCATCCGTAAAACCCTGAGCAAGGAAGTAACACCGGAGATACCCGAAAATGCCCAGTGGTTTACGTTTCTGCGCTGCCACGACGAGCTGAGCCTTGAGCTGGTTTACGTTTCGGAAGAAGACAGAGCCTACATTCATAAAAATTATTGCCACAAACCCGAATGGGATTTCCGCATGGGAGAAGGTATTTCGGCAAGATTATCGGAGCTGATGGATCGGAATCCCGAAAAAATAGCACTTGCCTATTCCGTCATGCTTACTTTGCCGGGTACACCCATTATTTATTATGGTGACGAGTTTGGGAAATTGAATGATGAGGATTATTACCGTGAAAAAATAAAGGAAACCGGTAAAGATGATACAAGGTTTCTGGTTCGTGGAAAAATTGATTGGGAGCAGCTCGAATTTGACCTGAATGATCTGAACAGCCTTTCAAGGCAGGTTTTTGCCAAAATATCCAACCAGCTCAGGATAAGAAAACAGTACAAGGCCTTTGGGCGGGGATCTATTCAGTGGATAGGAGCTGCCTACCCCGATGGAAAAGTGGATAAACACATCCTGGCCTATATTCGAAAATGGTCAACACAACGCTTGCTCATTATTCAAAATCTGTCTTCCGAAACACAAACCTTTAAATTAAACATACTTCCCGAAATAAGCTGGATAGATATGTTTGGCAACTATGCCGATTACAACGAGAAAGAACTAAGCCTCACCATGAAACCGTTTGAGTATTTGTGGCTGAAACTTTAGGCCCAAAAATGATTAAATTAATTTTATTAAACAATTTAAAAATGGATATACAAACCGAAAAACTCGGATTGATTGAAAGGATTACCCGTTTAAGTGATGCTTCATTGATTGAAGAACTAAAAACGATGATGGATTCACATCAGAACGCAAAAGGAAAAGTAATTTCAGATGCTGAAAAAGAATCTGTTTTAAGAGGTATTTCAGATTTTGAAAAAGGAAAAACGCACTCCCACGAGGAGGTTAAAAATATTTATGAAAAGTACCTTTAGAATCGTTTGGTCGGATGAGGCTCTGAATAATTTACAAGCAATCATCGATTATCTTGAGTTTCGATGGACGGAGAAAGAAATTAGAAACTTCTCAAAACTTTTGGATCATAATATTAAACTCATTTTATCAAATCCACATTTGTTTCCCAAAAGTGAAGATTTCCCACAATTCCGAAGACTTGTTCGTTCATCCCAAACAACAATTTATTATAAAATTGAAGGAGACGAGATACATCTCATCACTCTTTTCGATAACAGACAAAATCCGAAAAAATTAAAACATAAATAAATTTCTTAATGCAAACTAGATCTTTCTCCGCAGTAATATTCGACCTGGATGGCGTGATAACGCAAACGGCGCTGGTGCATAGCGCAGCCTGGAAAAAAATGTTCGACGACTTTCTGAAAGCATGGTCGGCAAAAACCAATACCCCCTTTCGGGAATTTAACCACGAACGCGACTACCTGCCTTACGTTGACGGAAAGCCCCGTTATAAAGGCGTTCAATCGTTTCTCGAACATCGGGGCATTGGAATTCCTTTCGGTGACCCTTCGGACAATCCCGAATTGGAAACCGTTTGCGGGCTTGGAAACCGCAAAAATCAGGTTTTCAACGAAGTGCTGGATCGCGATGGCGTTCAGGTTTATCCCACCACCGTGGCATTGATAAAAGAATTAATTTCCAAGGGCATCAAAGTGGGTGTAGCTTCCTCCAGCAAAAACTGCAAGGTAGTTTTGGAAGCCGCCGGCATTCTCGATCTTTTTGAAACCCGCGTGGATGGTGTCGTTTCTGCAGAACTTGGCTTACACGGCAAACCTGAACCTGATATTTTCACGGTAGCTGCCGACAATCTCGGTGTAAGCTACGATAAATCTGTGGTGGTTGAAGATGCCGTTTCAGGCGTACAGGCCGGAAAAAAAGGAAACTTCGGTCTCGTGCTCGGCATTGCCCGTGAGGAAAATCATAAAGAACTCCGCCAAAATGGAGCTGATATTGTTGTGAGCGACATCGGTGACATCGGGCTCGAAGGCATCGAAGATTGGTTTAAAACCGGCCTTGACGAAGACAATTGGTCGGTGAGTTTTACGGATTACGATCCTAAAAAGGAAAAATCCAGGGAAGCGCTTTTAGCTGTGGGAAACGGATACTTTGGAACCCGTGGAGCCATGGAAGAGTTGGTTGCCGGCGAATCCAATTATCCCGGAACTTACATTGCCGGGCTGTATAATCGCCTGACTTCAAAAGTTTCGGATCGTGATATCGAAAACGAAGATTTTGTGAATGCCCCCAACTGGCTGCCTGTCACTTTTAAAATTGAAAATGGAGAATGGTTTGACCCTGACAATTCGGAAATTGTTGATATTTTCAGAAACATCGATTTCAAAACAGGCGTTTTTTCAAAGGTTGTAACTGTTCGCGAAAAGGACGGCAAAGAAACCCTGATCCAGTCGCGACGCCTGGCATCCATGGCCGATCCGCATTTGGCAGCTTTGGAATACAGCATCTCCCCGATTAATTATGAAGGAAAAATTTCTGTAAAATCCACCCTCGACGGGGATATCATCAACGATGGGGTGGCCCGTTACCGGCAGCTCAATCAGCAACATCTCCAGCCCAAAGAAGCAGGATTTGAAGGCAACCTGAGCTGGCTCAGCGTTGAGACCACCCAATCAGGAATTGAAATTGCTGAGGCTGCAAAAATCAAGACTTTCATAGATCGGCAAGATTTCGAACCTGAAATCACCTCCACCACTTCACCGGGAAAGGTAGAATCAATTTTTGAGGTTGAAGTCAAAAAACAACAAGTTTTGAAAGTCGAAAAGATAGTTTCCATATACACCTCCAGGCCCGACGATACCGAAAAACCTTTAGCCAAAGCAAAAGTAAGTGCCATGTTGGTAGAATCTTTCGACTGGCTGCTCGAAGAAAGTGAAGCCGAATGGCAGAAAATCTGGAACGAAATTGATGTACAAATCGAAGGTGACCGCCTTTCGCAAAAGCTGATGCGCATGCACCTGTATCATCTCATGGTTTCGTTTTCGCCTCACAACAAAAATATCGATGCGAGTATCACCGCACGCGGCTTGCATGGCGAAGCCTACCGTGGTCATATTTTCTGGGATGAATTATTCATTCTCCCGTTTTATGCCATGCATTTTCCGGAAGCAGCCAAATCTATCCTGATGTATCGGTACCGCCGCCTGGAAAAAGCCCGCGAATATGCCGCCGAATATGGTTATAAAGGTGCAATGTTTCCGTGGCAAAGCGGCAGCGACGGTCGCGAAGAAACCCAGGTAATTCACCTCAACCCGCTCACCGGCGAGTGGGGCGACGATTACAGCTCGCTGCAACGGCATGTTTCACTGGCCATCGCCTATAATGTGTGGGAATACCTGAAAATTACAGGCGACAAGGATTTCATCCTTAACTATGGAGCCGAAATGTTCCTTGAAATTTGCAGGTTTTGGGCAAGCAAAACTTACAAAGACGAAAAGTCGGGACGCATTTCCATAAAAAATGTGATGGGGCCGGATGAGTTCCACGAAGCATACCCCGATTCGCACGAAGGCGGACTAAAAGACAATACCTACACCAACCTGATGGTGGCCTGGGCCATGGAGCGCGCTTTCGACATCCTCAATATTTTTGATGAAGATCAGCAAACAGAGATCAAATCAAAAATCAATTTAACTGAAGATGAATTAAAAAATTGGAAAGATATCTCGCACAAGCTCAACATCGTGATTCAAAATGATATTCTGGCGCAATACGACGGCTATTTTGAATTGAAAGAACTGGACTGGGACTTTTTCCGTGAAAAATACGGCAATGTGTATCGCATGGATCGCCTTTTGAAAGCCGAAGGTAAAACTGCCGACGATTACAAAGTGGCAAAGCAGGCCGATACCCTGATGACCTTTTACAACCTTCCCGAGCCTGAAGTAACAGGAATCCTCGAAAAATTGGGATATCATTTAAAGGCTGATTACCTGAAAGACAATCTTGAATATTACCTGAAGCGCACCTCTCATGGATCCACGCTTTCACGCGTGGTTCATGCCCAGCTCGCCAATATGATCGGCGATGAAAGGCTGAGTTGGGAGCTTTACAGCGATGCCCTTTCGAGTGATTTCAACGACATACAGGGAGGCACTACCGCCGAAGGTATCCATGCAGGAGTAATGGCCGGCACCATCCTCGTGGCGCTTCAAACCTACGCCGGCGTGGATGTGAGGGATGGGAAACTCAACATCAATCCACATTTACCAAAGCATTGGCGAAGCATCCGTTTTGGGATTTCTTTACAGGGAAACCGATTTAAGCTGGAAATTTTGCGCAACGAAATAGGCCTAAAATATGAAGGCAAAGATAAAGGGGTTGTTTTCTGGGTCAATGGCAAACAAATTGAAATTAAAGATGGAATAAAGTAAAGATTGAAACTTCAGGAAATTATCATTAACAATCCTGATAATTCAGGACTGTCAGGTTAAAGTTTTAATAATTCAATGTTTTTTTGGTCTAAGGAATGGGGAGTCCAATAAAGTTCGTTCAATGGAACGATGGGGAAGAATAAGCTAATAAGGTTTGTTTCCTTCGAGGAATCTTTTTTTCTACTAAGGCTTGGATTTGGAAAAATGAGGTTTTCTATGCTCCGGTTGAATTTCGCGGCTTTCCGCGAAAACCTTTACCAAAGCGCAAGTTTTTAGTAATCCGGTGGCTTTAGCTCCGGGAATCAAGGAGTTGCTGAACGAATACCCTGGCTTAAAAGAATTTTCTGATATCTTCCTAAAATAGTGGTCTGAATATCGTGGAGTATTACAGATTTCAAAATGAAGTATTACACGATGCGTTTACCGGTCTGCAATTCCTCCTGGTCGAGGGCCTGATTCAATTCATCGAACTCACTGAAAGTTTTTAGAGTTTCTGCAGCTTCATCGGCATCAATTTTTTGCAGGGCAAACCCGGTGTGCAGCAAAATGTAATCGCCAACATGTACATCATCCACCATGCTCAGATTGGCGCTCATCATGGTGCCTCCAACGGAAACTTCTGCATTTTCGCCTTCAATTTTCATTACCTGTGCCGGTACGCTTAAACACATAATTGCAAGATTTAAAAGTTAATGGCAGCAAAGATAAAACTATTTGCAGCCACGAAAAGATCAAAACTTTACTTCAGGTGGTTCACCAGGAAAGCGGTCATTTTTTCATACAGATGAAACCTGGTGTTTTTCCCGGTATAAATGCCATGGTTTGAGTTGGGATAAAACATCATGTCGAAATCTTTATCAGCGGCAACCAGCGCTGTGATCAGGTCGATGCTGTTTTGATGATGCACATTATCATCGGCCATACCATGAACCAGCAGAAAAGGACCTTCGAGTTTTTCCACATGGTTGATTGGGGAATTATCATCGTAGCCATCGGGATTTTCCTGTGGTGTGCGCATAAAGCGTTCGGTGTAAATATTGTCATAATATCGCCAGTTGGTAACCGGGGCAACGGCAATACCTGCGTCAAAAATTTCTGCCCCTTTGGTCATACACAAAGCAGACATATATCCGCCATAGCTCCATCCAAAAATTCCGATTTTCTCTTCATCCACATAATCGAGTGAACCCAGATATTTGGCGGCTTCGATCATATCGATGGTTTCGTATTTCCCCAATTCCCGATAGGTCATTTTTTTAAATTCTTCCCCCCGGGCCCCTGTACCCCTTGTGTCAACCGAAACAACCATAATTCCCTCCTGTGCAAGGTATTGATGCCACATATCACCATAGCCAAAATTGTTTCTCACAGTTTGGGATCCCGGGCCGTTGTAAATGTCAAAAAGTACAGGATACTTTTTATTGGCATCAAAATTATAAGGTAAAATTTTTGAGGCGTTGAGTTTAATGCCTTCGGAAGTTGTAATTGTAAAAAACTCTACGTTTTGCAGGCCGTAATCTTCACGTACGCCTACAAGATCATCGTTGTTTTCGAGCACACGAATCAGGTTTCCGTTTTTGCCTTTATTCACGGTAGTTACAGGTGGTGTGTTGGCATCCGACCATGTTTTGATAAAATATTTAAATCCTGCACTAAAACTTGCGCTGTTCGTTCCGGCTTCAGGGCTTAACGACTTTTTATTTCTCCCGTCAAAATCAACCACATAAATATTCCTGTCGAGGGGTGAAACCTCTGCCGAAGCATAATAGACCTTTCCCGTTTTCTCATCTAAACCCAATAAATCTGTAACATCCCAATTGCCGGAAGTAATTGGAAACAACTCCCCGGTTTCGATAGCGTATGAATAGATATGATTAAAACCGGACCTTTCGCTTGTTAGCACAATGTGTTTTTCATTTTCCAGAAAATGTATGTTATCATAATTCCCGTCTTCGATGTAGTAATTGTTGGTTTCTTCGTAAACAACTTCCGAAGCGCCACTCTCAACATCGGCAAATAGTATTTCGAATTTGTTTTGAAGCCTGTTTGTTCTTAAAATAGCCAGCTTTCCATGATTCCCGGCAAATTTTATTCGCGGGATATATTGGTCAGTTTCTGTTCCTAAATCTACGTTAATGGTTTTTGCGGTTTCGAGGTCATACACATGAACAGAAACTATGGAATTATCTTCGCCGGCTTTTGGGTATTTGTATTTATACAATTCGGGATATAGATTACCATAATAGGTGAGATTCCATTCTTTTACCCCTGATTCATCGAAGCGCATGAAAGCGATTTTTTTGCCATCAGGTGACCAGCAAAAGCCTTTTACTATCGAGAATTCCTCTTCATAAACCCAATCTGTGGTTCCGTTGATTATCGAATTGATTTTCCCGTCGAAGGTTATTTGCCGCTCATCACCGGTGGTGAGGTCGGTGATAAAGATATTGTTTTTGCGCACAAAGGCTGCCCTTTTTGAATCGGGAGAAAAATCGGCCAATTGTTGTTTTCCATTTGCTGAAAGTGCCCGGAGTTTTCGTGTGCCAAGGTCAAAAATAAAGTATTCTGATTTGGAAGACCTGCGGTAAATAGATTCGGTTTCGGAAGCGAAAAGGATTTTTGTTTCATCAGAATTAAACTTGTAGTTGTTGATAGGAATAGATTTGTCCCTGCCCTCAGGAGTTAGCTCATCCGAGCTTACTATAACCCGCGATAGTTTTCCGGTTGCATAGTTGTAGGCATTTATTGAATCGCTTTTTATTTGTGTGAAATTTTCACCATCAAGCATGGGACGAATTCCACGAACAGATTTTGGAGAAAACTCCCTTGAATTCATAACCTTTTCGAGGGTAAGCAGTTTTTCTGTTGGCTGCGAAAATATTTGCGGAGAGTACGTTAGCAGGAGGGTTGCGCAAACAATAGTAAGTAAATGTTTCATTGTGTTTTTTGTTGTAACATGGATATTGGATGAAAATTCGCGAAAGTAAAACTTTCACAAATTCTTTTGAATGATAAAACTGAAAATTGTTAAATTTGCGCCCTTAAAATTTCAGATTAATAATTCAAGGGCATTTAACTCAGTTGGTTTAGAGTGTCACCTTGACAGGGTGGAAGTCACTGGTTCGAATCCAGTAATGCCCACAAAAAAGGTATTCTTTTGCACAGGAGTACCTTTTTTTTATGTCCAATTTTATTGGGTTTGATCAATGGATGTTTCCTGATGTTTTCAGTATGATAGGAGGGAGGCGCTCCAAAGGTACAGGCTATAAGGTTGTGACGAAAAAAAATGAATAACAGCCATTGTGATAATCTGTTTAAAATCCATTCCCATTTACAGTTATGTAAACTCAAGGCTTAACGCACAATTAATGTGTTAGTTTTGTTGCTTGAAACCGTTGAAGATATTTTGTATGGCCGAAGAGCATAAACTGATAAATCCTGAAAAAGGAAAGACCAAACTGAAAAAAAACAGACATTTTAATCTTGGTGTTACTCTGATTTTACTTTCGGGACTTGCATTTGCGATTATGCTGACAATTCCTTTTCTAAATCTGGAAAATCAGGCAAAAGTCATTGGAACAACAGCGGCATTTATTGCGATGGAGGTATTGTTTTATGCTGGTGTTTTTTTTGTTGGAAAGGAACTTTTTAAAAAATACAAGTCCTTTTTAAATCCTAAAAACTGGTTTAAAAGTAAAAGCGGCGAGCAAACGGACAGCATGAGAAAATAATATTTTAGGCCACGTTTGTAACCAAACTAAAAAAGTTGAAATATCTTAGCCAAAATTAATGGGGCAGCCACAAAAGTGTTTTTTTAAATTGCAGCGGTTTACTCCGGATAATTCTGCATCCAAACTAAATTTTAAACTATGAAAACTGAAAATATTAAATTTTCGACAGCACTATACATTATAGTTATCCTTTTTGCTGTTTTCACGGGCATTATTGCAATTATATCCTATTATAGCCTCCGCCAGCTCAATCAGGCATCCGAATCCATGTACTTCGACCGTGTAATTCCTCTGCAGCAGTTGAAAATTGTTTCTGACCGGCTTTCGCTGGATATTGTGAATACCACCTATGAAATGAATCACAATACCCTTGATTGGACAACTGGAAACACCCGCATCGAAACATACATTTCTGAAATTGAAGAAAACTGGGAAAACTTTTTGAAATCAAAAATTGAAGGCGAAGAATTGGTTTTGAAAAATGAAGCCGAAAAACTCAAGTCAGTTGCAATGCAATCGGTAAGGGATTTAATGGCCATTTCCAGATTTCAGAGCGAATCGGGGGCTCAGCAATTCAGCGATTTTATCGATACCCGGTTTTATGCAGATGTCGACCCTTTCATTGCTCAGATTACCAAATTGATGAATATTCAGCTTAAAATTGCTGATGCGGTTTACCGAAAATCCGAAGCAACCTACACCAGTGCAATCCTTCAACTGATAGTCGTTTTGGCCTTGGGCTTTATTATAATATTTCTGATTTCCTTTTTTGTGATTACAACCACGCGAAAATCGATGAAGTATGCAAACGATGTAATTTCGGAAATTGCAGGCGGAAATCTCGAAATTGAAATCAATAGAATTGGCAAGGATGAGATAAGTGTTCTGCTTAAAAATATCGATAAAATGAAATCAATCTTTGAAGGGGTTGTTTCAAATATTTCATCAGGAGCAATAATGGTAAAAAGAGCCAGCCATGAGCTAAATGCCGCAGCGCTGCAAATTGCGCAGGGAGCATCACAGCAAGCCTCTTCCATTCAGGAAATCTCGGCCTCCATCCAGGAAATGTCGGCAAATATTCAGGAGAATTTATCCAATGCGCAAAGAACCGAACAAATATCAACCAAGGCTGCTGCCGAAGTTACCGCCGTTCAACAGTCCTCCATCGAAAGCATGAAAAGCATAAAAATGATTGCCGAAAAGATTTCGGTGATTGGTTCTATTTCATTTCAAACCCATATTCTTGCACTCAATGCAGCCATCGAAGCTGCCCGGGCAGGACAGCACGGAAAAGGTTTTGGCGTAGTGGCTTCCGAAGTGGGTAAACTTGCCGAGCGCAGCAAGGTTTCAGCCATCGAAATTGACAAGCTTGCTGGCAATAGTGTAAGAATTACCGAAAATGCAGGAGCCCTGCTTCAGGGCATCGTTCCTGATATTGTTTCCACTTCGCGGTTTGTGCAGGAAATTACCGCTGCAAACAACGAACAAAGCATCGGAGCCAACCAAATTAATGAAGGCGTACAACAACTCAATCAGGTAACCCAGCAAAACGCCTCATTCTCTCAACAACTTTCATCAAATGCCCACGAGTTGGCCGAAATGGCCAATGATCTTATGAAGAGCATCGACTATTTTAAGGTTGAAAAATCAATTCGAAGAAATTAGCTGCCCGCTATGTGAATCCTGGGCGTGAAATGCAAATAAAAAATATTTAATTTCGCTTTTTACGATCAGCATTATGGAAGATAAGGGAACATTTGAATTAATCGAAGTCAGGGGAAAATCTTTGATAGAGGATTTTTTAAGCTTTCCGTGCCGGCTTTACAAAAACGATAAAAAATGGGTGAGGCCGCTGGACGATGACATTGAAGCCATTTTTGACAAAACAAAAAACAAAAATTTCAGGCATGGAGATGCAATCCGCTGGCTGCTGAAGGATTCAAAAAATAATACACTGGGTCGTGTGGCAGCATTTTACAATGAAAAAACTGCAAATAAAAATAGGCAAGCCACCGGAGGCATGGGTTTTTTTGATTGTATTGATAACCAGTTGGCAGCAAATACACTTTTCGACAGTTGCTTCCAATGGCTTAAAAACAAAGGCATGGAAGCTATGGATGGGCCTGTGAATTTTGGCGAACGCGACAGTTTCTGGGGTTGTCTGGTTGATGGTTTTACCGATCCGATATACAACATGCCCTACAATTTCCCATATTACCAGAAGCTCTTCGAAAATTTTGGGTTTAAAAATTATTTCAATCAATATACCTACGGGCGCAAACTCACGCCCGGTGGGCTGGATCCGGTAATTCAGGAAAAAGCCGACAGGATTGCACGCAACCCCGACTATACCTTTAAAACCATTTCGTGGAAAAATAACGACAAATTTGCCGAGGATTTTATGATCATCTTCAATAAAGCCTGGGCAACTTTCCCCGGCGTAAAAAAAATTAGTAAAGCACATGCTCTGGGCTTGCTCAAAAAAATGAAACCCATCATGGATACCCGGCTGGTGCATTATGCATATCACAAAAACGAACCCATTGCTTTTTTTATCATGATGCCTGATTTGTACCAGATCATCAAAAAATTCAATGGTAAATTTCATTTTATCAATAAACTTCGCCTTGTTTATAATTTGCGTTACCGGAAAACCTGCACCCGCATTATAGGCAGAATTTTTGGGGTGATTCCTGAGCATCAGGGAAAGGGTCTTGAGGCTGGACTTGTAAAAGCTTTTGAAAAAATTGTACTGAAACCCGGCTTCCATTACCAGGAATTACAAATGAACTGGATCGGCGATTTTAATCCATCGATGATGAAAGTGGCCGAGCAAATAGGTGCAGGTATTCTGAAAACCCACATCACCTATCGCTACCTTTTCGATCAAAGTCAGCCATTTTCACGTGCAAAGGTTGTGAATTAAATAAGTTGGAGTTTGGAGGTTGAATATCCTTTTTCTTATCTCAATAATCATTAACGAATAACTTAATTCACAAATAACCAAATAGCCAAAATAATGGAATTTCTTCTTTCTGTTGATCTGGGTGTAAAAACGGGGCTGGCGATGTTCAACTCTGAGGGTCGGCTGCTTTGGTACAGGTCGCAAAACTTCGGCAATAAAGTAAGGCTCAAAAAAGCAATTCCCTGGATTTTAAACATCGAAGAAGATATTCATTACCTGATTATCGAAGGGGGCGGGTCAATCAGAAAAATATGGGATTCGCACCTCGATAAAAGGAACATTGAAGTAATACACATCATGGCTGAGGATTGGAGGCAGGAAATACTTTTGGAAAGGGAACGGCGCAAAGGCAAACAAGCCAAAGAAAAGGCAATTTTTTATGCTGAAAAAGTAATTCAAAAACTTTCACATAAAAAAACACAGGTCTTAAACGATAATACTGCCGAGGCAATTCTAATAGGTTTTTGGGGAGCAGCAAAACTGGGATGGCTGAATAATCCGGGAACTATTCTCAGATAATTTGAAGCTTTGTTGCATGAAAAGCACAGGATAATTGAGCAAATCACCTACATTCGCAAAAGTATTTATTAAGCATACCAAAATAGGATTTTAACCGGATGAAGAAAAATTTCATCATAGTTGCCGCCGGGCTGGTCATGCTCTTTAGCATTGTACTGACATCAGTTTCATGCTACAAGCGCCTGGCCGAAACCGAAGCCTTTGCAGTAATCGATAAATTTGCTGTTAATTTTGGAAACGACAGGATTTTTAATGAGGTCACCCTCTCGAATACCGGCGAAAAGTTATTGAACTATCAGGTTGATGAACAAATCGACTGGCTTGAAATATCAAATCCAACCGGCAGTGTGACAGGAAGAAGTGAAGTAGAAATAATCTGCAAGGTAAACCGCAGTGGCCTGTACCAAAATAATTACACCGGAAAGTTCTATCTTTTCACGGGCACCGGCAATTTTACCATCGATGTTTTTATGATGGTTGACATGCACCTTGTTACCTTTATCAATCCTGTATTTTCAACCATCCGTTTGCAAATCGACACCATTTTCCCATCGCCCGATACAAATTTGTTTTTAATAAATGTTGGTAAAAACGACAGTGCCCAATTCGGCTTTTTCACCTTGCCCGAATCCATTACCTACCTGGCCAAAACTTCGGGTCGTTACACCGATAGTACCCAACTCGGACTCGAAATGAAATGGGAGGGACAAAAGTTTTTGAACGGGCAGGAAAACATTCGGCTTTTCCTCGACATCTCCAAAGCCTATTTTCATCTTTCAATCATCAACAACAACCAGGTTTTAAACCCGATTTATGTGAATGCAGGAACCTCCTTCGAATTTCTTGAAAACATTTTTGTTTACCAAAGCTCCAACGCGCTGCCCGTTGGTTATTACCATGCCTTGCAAAATACACTGATCAGGGCGTACGTGGCAGGTTCATCCTCAACAATTACATGGAGCAACGGTGGCCAGTTTACCCTGCCTTTTACAATTAACCAGTCGGTAATCATCGATACCTACAGCAATGATACCACCAAAAAGAAATCATACCGGGTAAATTATGAAAATGTATGGGAACCCGTCATTTCCAGAAATTATGGTAATGTCACCGAAATTTTTAGCAAATAGTACAAGTTTTTCACACCTCTGCAAAGCGCAAAATACAATCATTTGGCTATATCCAATCATGCTTGCCCGCTGTTAAAAACACTTAATAAATGTTTGAACAGTAAACCATTTTCATTTTCTATTTTTGCCATCAATAATTACATTCTCATTAAATAATTGTAAAATGATCTATTTCTTTCGTTCAGCTCAAAAGATTTTTGGATTAAAATCCACTTCAAAACTTTCGCTAAATGACATCGAAAAATTAAGTTGGTTGTTTGGGGAGGCCAGGCTGATTAACCAGGAAAGTATCGAAGGTTTTTTTGTTGGTCCACGTAAAGAAATGATTACCCCATGGAGCACCAATGCAGTAGAAATTACTCAAAATATGGGGCTCTCAGGTATTGAACGGATTGAAGAGTTTGTGGAAACAGATTCGCAAAAAACAGGATTCGATCCCATGCTCCTGGCCAAATATGAAAATTTGAATCAAACCATATTCACCATCGACAAAAAACCAGATCCCATCCTGTTTATCGAAAACATCAAAGACTATAATACAAAAGAAGGGCTTGCACTGAGCGATGATGAAGTAAATTATCTTGAAGAATTGAGCATTAGAATAGGCCGCAGTTTAACTGATGGCGAGGTTTATGGTTTTGCACAGGTAAACTCCGAGCATTGTCGTCACAAAATTTTTAACGGCATATTTATTATTGATGGCATGGAAATGCCTGATACCCTTTTTTCGCTGATTAAGAAAACTTCAAAAGAAAACCCAAACCGAATCGTATCTGCCTATAAAGATAATGTGGCATTTATTGAGGGGCCGGTTATCGAACAATTTGCTCCCGGCCGTCAGGATACTGCTGATTTCTTTCAGCCATCTGCATTTGAATCTGTGATTTCGTTGAAAGCCGAAACCCATAATTTTCCAACCACGGTTGAACCTTTTAACGGCGCTGCCACAGGATCAGGCGGAGAAATCAGGGATCGGCTTGCAGGTGGAAAAGGTAGCATCCCGCTTGCAGGTACCGCCGTATATATGACTTCATACCCCCGGTTGGAGGCAGCCCGCGCCTGGGAACAAAAAACCACCGAACGTCCCTGGCTTTATCAAACGCCGCTCGACATTCTGATCAAAGCTTCCAATGGCGCCAGCGATTTCGGCAACAAATTCGGCCAGCCTCTTATCTGTGGCAGTGTCCTGACCTTTGAACATTTTGAGGGAACGAAAAAATTTGGTTACGACAAAGTTATCATGCTTGCAGGCGGTGTTGGTTTTGGTAAAAAATCAGAGGCTCAAAAAGACCGACCCGACAAAGGAGATGCTGTAATTGTGATGGGTGGCGACAACTATCGAATAGGCATGGGTGGCGGCGCCGTTTCATCGGTGGCCACAGGGCAATTTGCCAATAAGATCGAGCTCAACGCCGTACAACGTTCCAACCCTGAAATGCAAAAACGGGTTTACAACGCCATTCGCGCTATGGTTGAACTCGATAAAAACCCTATAGTTTCCATTCATGATCATGGCGCTGGAGGGCATCTGAACAGTTTGTCGGAACTTGTTGAAGAAACCGGAGCCCTCATCGATATGGAAAAATTACCTGTCGGCGACCCCACACTTTCCGACAAGGAAATCATCGGCAATGAATCACAGGAAAGGATGGGACTCATTTTGAAACCTGCAGATGCGGGACTGATGAAAAAAATATCCGACCGGGAAAGAGCCCCATTTTATGAAGTGGGAAAAACAACAGGGGATCACAAATTTACCTTCCACAGGAGAAATTCCACTGTTCACCCCATCGATTTAGACCTAACTGATTTCTTTGGCAAACCACCTAAAACCATTCTTGAAGACCAAACTGGCGGTTTTAATTTTCAGGAACTGAAAACTCATCCTGCGAAAATAACTGAGTACCTCGAGGCTGTCCTGCAGCTTGAAGCTGTTGCCTGCAAAGATTGGCTGACAAACAAAGTTGACCGTTCGGTAACAGGAAAAATAGCCATGCAGCAATGCACCGGTGAAGTTCAGCTTCCGCTGAATAATACCGGAGTTGCAGCCCTCGACTATCAAGGAAAAAAAGGTGTTGCAACCTCAATTGGCCATGCACCCGTTGCAGGTTTGATAGATGCTGCCCGGGGCTCCGTTCTTTCGGTTGCAGAAGCTCTCACCAATTTAATATGGGCTCCCATTAGTGGTGGCCTCCAGGGAGTTTCCCTATCAGCCAACTGGATGTGGCCAGCCAAAAATAAGGGTGAAAATGCCCGGCTCTACAGGGCTGTGGAAGCACTCAGTGATTTTGCAATTCAACTTGGCATCAACATCCCTACTGGAAAGGATTCGCTGTCGATGACACAAAAATATCCTGACGGTGAAAAAGTATTTGCACCCGGAACAGTAATCATTTCAGCTACAGGCGAAGTTACTGATATTACTAAAACCATTTCGCCGGTTTTGATTAATAATGAAAATACAGAACTGATTTATATTGATTTTTCAAAAGCGGAATTTGCGCTGGGAGGCAGTAGCCTTTCGCAGATATTAAGCATGCCTGGTACGAATGCTCCAAATGTTCCTGATCCAGAATATTTTAAAAAAGCATTTGATGCAGTGCAAAATCTCATCAAGGAAAATTTTATTTTGGCAGGGCATGATATTTCAGCCGGAGGGATGGTCACATCATTGCTCGAAATGAACTTTGCAAATGTTGAAGGAGGTATTTCTGCAAACCTTTCTCAATTGGGTGAAACTGATCCCGTGAAAATTCTCTTTAGTGAAAAACCCGGAATTATCATACAAACCAGACGCGAAGACCTGATTAAGTCGAAGTTGGATGAAATGGGCGTGGCGGCTTTTTCGATAGGAAATTGCATCCCCGAAAGGCAGCTAAAAATTCAATTCCAATCTGAAATCATGGAATTTGACATTGATTCGTTGCGTGATATTTGGTACAAAACATCTTACCTGCTCGATCGCAATCAAACTAAGCCTGATCTGGCATTGACGCGTTACAAAAACTATAAATCCCAGCCCCTGAAGTTCCGTTTCACTGCAAATTTTTCAGGGCAATTTTCCCAGTTTGGAATAAACCCGGATCGCCGTCATCCATCTGGTATCAAGGCTGCAATTATCAGGGAAAAAGGTGTGAATGGCGATCGTGAAATGGCCTGGAGCATGCACCTGGCAGGTTTCGATGTTAAAGATGTTCACATGACCGATTTAATTAGCGGAATGGAAAATCTGGAAGATATCAGTTTTATTGTTTTTGTGGGTGGTTTTTCAAACAGCGATGTGCTGGGTTCAGGAAAGGGGTGGGCTGGTGCTTTCCTCTACAACGAAAAAGCAAAAAGCGCCATTGATAATTTTTATAGCAGAGCCGATACTTTGAGTCTTGGCATTTGTAATGGTTGCCAGGTAATGACAGAACTTGGGCTGATTTATCCCGGGCACGAATATCATCCGAAAATGCTGCATAACAATTCCGGAAAGTTTGAATCAGCCTTTCTGAATGTTGAAATCGAAAACAACAATTCAGTCATGCTAAAATCGCTGGCAGGATCACGACTTGGAATCTGGGTTGCACATGGCGAAGGGAAATTTGATTTTCCCTATGATGAATCAGCATATCAGATACCAGTAAAATATTCGTACAGTGAGTATCCCGGAAATCCAAACGGCTCTCCCCATGCTGCCGCAGGAATAGTTTCGGAAGATGGCCGCCACCTCGCCATGATGCCACATCTGGAACGCTCCATTTACCCGTGGCAATGGGCTTACTATCCTTCGCAGCGCAAAGGGGATAAATTGACCCCGTGGCTTGAAGCTTTTGTAAATGCACGTCTCTGGATTAATACGAGGAAATAAAAGCAATCACTTTTTATGAAATTTACTACCATGTGAAGGGTCTTTTTTCTCCTGATTCCCTCCTACTTCACACCATTTTTTTTAAATGGCTTCATTGTTGTTAATATGTTAAAAAAATTTCACAATTCGATTATTGCCTTAAACACAATTTATAATCAGTAAAAATTAGAGGTTTAAATTATTTATCCTCTGACAATTAAAAAATGTTAAATCTTAAAACTACCAGTTCCGTAGCATCCGATATTTTATAATGACATTTTAAATTCTATTTTAGCATCCTTGATTATTTATTAGTGAATGACATTCCACGGGGGAATAAACTTCTTAAACCAATTAAAACACCAGTTTTAGTCAAATGCAGGTGAATGGGGATTCTACTGCAAATTTTTAGAAGAAGAATTAAAGAAAGGGGAAAAAATGAACACTTTTTACTTCTGCAACTGCAGATTGTACTTACTTGTAATTTTAACATTAATAATTTCAAGTATAGGAGCTAAAGAAAAATCAGGCAATCCAGCAATCAATAGCAAAATTGATTTTGTTAAAAATCAATCAGTCCCAAGTATTTTTTGGGAGAGTAGTGAAATAAATTTTGATTCACTATTAAATATTGGTAATACAAAATCATCTTATGTCATTCCTCCCGGATGGAATGATCCTATAAATACGGGAAATGTAGCCGGTGTAATTATTGCTTATGAAGCTGACCCAAATATAAACGGCATTCCAATTAATCAGGGTGATATGATAGGTGCCTTTTTTGTTGATGAAAATGGCGATATGCGCTGTGGTGGCATCATTCACTGGCCCGACACTGCCGGAATCGTAATGACGGTATATGGTGATGATAATAGTACACCAGAAAAGGAAGGCTTTGCATACGCTGAGTATATAAACTATAAATTGTTCTCCTGGGAGTACATGGCAGAATTTGATGTAGATCAAATTGAGCTTGATCCTGAATTTCCAAGCAACAATAAATGGTATAAATTAGCCCTCCCAAGATTACTTGATATGAGCTGTTTTGAAGATTTATGGGTAAAGGCCACATCTGATATTGATTCGCTGTGCAACGAAGCCGTTGTTTCGTTTGATGTTGAGGTGATTGAAGGGGCGGAAAATATAAGCTATAACTGGACATCAATCCCTGCCGGCTTTTCATCAGCAGCACCTGATCCACAATTTAATATAAATGAAACCACACTTTTCATACTGGAAGCCACCGATGGAATCAATCAGTTTACAGCATTTAAACCAATATTTGTTTCACATGATCCGCAGGTATTTGCAGGCGAAAATTTGGCCACATGCGGTGTTGAAATAATAGCCCTCTCAGGATTTGCTGAATTTACTTCTTCGGTTTTGTGGACCAGCTCCGGCGATGGAACCTTTGTTGATTCTGCTTCATTGGCAACTGATTACTACCTGGGTGAAAATGACTTTTTGGATTCGCTAATTGTATTTTATTTAACAGGATTGCCATCATCACCTTGCGAAATTCAGTCCTCGGATGTGATGGAAGTCGAGATTTTTCCCACACCTGTTATCAATTTACCCGAAACTTACAGTATATGCAAAAACCAGCCAGTATTCCTGAACCCTATTGGAACCAACCTTTCGGACGTGCTTTGGGAAACTTCAGGAAACGGGACTTTTAGCGACCCCACCTCCCTGAACACGATTTACTATCATGGTACCTACGGTAATACACATCCAAGTGTTACTCTTACTATAACGGGACAAGGAATTGACCCTTGTGATTTCACTGTTGTAGAGCAAACAGTAGTATTTATCAACAAAAACGCCTACTGTTCTTCCGGCCCGGATGCAACCATTTGCGAAGGCGAGAACTATTTGACCTGTGGAGGTGCTGCTTACGCAGACACCATCATTTGGACAACCTCAGGAGACGGGACTTTTGCAGATAACTCAAAAACCAAAACTTTATATTATCCCGGTGAGTTTGATATATTAAATGGATCGGTAATTTTAATAATTCATGTTACATCCAATCCGCCCTGCACTGCCAGTCCATCTTCTGATATGCTATTAACCATACTTGATGGTCCTGAAATTGATGCAGGTATAGATATTGGCGCTTGTGGCAATCCTATAGTGCCTCTTAATGCCATTGGAAATAATTATTCAACAGTTGAATGGAGTACAAATGGTGATGGAACTTTCGAGGAGAGTTCCGAACTTTCTACAGTATATACCGCCGGATCTTCAGATATTGTAAATGGTACAATTGAACTTATCATTCAGGCAGGGGCTCTGCCTCCCTGCACAGAGGGATCCGCTGACACTCTTATCATCAATTTTGAAGGAGGAGCAACAGCATCAGCCGGTCCGGATTTGTCAGTATGCAACGATGAAAGTGTATTAATACAAGGAATGGCATCAAATTATATTGCGCTGCAATGGAGTACTTCAGGTGACGGCTCCTTTGTTAATCCCAACACGCTTATTACAGAATATTATCCCGGCACGAATGATATTGGAGCAGGTGAAGTTATCATTACCCTAACTCCGGAGGGAGCACCACCATGCAATATTGGTATTGCCGATGAAATGTTACTATCAATAATAATTCCTGCCACATTGCAGGTTCCGGTTTCCAGTTTTCAAATATGTGAAACTGATATTATTTTTCTAAATGCCATAGCAACCAACTTTAGCAGCATTATTTGGGGAACTACCGGTGATGGTACTTTCGACAATAAGTATATCCAAAATCCAAAATATACACCGGGCATTCAGGATATTCAAAATGGTGAACTAACACTTAACATATCCGTTTCATCTTATGCACCATGCAATCAAATACTAAATGAAAATATCGGGGTAGCAATTACCCCGAAACCTACTGCTTATGCCGGAAGCAGCGGGCATGTTTGCGAAAGCGATTCCTTTCATGTGAATGGAACAGCAAATTTTTCAGGTGAAACCGATTGGAGTACAACAGGTGACGGATATTTTGATGACCCATCACAATCCGAGACTTTTTACCATCCTGGCTTTGGTGATCTGCAGCAGGGTAATGTTGTGCTTACCTTTACAGCAGTCCCCTTGCAGCCTTGCAACACTGCCGCATCCGATGAATTATCATTGATTATCGATAAAAATCCAACATGCGATGCCGGAATAAACCAGACGATCTGCGAGACCAATAACCTCATTCTTTCCGGAAGCGCTCAAAACCAGCAAAGTGTAGTTTGGGAATCATCAGGAGACGGAACTTTTTCGAATACTGCCGTTTATAATCCAACCTATTTTCCCGGAATTGATGATTTGCAAAACACCTTAGTAACACTCACATTACATGCTCTTGCCAAAACGCCCTGCACGCTGTCAGCGCAGGATGATATGATCTTGAACATTCAGCCGGAACCCATTGTAAGCATTGGCTCAGATTTTACAATTTGTGCAACCGACATTGTTGAACTTGAAGGTGAGGCTGATAATTACCAGAGTACTTTATGGACAAGTTTCGGAGATGGAACTTTTGATGACGCCAATGAGCTTAGTACATTTTATACTCCTGGCCCGCAAGATTTACTTGACAGGGATATCGAAATTTGTTTAAGTGCAGAAGGTGAAGGTTTTTGTGGTTTGAAAGTAACTTGCATCAATGTGCATGTGGAAAAAAATCCGGTTGTAATTGCCGGGCCGGATGGAATAGCGCCTGTCAACAATGCATATTATATCGCAGATGCCGAAACCTATTACCACACTTCGGTACTTTGGACTACAAGTGGTTCGGGAACCTTTAGCAACGCAGGGTATATCCGTAATTTTTACACTCCTGATGAAAATGACCTTGCGCTTAATACGGTCATTCTCACTTTAACAGCACAACCAAAAAATCCATGTACACTGGTGGTTTCTGACAATCTGGAACTGGAAGTTATTTCAGGATGTGTAGATGCAGTGGCTGATGCAGGAAACGACAAAAGCCTATGCATCGGACAATTTAATGTAGTGATGCTGTTGGATGCCGTGGCTGAAAATTACGAATCCCTTCATTGGACAACAAGTGGTAATGGTATTTTTTCCAACGCTTCATTATTACACCCTTCGTATATTGCAAGCACAAATGACACCCAAAGTGGCTCTGTTCAATTGTGTCTTATGGCAAACGCGCATGGGATTTGTCAGGATAGTGCAGATTGCATCACCGTTTTCTTTCAGCAGCCACCAAGTGCACTTGCAGGATATGATCAAACCATTTGTCAGGGAAATCCTGTGCTGTTGTCAGGACAGGTTTCGAATGCAGCAGAAAGTATTTGGGTCTCATCGGGAGATGGGGATTTTGATAATAAATACAATACCGATACGTACTATACTCCCGGAGAAAATGATTTAATGAGCGGGAATGTAGAACTTTGTCTCAATGCAATTGGATTGGGAAATTGTGAAAGCACTTCATCCTGCTTAAATATTTCAATTTCACCCTTGCCTGAGGTGAGTTCAGGTGATGATCAAACCGTATGTAGTGGCAGTATTATTGAAGTTTCAGCAGAGGGATCAAATTATTCCTTACTTACCTGGGAAACCTTTGGAGACGGATCTTTTATAAATCCGGGTTCCTTGAATACGATCTACATGCCAGGTCAAAATGATCTGGCAGCAGGAAATGTGTCATTATGTATCAACGCTCACGGAATTAATAATTGTGGGACAGTGAATGACTGCACAAGTATAACATTCATTAATGCACCAACAGCTTTTGCCGGGTCGGATGAAACAATCTGTGAAAACCAGAGCATTTTGTTAAGCGGTTTTGCTGAAAATTTTAGCCAGATTATTTGGGAAACTAATGGTGATGGTACTTTTGATAATATTATCCTGTTTAATGCCAGCTATTTTCCAGGTATTTCCGATATGGAAACCGGCATGGCAGAACTATGCCTAAAGGTTACTGGAATTGAAGATTGTGGCTTTGCTGTTGATTGCAAATCAGTTGAAATTATAAAATCTCCAATTGTTGAAGCTGGTGAAAACATTACAGTCTGCGAGGATCAAAATATTTTACTTGACGGTTCATCCGAATTTTCATCGTCAGTTTTGTGGACTACTTTCGGTGATGGAACCTTTGACAATCCGGATATTTACAATGCCCAGTATTTTCCGGGAATTGGTGATAAATCCGCAGGCTTTGTGCAATTGTGCCTTAATGCATCCGGGGCGGGCGACTGCCCGGAAGTGAGCGACTGCCTTGAGCTTACTATAAATCAAAATCCATTAGCTTTTGCCGGAACAGCATCAAATATCTGTGAAGGAGATACCATCATCCTCAACGGAAATTCACAAAACAGTGTATCCACAGTTTGGAATTCAAGTGGTAATGGCACTTTTTCAAATCCTGATTTACTTCAAACTTACTATTTTCCCTGTGCAACTGATATCATAAACGGGGAGGTAAACCTTTGCCTTGTTGCTTTTGGGACTGATGGTTGTGGATTTGATGAAAGTTGCATCAATGTAAACATTCAAATCCAGCCTTATGCCTTTATTGGCGGAAATATCACTGCTTGTTCAAATGAGCCCGTTGAATTAGTGGCAAATGTTGACCATCATCAAGGATTTGTGTGGCATTCAAGCGGTACTGGTTCATTCACCAGCCCCAATAATCTTGTAACTACCTACCTCCCAAGCAACGAAGATGTCTTGTCGGGCAATATACAAATTTGTCTTGAGGCATTTGGAATTAGTGGCTGTAATAATGTAGAAGTTTGTAAAGAAGTAAGTTTTATTGGCGAACCCATGGCGAATGCGGGTAATGACCTTACCATTTGCGAGGATCAAAGTGCAGGGATTAGCGGAGTTGCTGATAATTATAGCAACGTGAACTGGTTCACAGATGGTGATGGTACCTTTGAAAATAAAAATCTTTTATTCACACAATACTTCCCCGGACAATCTGATATTGAAGCAGGAATCGTTGAACTGTGCCTGAATGTGATGAGTGCGGGAAACTGTAATAATGTATCTGACTGTATGAATCTTTATATCAATAGCAATCCCGAAGTTTTTGCAGGAGATAATTTTATAATGCTCGAACCAGATACATTTAACACATCACAGGCAAGTGCCATAAACTATTATGAACTCCTGTGGGAAACTTCGGGTACAGGCTATTTTGAAAATGCTAATATTACAGTAACAAATTATTTCCCTTCTGCTGCTGATTATCAAAGTGGTTTGATTGTGCTCACACTCAGTGCAAACCCGCTAACGCCATGTACAATTGTGGGAAATGATGCCCTAAATCTGCAGTTTATATTTGATTGTTTTGATGCCACCTCCAATGCCGGAGAAGATGGTGCTGTATGTATGGGTGGAGAATATCAGCTCAACGGTACAGCAAGCGATTATGCTTCGGTGATGTGGACGAGTTCCGGCACCGGAACTTTTGATGATGCCGGC
>JAIOZV010000019.1 GCA_021740425.1 Bacteroidales bacterium | reverse complement strand
AGTGTTTTTCTCGAGTTAATCCTACTAAATTATTAAAATACAATTTTATAAATACCTGCATTTTTAATGGTTTTGCCCGGGTATTGAAAACTTGGAAGACTGCCGACTGGTAACTGCCAGTTTTTCTGACTGTTCCAATCAATATGTTCCACTAAAATTGCAGTAGCACCAAATAAATTAACGGAGGAGTTTGAAAAATCAGCTCGAATTTGTTTTTAAAGGTGTGGGTAATTTTCAGCTCAGTGCGGTAAGTTTACGAAACCTTCCTGTCACCATATCCCATAAAATGTAATTCACCAGAATAAAAAAAGGGCTGAAAAGTTCAGCCCTTTTTTTTGTATGCAGAATGCAATTATTTTGCGTTGTAAACGTGAACGTCTGTTTGTGGGAAAGGAATTGATATGCTATTTTTATCGAATGCCTTCTTCACATTTTCGTTCATATCGAAGAAAATACCCCAATAATCTGATGCATCGGCCCAAACACGAACCACAAAATTAACAGAACTGTCAGCCAATTCAGATACTGCAACAAAGGGTGCCGGATCTTTCAAAATTCTGCTGTCGGCAGCAATCAGCCCTTCAATAACACCTCTTGCCTTGTCGATATCGTCACCATAACCAATACCAAAGGTAAAGTCAACTCTGCGCCTGGGTTCAGTTGAGAAATTTGTCATAGCACCTGTCGAAAGACCTCCATTGGGAATAATAATGGTTTTATTATCAGGAGTTTTAAGGATTGTATTGAAAATCTGAATTTCAGAAACGCTTCCTGTAAAACCTTGTGCAGAAATAACATCACCAACTTTAAAGGGCTTAAATATCATGATCATCACGCCACCGGCAAAATTCTGCAAAGTACCTGAAAGAGCCATACCCACAGCCAAACCTGCTGCTGCAAGGATGGCTACGAATGATGTCATTTCGATACCCACCATAGAAATTACGCTTATAACCAACATGATCTTAAGCAAAATGCTCAGCAGTGAAATAAGAAAAGGTCTTAATGTTACATCAACATCTCGTTTTTCCATCATTCTCCTAACGCCACTCATAATTAATTTAATGATCCATAAACCAATTGCCAGTGTAACTAAGGCCAACAATAGTTTAAGACCCCAATCCATAACCAGGGGATAAATGGACTCCATATCAAATGCAAATTTTTCCATAGTTTAATATTTTAAGTTTGTGATCTGTAAGATTAGAAATTATAAGCTAGTCCAATTCCAAAAGATTCCTTGATTTGTAGTTTATCGTTAGGAGTTACCTTGAGCTCATTACCATCAATTCCGGTTCTTTCGATAAAAACATCACCCGGCATATACGCAAGATGTACAAAAAGGTTGGCTGAAAACCATTTGTTGATGCTGTAATTAAAAAAGCTTTGCCAGTTAAAATCCAAGGGAATGGCATTATCCGGGATATTATTATCGGAAAGATAGTTGTAAAACATATTGAGTTTGGATTCAAATGTAAGATCAGGCTTCAGGGCTTTTTTAAAGTACAGTTCCACAAAAGCACCAACTCTCACAAGAGAATTTTTGCCAGTTCCTTCAACCAATGAACCGTCAGGTAAAGTATCGGCAGCATCAACACCAAAGGCTCCCAAATCTGCAAGCTCCTGATCCATTACAAAAGTACCCTTCACTGTAGCGGGTGATAAGAGGATGGAAAAATAATCAACCGGTTTGTACAACATACCGGGTGCAATGGTAAGATATCCCGGCGACATAAAAGTAGAAATCACCGTTGTGTCGTCAGGATAATTATATCCTTTAGCAAACTGGGTGCTTAAATTGATAATTCCACTGGCACTCCAGTGCTCCGATAGCTTTTGGTTGAACTGTGAATTAAGCTCGAGAAGATCCTCGTTTTTCTTAAGTGATTCGCTTTCATTTTTAACCATGCCATATTTGAAATTGGCATTGTTGTTTATCGAAAAATTGCCTTTGGTGTAATCGGCATAGAATTTCAATAAGGCGGTACCCGAAACGGAATTTTCACCACCTGAGGACCAGTTGCTAAAACTTGCCTGATTCATAGTAAGACTCATCAAACCACTGGTTTTCCATGGTTTTGTGGTATCTGCTGCATTTTGCGCAAAAGCAGAAGCTGTAAAAAAGATGGTTAAAAGAAAAATTGTCCTTTTCATATCAATGTATTTAGATTTTAGTTATTTAACTGTTTGATTAAACACAATTTAACCTGGAAATTCAGTAAATTTTAAAAAACGGGTGCAAAGAAACTGAAAGATTTTTAAAGAAAATAGTTGCAAGTATCTCTAAACATGAATTTTGTGAAATATTAACGATTTTACAAATATTGAAAACAACCGTCTTATACATTTAATAGTTTCGATTTTAATTAATATCCATCTATTAAGTCTGCTTGTTGAAAATCAGTTTTGAGGGTTTTACACCTGGCACCAATTAATATACATTGGTACTGTTCCGATAGCCTGAAAAGTTGAGGTACCAATCATTATAATTGTTTCCTCCCGACTGTGCCCAGGTGTCGAAATGATTGTACGTCTGAATGATTCTGGCTTCTTCCTTTGGATAATCAAAGGGTTCGAGCATGAAAAGACCCCAGGGAAGGTTGGTAGTTGTGATATAAAATATGCCGGCAACCGGATTTGAAGCATCATCGCCGGTACCAAACAAATCGTTATCCATCAAATCGGTTGGAGGGAAACCGGCAAGATGAATTTCAACACTCCTTTCCTGATTCTTTATAATAAATGGATTGAAAATATCCAGCCCAAATAACAGCCGGTTGACTGGTTCGGTAAAGGTTAGCACAATTTGAATTGTATCAGAGGTTCCTGTCGGATTTTCTTTTACAGTATTGAAAAAGGAACCCCCGGGTCGGTGGATGATGTCGTTAACACTTTCGGTAACAATAACCACCGCTTTTGACTGGCTTTCCTCCAGGCCATTGGAGGCAATATTTGTGTAATTACTCCCCAGAATCATCCCGCTCACCGATTCAACACTTGCCGGTGTAATTGTTTCGAGCTGGAAGGCAAATCCATTGTCGTAGGAAGCCCCAACTGCAAGTACAACAAAATTAAACCTTATGTCAATCAACATATCATCAGCATTGGTAACCTCGCTACCATAAACCGCCACAACCAGGTCATTAAAATCGTAATCGCCCTTCGAGGGCCATAAATCCTCGAAAGCAACAGTGGCATATTCAATATCATTGGGAAAATAGGAGATAAAGGCTCTTTTGGGGTCGTTGGGAAAATCGTCAAGTGCATCAGGAACACCATCAAAATCCATATCAATCACAGTGGGAGTGCCAAATCCTTCAGGGTTACAAGCTGTTATTGGAAGATAATTCAGTGCATCGGCAATTGAGGTGTAATAGGCGCCATTGATAAAGTTCTGATTGCCTCCGGCATTGAGATCGCCGCTTGCTGTAGCCACTTCAATACTGCCATCAAATTGATCGCTGCTGTTCCAGATGCTCAGATCATTTAAAATTATATACGAAGAAAGATTTCCTGTGCCTGTAAAATCGCATCCAATCTCAGAATCTCCGGCTATTATCATACAATTATCATTCAGTACAACATTGTAGTTGTTCCAAAAATTGAGTTCGTTTTCGGCTTTCAAATAACCCGTATTCATTTCGATGTTGATTTCTGATGAAAATTCAATGTCACCTGAAGATTTGAGCGAGCAGTTATTGATAAAATTGCCATTGGTACTAAAATCGCAATCATTGTGAGCGGTAATGGTTCCATTGTTTATGAGGTTGCCATTGTTGTAGATTTTAAAGGAGTCATCTGTATTTACAATTCCATTGTTTGTGAATGATACATTGCTTCCATATTCAAAATCCTTAACAACCTGTATTTCTCCATCATTTTCAATTTCAGATCCAAAACCGTAACAAATAAAGATGTCATCCACACGAAGGAAGTTCCCATTGTAAAAGACGGGTCCGTCATGTTCAAGCTGATTTTGGTAAATCATCGAGCCTGTATTGTGAATCGCCCCATAATGATAGGAATCCTGCAATACAGTAATGGTTCCTGAGTTGTCAATTGGAGCATTTGCACCCCATCCGTTGAATTTTTTTACCGCTACGGTGGCGTTTTCATAAACTGTAAATGAGGCGTTGTCGCCAAGGTCAGTGGCTCCAAGAATCACTTCAGCTCCGCTGTAAATGATCATCGAAGCCCCCGATAATTGCACATTTTTATTCAGATTTAGAAACCCTCCGCCTGAAACTACAATATGTGAATTGCTTTCGAGGTATTGATTATTGGTGATTCTGGCAGTTCCGCATACGCGCAATGTACCTCCACCTGCCCAGTTCTGAAAATTTATTTTCCCGTCAAAGTCATCAGCAATGCAGTAGGTGAGCCCTCCGCTGATATTTACTGTTCCTCCGCCACTGATGTAAACATCGCAACCTTCTGTGCAATCTGGCCCCGGGTCATCACCAGCTTTAAACTGATTGCTGTTAATTTCGGGACTCATTTTTTCGAAAGAAAAAGTATGCGAAACCATCCCGCCCTGTATGGGTAGGGTTTCTGTTAACCTGGCTCCAAATGGACTTTCGCAAATAAGTGTCAATTCCTGAATATAGGCAGGCAGGCTGAGCTTGCCGGTAAAAGCCTTTCCGGGGATAATGGATCCTGTGGCTAACAATCCGTTGCGGGAATCCGGGGCATTTTTCAAGACTGAAATTTTATATTTTGGCTGGTATGCTTTGGTGGCGTGCAGGCTTAAAATAATATCAACTTCATTGTTGGTTTCCCAGTTGAAATCAATGGGAACAATTAAATCCTGCATGGTTTCAACATTTTCATTGTTTGTGCTTATTTCACTCAGGTTTCGTTTGCATGAAACTGAAGCAACAAAAACAAAAATGATAAGTATTAAAAATGTGTAGTTTCTCATAATTAGTCCCCCGTCTTGATTCTGATAATTCACTTCACCGGAAATTATTTTCCAAAGATTTTCAAAGGTAATCAATACAACCAGCTAAACAAAATGCAATACAGTATCTGATGTAAAAATACCTGCAATCGTATGAATTTCAGCAGCAGGTGTAAACAGAAAAGGCTGAAACTCTTGGATAAGTCTCAGCCTTTCAAAGGGAATATGCTAAATTTTAGTCTGCAAAAAGAGGAAACGCTCCCATCATTTTGTTTACTTCTGCTTTTACTTCGAGGATGGTTTTTTCGTTTTCGAAATCGCTGATTACCCTGTCGATCAGATCAACGATTGGCTCCATGTGCTCTTCTTTCAAGCCCCTTGTTGTTATTGCAGGTGTTCCGATGCGCAGTCCGGAGGTTTGGAATGGGCTTCTTGAATCGAAAGGAACCATGTTTTTATTTACGGTAATGTCGGCTCTAACCAGGGTATCCTCAACAATACGTCCGGTAATTTCGGGGAATTTTGTTCGGAGGTCGATAAGCATAAGGTGGTTATCGGTACCGTCAGAAATTACATTGTAGCCTCTGTCAACAAAGGCCTGAGCCATTACTTTTGCATTTTTCTGAACCTGCAGGATGTAGTGCATAAAGCTATCGGTGAGTGCTTCACCATAGGCCACAGCTTTAGCAGCAATCACATGCTCAAGAGGACCACCCTGAATACCCGGGAATACGGCTGAATTAAGCAAGGTTGACATTTTTTTTAATGCCCCCTTTTTGGTAGTGTCGCCCCACGGATTATCAAAATCTTCACCCATCAGAATCATACCCCCACGCGGACCCCTTAAAGTTTTATGAGTTGTGGTGGTAACAATGTGGCAGTAAGGGAGCGGGTCGTTGAGTAAACCTTTAGCGATCAAACCGGCAGGGTGTGCAATATCAGCCATAAGCAATGCATCAATTTCATCGGCAATATCGCGCATGCGCTCAAAATCCCAATCCCGCGAATAGGCAGATGCACCTGCAATAATCAATTTGGGTTTTTCAGCTAAAGCCGTTTTTTCCATTTGATCGTAATCGATCGTTCCGGTTTCCTTGTTTACACCATAAGAAACCTGACGGTAAAGAATGCCCGAAGAGTTTACGGGAGAGCCATGCGAAAGGTGGCCGCCATGTGAAAGGTCGAGGCCCATAAAAGTATCACCGGGATCAAGACAGGCAAGGAATACGGCCATGTTTGCCTGAGCTCCTGAGTGGGGCTGCACATTGGCATATTCTGCATTAAAAAGCTCTTTTGCACGATCGATGGCCAGTTGTTCGGTTTGGTCAACCATTTCGCAACCGCCATAGTAGCGTTTTCCGGGATAACCCTCAGCATATTTGTTGGTCATTACCGAACCCATAGCTTCCAGAACCTGGTCGCTGACAAAGTTTTCGGAAGCAATCAATTCGATGCCTTTCATTTGGCGTTCTTTTTCCTGCCTGATAATCTCAAAAACCTCGGTGTCTCTTTTCATTTCTTAATGTGTTTTTATATATTAAACCTATTTATTCTATTGAATTGAAGGGCAAAATTAGTTTTTTATTTCAACACTGATTCTTTCAGGTTTTTCTAAATTGTCTTTCAAATTATTACTGTAATTCCTGATCATTTAAGGTTTGAAAAATTTTGATTTTGCATCATATATTTCGTAACAGTGAGGCATTAAGAAATACTACAGGCAGGAGCAGTGTAATGTCGGGGAGCAGATAATTGCAATATCAGCCTGTTTCGCTGATTCGTTTCAGGCGATCGCAATCAATTATTCTGAAATATTTTCCATTCTGACTGATCAATCCTTCCTCGCTGAATTTTTTAAGCATTCTTATTACTGTTTCTGCGCTCATGCCCGAAAGTTCAGCCAAATCTTTACGGGTAAGCGGTAAATGGAATTCATCTTGTTTAAAAATCCTGCTGGAAAGGCAAATCAAAATATCAGCCAGTCTGCCATAGGCCTGCTTGTGTGTTAAACAAAAAAACCGTCCGTAAACCTGTGTGCTGTTTGCGCTCAAAATATCGATGACTTCTTTTGAAAAAGCTGCATTCTGTTTGAGCAGTTGCCTGAATACATTGATGTTAATCTGCCTGATTTTGGTTTCGATGTATGCCATGGCAGAATATTGAAAAGTATTTCGTTCTTCCGAAACAGATGATAATCCCAGGAGGTTTCCATCCGGAATAATTTTTAGTACCAGAGAATTGATTCCATCATCCAGAAAAACTTTGGCCAGTCCACTTTCCACAAACATAACATGCGAAACAAAGCCACCCTGCTTACAAATGATTTCCCGTTTTTTGTAAGTAATCATTACAGAATTTGCATTCAAAAATTCAGTTTCTTCATTGGATAACTTTTCGAAACACCTGCAATGGTGAGCGCTGATACTGCAACTGCTTATTTGAATTTTATTCGCCATTTAGTATTTTAATTGAATCTGCAAATTTACGAATATAATCAAACAAAATTATGATCCGGGTCAATAGTTTAACCTGTCTAAAGCATCCTAAATTCATGTCAATTACAGCGATGAGGTTTCTGGAGTGTCAGTAAAAATAGGCGACCTTTGTTGTGAAATAATTAACAGTTGAAACACTTAAGATTTTAAATAAATAAAAATTTCAAATTATGAAAAAACAGCATTTTTACTTTACAGTATTTATGTCGTTTCTGACTCTTTTACTTGTGATTGCCATTGGTTGTGCCAAAGACGATTCAGAGCCGGATCCGATTGTTGAAAACTTTGCATCCTGTGAAGGTTGCCATACAAGCTATGCACATTTACAGGAAGTTTACACACCCGACACAGCAGCGCCTGCAGGAGGATGTGGAGGTGAAGCTCCCCACTATGAGCCTTACGACAGGGTATATATGGGAGGCGATGGTTACACTACTTATAAGGAATCAGGGCACTATCAGATTGGCTGTGTGGGATGCCACAATGGCACTGATAATACAGATGATAAAGTGCTTGCACACTCAGGCAATTTTATCAGGCATCCATCAGTTTTTGCCGAAGAAAAATGCGCCTCCTGCCATCAGGACATCGTTGATAATTTTGCCACCAGCCTTCACCGTGGTACCGGGCAAAAACGGAAAGTTACCATGCGCAGCGGCTTGAACGGCCCTGAAGACTTTGATCAGCTTCCGGCTCACCAAATTGAAGGCTATAATGCAAACTGTGCCACCTGCCATGCCAGTTGTGGGGATTGTCATATAGTTCGCCCACCAATAGGTGGAGGTGGTCTTTCCAGAGGTCATGATTTTATAAAAACACCCGATATGGTAAGTATCTGTGTTACCTGTCATGTTTCCCGTGGTGGACATGCTTACCTGGGTGTAGCTTCGGGAACACAACCCGATGTGCATTTAACCCAGATGGACTATAAATGCATCGATTGCCATAGTGCAGATGAACTCCACGGCGACGGTCAGGTTGTTGAACAGCGTTATGCTTATGAAAAACTTCCCAAATGCCAGGATTGTCACTCTGATCTGAAATCAAAAAATACATATCACTCCATGCACATGGATGATTTCAATTGCCAGGTCTGTCACTCACAGGATTATAACAATTGCGGAAGTTGCCATATTCATGGTGAGGGAGCAAGAATTCCTTCATATCTTGGGTTCAAAATAGCCGGCAACCCCATTCCTGATATTAAAACCGGGTTTGACCTAACCCTGGTGCGCCGAACACTTGCTGCACCTGACAATTGGGATAAATATAATGTTCCTGAGTACGCCGACTTTGATGCCTTTCCAACCTACAACTATACATCACCTCACAACATATTGAGATGGACCGGAAGAACGCTGATTGGAAACGAGAAGGCCTGCTATGACAATTGTCATATCCGCAACGATGGTGGGGTTTTGGTAAATAAAGAATTGTATTTATTCCAGGAAGATTTGCTCGATTGGGAACAAGGTGCATCTGCAGGTATTACGGTTGACGGGAAACTGCCTGAATCATGGTTTGAAAAAAAATAAATTGCTTTTCAATAAATTATTAAATGTTTTACAAAATTAAATTTAGAAGTATGAAACACACAAAATTTTTATTACTGAGCTTTATGTTTGTCTTTTTAGTATTTGGATCATGCAAAAAAGATGACGACGACCCTCCAACTCCAATTAATGAATCCGAAGTTTTGGCAACTTATCTGGAATCAACTGATTCACCATTAGGTAAAGATTTCGTTAATACAGACTTACCAACCATCATGGCAGCAAGCGAGGTTAAATCTCTAAATCTAACCAATCAGGTTTATATTATCGACATCAGGTCTGCGGCTGATTTTGCTGCCGGCTACATCGAAAACGCTCATAATGTTGCTCTGGGCGAAATCTTAAATCATATTGAATCTGTTGATTTGACCAGCTACACAAAAGTAGCTATTGTCTGCTATACCGGCCAAACAGCAGGTTTTGCAGCCAGTTTATTGAGACTGATGGGATATGACAAAGTTTTCTCAATGAAATGGGGAATGTGTGCCTGGAACTCCGAATTTGCCGGCAAATGGAACACAGCTATCTCCAATGGCAATGCTTATGCAACCCAGTTTACCGCAGATGTCACCGATAAAGGAGCCGCAGGTGAAATGCCTGAATTATCAACAGGAAAAACAACCGGACAGGAAATTCTCGAATCGCGTGTTGACGCTGTATTGGCCGAAGGATTTACTCCGGCAGCCATAAGCAACACTGTGGTATTTGATAACCTTGATGATTATTATATTGTGAACTACTGGCCGGAAAATCATTATGCTGATCCGGGCCATATTCCGGGAGCTATGCAATATACCCCCAAAGAATCAATGAAAATGTCGGTTGATTTGAAAACTTTACCTACTGACAAACCCGTAGTGGTGTATTGCTACACCGGACAAACAAGTGCATTCCTGACTGCTTACCTTCGCCTGCTCGGATATGATGCAAAATCATTGCTCTACGGTACCAATGGAATGATCTATGATAAAATGGTTGTTGCAAGTTTGACCGTTTTCAAGGCCGACCAAATCATGGAATACGAATACGTTCAATAAAAAGCTGAGCATTAAATGCTCAAATCATCAAGAGTTTGGAAAAGACCCCCTTCTAAACCTGTTCCGATTTATCGGGAGGTTGGGGGTCTTTTCTTTTTAACCCATACAATTCATCCAAAAACACAGCAAATTGGATGATGGAACGATGGACAGTGAGTTACAGTTCGGGGAACACTAATTTATCCCGAGCCTTCGAAACCAATTTTGGGGAATATAATGAATCTCCCGAAACTTCACGATTGGTAGTGCTTAATCTCAGAAAATTTGCAGATTTTCCTGATTTAATCCATCCCATTGCAGAATCTGTAAGAGTATTTCCGAACAAGCATATTGAATGTGACCAAGAGTAATTTTCTTTGCCCGTATTAAAGAGCTGCCCCACCAATGAAAGATTTAAACCCAGGGGTGATATCTCAAAATTGAAAAGAATGGTTGGGTAAGAATGAAAAAACTCAGGAAAAAACCTCAGATAAAAAAATAAGATTAGCGAAGTTTATCAAAATCAATAGTGATCTCCTCCTTCTTTTTGAAATCAAACAGAGTGAGTTTTCGCAACTGGTAGTAATTTACCCAGTAGGTTTGCAAACTTCTGATGAAATTGAGGCGGGCATTGTCGCTGCTTGTTTGCGAATCTCTTAGGTTAATGATGTCCACATTGCCGATGAGGTACCGTTGTTTTGAAATATCGAAGCCTTTTTGGGCAACGGTATCGGCCTTTGCAGCGATGGCAAGCTGGCGCTGCTGCATCCTGAAGTTTTGCACCTGCAGATACACACTTTGATCGAAGTCGATTTGCTCCTGTTCAACCGCGGTTCTTACAATTTCCCTGTCCGATTCGGCCATTTTAATCCTGCCTTTTGCCAAGCCCCAGTCCAAAATCGGAATGGACAAGCCAAGTGAAACCTGCTGCTGGTTTTGTGGACTTTGGTAAACTTCGCCAAATTGGTTGGCACTTTGCGTAAGCCCGTATTGTGCGAAAAGCCTCGCACTGAACCGATCGGTGGTTTGTGCCCTGTTAACTTCCCTGTCAGCTTCGAGCAAACGCCGGTCGAACGAAAGTGCAGTGGAGCTGTTTCGCTGCGCCAGGGTTGTGGCCTCATCAACTGCAACATCGAAGAATCTGATTTCATCAACCGGGGGAATCAGTTCGATGGGGGTGTCGTCCTGTAACCTCAGGTACGATTTGAGTTTAAACATCCTGTCTTCGAGTTCTATCTGGTTACTTTCCACAGCGGCCTGTGCCTGCAAAAGACTTAACTCAAGCTGAAGCAGATCATTTTCGGGGATTTTGCCCAAATTAAACCTGCCAACCCCGATTTTATAAAGGGTATCGTAATTGGCCACATTTTGTTCCTGAATTTTTTGCCTGATTTGCGAAATAAGCAAATTGAAAAAATAATTTGTGGTGGTAATGGCCACTTGTTCTACATCTTCGAGGTAGCTGCGTTTGGCCTCATTGTATTTGATGGGATCAATTTTTTTTGACCACTTGTAGGGGTTGAAGGTGAAGATGTTTTGCGAATACCCTATAACCAAAGGGCTGCTTAACCATGCCGTAGGGGTGGTGGAGTCGCTGAGGTAATCAATCCTCTGTAAGCTCGATGAAAGAAATACACTACCGCCGGTAAGCCCCACATTCTTACTTAATGACAGTGCTCCCGTAGTGTTGGCCTGCGAAACTTCCCTGAAAGCATCCGTACCATCCGGCTGGGTTACTTTTACAATAGACCTGGAAAAATTAGGAATTGTTGCATCGAGGCTTAGCTTTGGGAGAAGTAATGCATCCGAGGTGCGCATTTCCCAAAAAGCTTTAAGAAAACGATTTTTCGCCGACAAAGCATCGGGGGATTGCTCATGCGCAAGATTGATGACCTCCTCGAGGGTAAGCTGCTTTTTTAAAACCTGTCCATACCCGGCCAGGGAGCCGAGGAGAAGCAAAGTAAAAATGAATATTTTATTTTTTTTCATGATCGATATTCCTTTTACGAGTTGTTCGTAAATTGTTAATCGTTAAAGGTTAATTGTTTTTCCTTATCAGTCTCAACCCAATAATCTCATTAACCAATAACTAATAACTTTAATTACCCAAAAATCTCAAACCTCTTTCTTCTCCTCTCAACCCACTTAATCATGCCTCAGCGAAGTAACAGGGTCTTGATGTGCGGCAGTTCGTGCAGGCATCAGTCCAAAAACAATTCCTACAGTGGCTGAAACCCCAAAAGATATTACAATCGAAATTAAAGAGACGATGGTTAAAATTCCTGTAACCTGCATGATAACTTTCGCCAGTACCACACCCAGAATTACGCCAATAAACCCTCCTGAAATGCTGATTAATGTGGCTTCTGCAACAAACTGGAAAATGATATCAGATTTACGGGCACCCATAGCCATCCTCACACCAATCTCCCTGATGCGTTCCATAACCGATGCCAGCATGATATTCATAATGCCGATACCACCCACAATGAGCGAAATGCTGGCAATGGCACCCAGTACGATATTAAAAATGTCCTTGGTACGTTGCTGCTGTTTGAGTAAAAGTTCGGGTATTTTTATTTCAAAATCTTCCTGGCCGGCGTGCCGGCGCTGAAGCATACGTTTTACCACACCTGCCGTTTCAACCAGTTGCTCACTTTCTTTAACCTGAATAATGATTTTATCCAACTGGTTGGGATTTTTGGTTTTCGACTGATTGCCTTCATCTGATCCACTGAGGCTGGCTTTGGTAATCAGCGATCTGTCCTTGTAGCGCAATAAAATTGTTTTGATGGGAACAAAAACAGTGTTGTTAAACTCACTCACACCCAAATTTTCGTTTGCCGTTTCGCTCACCATCCGGCTTTTTAGCACCCCGATCACCTCCAACCAGATATTGCCGCACTTGATGCGTTTACCGATTGGGCTTTCCTGTTTAAAAAATCTCGCTCTGATTTCGGGGCCAATGATACAAACCGGCTGGCCATTTTCGAGTTGAAAATCATTAAACATTTCCCCCTGAAGCAATTCGATATTAAAAACCTGAAAGAAGGCCGGAGTGACACCCGAAAATTTTGCTGTCCGCTGCGTCCCTGATTTTACAACAGGCGCATTAAAAACCACCTCGGGGCTGATGAGTTCGATATCAGGAATAATAGTAAAAAAACTTTCCGCATCGCTTAATGTTAATCCCGGCGAAAAATTCTTTCCACTGGTAGTGCTTTCTTCGCTTGATGAGTTTTCTGTATCATTTGTTAATTCCACATCCTCTTCTTCCTGAAGTTTTGGTGTAATCACAATATTATTTACCCCAACCATCCTGATCTGTTCCAGGATTTCCTGCTGGGCACCTTTGCCAATCGCCATCATGGCAATAACTGCAGCGACACCAAAAATTATCCCAAGCGCCGTTAAAATCGACCTGAATTTATTGGCAAAAACAGCTTCAACGGCAGAATTGATATTATGCAGATGTCGTTTCAAAACGCTTAAATGGTTTAGTTTTCAATTGGATATATGGTGAGGTCATCGGCATTTTCGGGTATCGACAGATAAACTTCCTGACCTGCGGAAAGTCCATGTTCGATGATGATTTCATTTTCGTTGCTTTGACCCACTTTAACCTCTTTTTTGATCGTGTGCATTCCCTGATCCATAAAAACGTAGGTTAAGGTATCATTGCTATGGATGGCTTCGAGTGGAACAAATAAAACATCATTAAAAGATGCTGTAACGATTTCATTTTTAGTGGTCATCGAGGGTCTCATGATGCTGTCGGATTCATTCACACTGATCAAAACCTCAAACACTTTGGCATCAGAGCCCTGGTTTTGCTGACCGATATTGGCAACATCATCCACAGTGCCTGTGTATTCACGATCGGGAAAAGCATCTATGCTGATTACAACCGGCTGGCCTGTACGCACCTTGGAAATGTCGATTTCGTTGACATAGGTTTTCGAAATCATTTTGGAGAGGTCGGGCAATTGTGCCACCACATTATCCCATGGGCTGATGGTGGAGCCTGTTTGTGTTTTCCTTCCGCGCCAGTCGCGTTTATAGATGATCATTCCGGGCTTTGGGGCAAACACTCTGAAAGTTCCAAGAATTTCGAGCATGCGTTGCTTTTTACGCCTGGCCTGTTCGAGGGTTGCAGATACTTCCTGCATTTCAGCCTTGGCTTTTTCGTATTTCAGCACATAATTCTCAACGGCCTGACTGTAGGCTCTTTCAGCTTTGTCCTTGGTGATTTTTGCCTGACGTTGTGTGGCAGGGGGTTCAAACTTCGATTGATCAACGGTAATTTGCGCTTCCTCCATGGCAAACTGCAAGTTTACCAGTTCATCTCTGGTATTGCGTAAGTTCAAGGAAGTATCAAGCATGGTTTTGGTGTATTGTGATTCGAGCTTTTCAAGCTCGGTTTCAAGATCCTTGAGCTTACTCACCACTTCGGTCTGATCGAGCGAAGCAACAAAATCTCCCGAATCCACAATGGTTCCTTCGGGGATGAGTTCATTGATTTTTATGTCGCCCCAAATTTGAATGGATCGCAGGTTTTCGGGGCCGTTGATGTTTTCAGAATTCCTGGCTTCAAGTTCACCCGTTGTAAAAACACTCACCTCGAAAAGCCCATATTTTACGGGCACTTTAAGGTATTGTACTTCACGGCTCTCATCACCGGCAAAGTACCAGGTTATTATCATTAAAACCAGTGCAATTGCCAGGGTGATATAAATTTTCTTTTTCATGATAGTGATATTTATTGCCGCCGGAAATCAAAGAACTAATTATCCTTCAACAGCTCATCAATAATGTTTTCGATGGAAATTCCGGCAGCTTCGGCTTTGTAGTTTCTAACAATACGGTGGCGAAGAATTGCAGTTGCAACCTTTCTTACATCTTCGATATCGGGCGAATATTTCCCGTTGATGGCAGCATGACATTTTGCACCTACAATAAGATATTGTGATGCACGTGGTCCGGCGCCCCAGGTAAGGTACTGATTGGCCCACGGGTGGGAATCCTCGCGGTTGGCACGCGTTTTTGTTGCCAGCCTTACAGCATATTCATATACATTTTCAGGAACCGGAATTTTCTTAATGAGATTCTGGAAATAAAGAATCTCTTCAGCGCTGATTACCTCTTTTGGATTTCCTTCGTAAGTTGTAGTGGTTGTTTTTACCACATTCACCTCTTCGGCAAATGAAGGGTAATCGAGCCAGATGTTGAACATAAACCTGTCCAACTGGGCTTCGGGCAATGGGTAGGTTCCCTCCTGCTCGATGGGGTTTTGTGTGGCAAGCACAAAAAATGGTTCATCAAGTTTATAGGCTGTTCCGGCAACGGTAATCGATTTTTCCTGCATGGCTTCCAGCAGAGCCGACTGGGTTTTTGGGGGAGTACGGTTGATCTCATCGGCGAGGATGATGTTGGCGAAAACGGGACCTTTGTTGAATTTAAAATTACGGTTTTGATCCAGTATCTCTGTCCCGATAATATCGGATGGCATCAGGTCGGGGGTAAACTGAATACGGCTGTAGCTGAGTCCCAGCACGCGCGAAATTGTATTTACAAGCAGGGTTTTTGCCAAACCCGGAACCCCCACCAACAACACATGCCCTTTAGAAAAAATGGAAATAATCACATTTTTCACTACTTCATCCTGTCCAACAATTACTTTTGCGATCTCAGTGCGTAAAATTTTTACTTTTTCGCCAAAAGCATCAATGGCTTCCACATCCGATTTATATTCTTTCATAGTTTAGTTTGCTTACTTTGTTAATGTTATTATTGATTTGATAAGGATTAAAGAGATTTATTTCCAGGATTGTTCAAAATTGCAATCTGCATATTTCCCATTTACTTTAATGTAAGTTCGCTTTGAATTTTTTGCGATCCAGTTTACCATGTCACTTTGTTTTTTCTGCTGCAAAGCCCAGTCCTGTATTTCGTTGTAATCTTCTTCAAGATTGGCACGGTGAGGTTGGGTTCGCTTTTTGAGGTATAACAGGCGATAGGCTTCCTCTCCTTTTTCATCCTGCATCAGGACAGGGGTAGAAAGCTCACCAATTTCGAGCTTATCAATCACAAAAAAAACTTTTGGGTCAAGCTGATCAACAGGCCATTGAGCGCTCCCTGTATTGGGATTGATCAATAATCCACCATTATTTTTGGAAGGATCTGTAGAAAATTTCGGAACTGCATCTTCGAAGCTTATCGAATCCTTTCTGATTAAATTGGCGATACTATCCAGGTAATTGCGTGCTTCTGCAAGTTCAACCGGCGAAACCTTTGGTCTGATGAGGATGTGGCGTACCCGCATAAATTCGCCCCGGCGTTCGATGCCCTGGATGATATGAAATCCGGCTTCTGTTTCTACTATTTGGGAAACATCGCCGGGGTTTAGCTTAAAAGCAACGGCTTCGAATTCTGGATATAATTCGCCACGCCCGTGAAGTCCGATGTCGCCGCCCTGTTTGGCCGAGCCCGGGTCTTCGGAATACAGCACTGCCAGTGCTTCAAAACTTTCACCGTTAATTACACGTTCACGCAGTTTGTTGAGCCTTTCTTTAACCTCAAATTTTTCCTGAAAAGAAATGGGAGGTTTTTTAACAATCTGAGCTACTTCCACCACAGAGCTTATTAGCGGAATGCTGTCTTTTGGTATATCTTTAAAAAAACGTTTTACATCCGAGGGGGAGACCTGTGTGTTTTGTGTAATATTTTCCTGAACTCTGCCAACCAACAACTGGTCGGCAATAACCGAACTCAGTTCATCTTTAAACTCAAGAATTGACTTCCCGTAGTAGCTTTCAAGTTTTTCCTGGGAACCGAATTGCGAAATAAAATAACGCATTCTCCGATCGAGCTCGGAGCTCACCTGATCGGGGGTGATTTCAATGCTGTCGATGGCAGCCTGGTGCAACATCAGCTTTTCGAAAAGTAAATTTTCGAGTATCTCACATTTCATGTCAGATTCTGTACCTTTTATTCCTCCCTGCATCCGCATTTGTAGGTATTGATTTTCGATATCGGAACTCAGAATATAATTTTTCCCAACCACTGCCACTACCTCATCAATAACAATGGTATCGGACTGTGCTTGCACAGGAGCAGGAAAAAACTGCCATAGAAAAAAGATGAAAATCAAATGGTGTTTTATATTTTTCATTTATTTACAATTTCTTAATAAAATTCAAAATCATTCTCTTCAATGGCTTGTTCGTAAACATTCTCATGCATTTCCTTTATCAACTGCTTTTTTCGCTTGTTGAGTATAATCGATGAAATATTTGCAGTTTCGAGTGATAAAGGCGAAATGCTATCTTTTAACCCAAAATTCAGAATTTGTGCGTAAAACCATTCAGGGCTTTCATAATCTTCTATCAATTTTTGATTCAACAGAAAACCTTCGGGGTTTTCAACGGATATTGCAGTTTTTTGTAAAAAATCGTCAAAGGTTATCCATTCCCTGTCAATCAAACCATAATCAAGGGCGTACCTGATACAATAAAACTCCAGTGAATCCCTGTCTGATTCAAATTCAGAATTTACAAGGGTTTTAATTTTATTTCTGTAGGGAGAATCTTCGTGTACCATGGCATAAACCACCTGAACAATATTATCGTTGAGTGTGAAATTGCTTGGGTACTTATTGTAATAATTCTCAATTTCTTCGGCACTAACTACTGTGTCGAGGTTTTGTCTGATAAACTCAGATTCGTAGTTAAAAATGATCAGCGAATTCCGGTAGTCCTCAAGCTGCCGTGTGAAGTCTTTTTGCTTTTGTGTAAGGTTTTTTTCGGCCTGATACACCAAAAGCTGGGTTTTAATCCAATTGCTAATATAGTTTTGGGTCATGGCCAGGCTATCAGATGGAGTAGTTGAAGGCGGAACCAGATTTCGGACATCGGAAAAATAAAGATACTCATCATAAACTCTGGCAATAACGCGATCAGAATCACTGAATGTTGCTTTATTACAAGAGGCTGTGATGAGTACCAGTAAAACTATAAGACTGTAAATTTTCAAATCGAAACCCGGTTATTTTAACTCGGATAAAACGTCTTGATTCACCTTTACTGTATATTTCTGCCTTAATTCTTTTATCCACATTTCTTCGAGGTAATTCTGATAATCGGCAGTGATAAGGCCCCGTGCTTCTGATAAGGATTTTGGCTCGGGCTCAACTTTTTCGCTAAATACCAAAAATCCGGCTTTGCCGCTCATGTCGTAAACCACAGGTGATATGCCCGGTTCCCAAACCACATTGTCAACAAACTCATTTTCTCCCATCGAAAATTTCTTATCCTGGATTTTAAGATCCAGCAACTCACCATTCACCATGACAGTCTTCAGGCCTTCCACATCCATACCATCGTTTATCAGATCGTGAGCCTTTTCAACATCTTCAACTTTGGCCGAACTTATCAGTACTCCTTTGATGCGATTTCCCCAGATGTAGTTGTTTTTGTGATCTTCATAAAATGCTTTGAGCCCAGTGGTATCTTTAATGGCTTTGCTCCAAACCATTTGATCGGTAAGCTCAAAAAGTAAAATACCATCGCGGTATTCTTTTACCAAAGCTTTGAATTCGGGATATTGTTCTTCGAGGCGTGCATCTTCAAATTCGATTACTTTCTCATCCACAAATTGATTAAAAACTTTATCCACAAAAACCCCGATGGTTTCTTTTGAACTGATGGATTGGTGTTTGGAGATGTATTCGGCAAATTCCTGCTGGGTGTGTGCCTGACCTCCAAGTGTGAAGATTTTTTTATTCAAACCTTCAGCTTTGCTTATTTCCCATTTTCTTTTGTAAATGGACGAATCTACAACGCTGTAAAAAGCTGTGATGGCTTCATCCATTTGCTTGTATCCTGCATCTTTTTTAATTTTTTTGATGATGGATATTTTACTTAAATCCGATCTTTTGTCTTTTGAAAGGCTTTGTTTCAAATCAGCTTTTTCATCCTCGAACGAACCCACAGGTTTTGTTTCCACAAGTTTTATGATATGCCAGCCATAGGTAGTAAGGATGGGTTTAGAGATCATTCCGGTATCGGCAATTGTTCTGATGCCATCAATAAAATCGGGGACCATGCGGTTGGAGCCAAACCAGGGTAATTTTCCACCTGAATTTGCTGAGCTTTTATCATCGGAAAGACTGGCAACAATTTCGTCCCATTTTGCGCCTGCTTCGATGGCCTGGTAAACGGAGTCAATTCTCACCCTGATTGCGGCAGAATCGTCTGCCGTTGCATCCTGAGGCATTTTCAGGAAAAAGTGTGCAACCTGAACCTTTCCGAGTGCGGGCTGAATATTTTGTACTTTGATGAGGTGATAGCCGAATTCGGTACGCACGGGCATGGAAACCTCATTTTCGTTGAGCTTGTATGAAGCGTTTTCGAAAGGCAGTACCATGTCGAATACTGTAAAATAACCTATGTCGCCTCTGTTGCCTTTGCGGGCCGGTTGAAATCCTTTTGCCGGCATATCGCGTGCTGAGGGGTCTTCCGATACTTCTTCTGCTACGGAATTAAAATTTTCACCACCTTCAACAATTCTTTTGCGGATTTCGAGGGTTTTATTGTAAGCATCAAGGGTGTCAGCAGGGGTGGCATATTGTTCAACGCGGATAAGAATATGGCTGACTCTAAGATCCTTTTGTTTGCGTTTGTAAGCTTCCTGCAGAAGGTTTGCGTTTACCTCTTCGTCAACAAAGTAGGGCTTTGCCAGTTGGTCGCGATATCCTTTGAGTTCGTTGATAAATGATTTTACGGTGTCAAGTCCCAGCGCTTCGGCTTCTTTAACCTTTAACTTAAAATTGATAAAAAGTTCAAGATATTCTTCAACAGATTTTTTATCAAGCACTTCGCCTTCAACATTGTTTTTTTGATATACGGCCAAAAAATCCTTTGTTGTTACTTTTTCATCTCCAATGGTAAGTAAAACTTTGGACTCGGATTTTTGAGCGTTCAAGCCTATTGCAAACAACACGAAAATCATTGTTAGGGAAATGATCAGCTTTTCAGATTTAATTTTAATTGTAGTAAGTGTCATCATAAATTTTTATTTGTTTAAACGATTATGCCAGTCTCAATTAACTAAAGTGTTATCAGTTACGATAAAATGTTCTAATTATTTTGTTTTTAAATATTTTCAACAATTAATGTTTGCTGTAATTTGGTGCTTCACGGGTAATTGTGATGTCGTGGGGATGGCTTTCGGCTATTCCGGCCGGGCTCACTTTTATAAACTTGGCTTTTTGCAAATCGCTGATATTTGCCGATCCTGTGTACCCCATGCCTGCACGTAATCCACCCACCATTTGATGAATGATTTCAGATAATGAGCCTTTGTATGGTACCCTTCCAACAATTCCCTCGGGGACAAGTTTCTGGATGTCATCCTCCATATCCTGGAAGTAGCGATCTTTTGATCCTTGTTGCATGGCCTCAATTGAACCCATTCCGCGATAGGTTTTATACTTCCTCCCTTCGTAAATGATGGTGTCGCCGGGAGATTCGTCCACTCCTGCAAACAGCGATCCGGCCATGATGGAATGTGCGCCGGCAGCAATGGCTTTGGCAATGTCGCCGGTGTACCTTATGCCACCATCAGCAATTACAGGCACATCAGTACCTTTAATGGCATTGGCAACATTGTAAACAGCAGTTAGTTGCGGGATGCCGATTCCGGCAATAATCCTTGTGGTACAAATCGAGCCAGGGCCAATGCCCACTTTAACAGCGTTTGCGCCTGCTTCCACCAACCTTATTGCGGCCTCGCCTGTTCCGATATTTCCTACCACAAGCTGAAGGTCAGGATATTTTTGTCTGATTTTTCTGGTAACTTCAATTACTCCTTTGGAGTGGCCATGTGCTGTGTCGATAACAATAGCATCTACCTGGTATTTTACCAATTCATCCACACGATCCATCGCATCTGCGCCAACACTAACGGCGGCGGCAACACGCAGCCTGCCCCGTTCGTCCTTACATGCATTTGGCCTTGCTTTAATTTTTATAATGTCCTTGTAGGTGATCAACCCTACCAGCTTGAAATCTTTGTCAACAACCGGAAGTTTTTCAATTTTAAATTCCTGGAGTATGTCGGCAGCTTTTTCAAAGTCGGTAAACTCGGTTGTGGTGATCAGGTGGTCTTTGGTCATCACATCGTAAACAGGCCTTTCAAGGTCGCGTTCAAATCGAAGGTCGCGGTTTGTCACAATTCCAACCAGTTTGTTACTTTTGGTTACTACCGGAATACCACCGATACTATATTCTTTCATCAGGGCAAGGGCATCGGCAACCTTTGCAGTTTTATCCAGGGTTATAGGTTCGAGTATCATCCCGTTTTCGGCTCGTTTCACACGCCTCACTTCATTTGCCTGCTTTTCGATGCTCATATTTTTGTGCAATACTCCGATGCCGCCTTCCTGCGCAATGGCAATGGCCAGCTTGTGCTCGGTAACGGTATCCATTGCAGCCGACACAATTGGTATCTTCATGGTAATTCCTGAAGTAAATTTTGTGGATAGGTCAACCTCTCGCGGTAAAACTTCACTATAATTTGGGATGAGAAGCACATCGTCGTAGGTTAAGCCCTCGCCTGTGAATTTATCCTGATTTTGAGCCATTTGTATTGCTTTTGAAAAATTTGCGCAAAGGTAAAATTTTTGATCTTAAAAACTACTTGTTAAATTGCTTTTTCGCACACCCATACTTTATTGGTTTTCAAAGCCATTTATTCATATTCATTCATTCACTTTGTGCTTTAGGACGAAGGTGTTATGCCATGCTTGAAACATAAAAACCAGGAGGTAATATTTCAATTTGAAGTCGTTTACTACGCTTTGGCCTTATTTTTCCCTATCATTGCAATATTTTTTTTATCACATTTGTTTAAAGTGCAGGTTTTTGTTTTTTTAAAATTCAATACAGAATTAATTTTAGCAATTTGATGATTCAGAATGATTTAAATAGTAACAACCCGTTACTGGATTTATCCCCGTTAGAATTTGATGATGGCCTGGGGCAATTGGAAATTTTCGGTGCACGGGTGCATAACCTGAAAAACATAGATGTCACCATTCCGCGCAACAAGCTTGTTGTAATTACAGGATTGAGCGGAAGCGGAAAATCATCCCTGGCTTTCGATACCATTTATGCAGAAGGCCAGCGCCGATATATGGAAACATTTTCAGCCTATTCGCGCCAGTTTATCGGCAATATGGAACGTCCGGATGTAGATAAAATCGATGGCCTGAGCCCTGTAATTTCTATCGAACAGAAAACTGTAAATAAAAACCCGCGCTCTACCGTTGGAACCATAACGGAGATTTACGATTTTTTGAGATTGCTGTATGCCAGAATTGGCGAGGCTTACTCGTGGAAAACCGGCGAAAAAATGGTTCGCTATACCGAAAATCAAATCATCGAACTTATTGCTGAAAAGTATAATTCAAAAGCCATAAATATTTTGTCACCTGTTGTCAAGGCTCGTAAAGGCCACTACCGTGAAATGTTTGAGCAAATTCGTAAACAGGGCTATCTGAAGGTGCGGGTGGATGGTGAAATTCAAGATCTTGCCTTTGGGATGAAAGTGGATCGCTACAAAACCCACGACATCGAAATCGTGGTGGATCGCTTGAACGTGGATGCAGGCAATTTGGAACGACTTTCAAAATCCGTGCAAAATGCCCTTAAAGTGGGCAAAGGCGTTCTAATGATCGACGATCCTTCAAGCGACAGCATCAGGCATTTCAGCAAATTGCTGATGTGTCCCACAAGCGGAATTTCTTATGATGAGCCTGAGCCCAACACTTTTTCTTTTAACTCGCCCTACGGGGCGTGCAGCAATTGCAACGGACTGGGTGAGGTATCGGAAATTGACTTTAAAAAAGTGATCCCTGATGATAAAAAAAGTATTAGGAAAGGTGGGCTTGCGCCACTTGGAGAATATAAAAACAACTGGATTTTTAAACAAATAGAAGCCATAGGCGAAAAATACGGCTTTACAACGGATACCCCCATCCGGGATATTTCAAAAGAGGGAATGGCAACACTTTTATATGGCTCCAACGAAGTGATTCATGTTAAAAACGACTACCTCGGCATATCCACTTCCTACGCGCTCAACTTCGAAGGCATTATTAATTTTCTCCAAAACCAGGATGACGAAAGTGCCTCCAGATCAATTAAAAAATGGGTGGGTGGGTTTATGAACAAAGTTGCCTGCCCTGAGTGCAAAGGCTTCAGATTGAAAACTGAATCATTGCATTTTAAAGTTCTTGATAAAAATATCGCTGAACTTGCAGGCACTGATCTTATCGGCCTCAGAAAATGGATTGATGATTTACCCAAAAAGCTTGATGGGCGCAGCCTAACCATTGCACGAGAAATCATAAGAGAAATAGGTACACGTATCGGCTTTTTACTTGAGGTGGGACTGGATTACATCACCCTGAACCGGCCTGCCCGCAGCCTTTCAGGGGGTGAATCGCAGCGCATCCGGCTGGCCACTCAGATAGGCTCTCAACTTACAGGTGTGCTTTATATTCTGGATGAGCCCAGCATTGGCTTGCACCAGCGCGACAACCAACGATTGATAGAAGCTCTGAAAGAGTTGCGCGATGTGGGAAACTCGGTGATTGTGGTTGAGCATGATAAGGAGATGATCATGTCGTCGGACTATATAGTTGATATCGGACCCGGTGCAGGACGCAGAGGCGGACACATTGTTGGCCAGGGTACTCCCGGCGAAATGATGCATTGCAAAACCATCACCTGCCAGTATTTGAGCGGTATGAGGGAAATTTCGGTGCCCGATCAGCGCAGGCCGGGGAATGGAAGTTTTATAGAACTCAAAGGCGCAGAAGGCAACAACCTGAAAAAGGTTAACCTTAAGCTTCCGCTGGGTAAGCTCGTTTGTATTACCGGCGTATCAGGCAGTGGCAAATCAACACTCATCAACGAAACCCTCTACCCCATTTTGAGTACACATTTTTACCGTTCGGAGAAAAAAGCCCTGCCCTACAAATCGATAACCGGCCTCGAACATATTGATAAGGTGATAGAAATTGACCAGTCGCCAATCGGCCGCACACCGCGTTCCAATCCGGCAACCTACACTAAGGTTTTTGATGAAATCAGAAAATTGTTTGGCTCACTTCCCGAATCGCAGATCAGGGCTTACAAGCCTGGGCGGTTCTCATTTAACGTGTCAGGCGGGCGTTGCGAAACCTGCAAAGGCGCCGGCGTGAAAGTCATCGAAATGAACTTTTTGCCCGATGTGCAGGTGCCTTGCGAAGATTGTTACGGGAAACGCTATAACCGTGAAACCCTCGAGGTTCGATACAAAGGAAAATCAATCAATGATGTGCTGAATCTTACCATTAATCAAGCGGTTGAGTTTTTTGAAAACATTCCCTTCATCCTCCAAAAAATAAAAACACTCAAGGAGGTGGGGCTTGGATATATTACACTCGGACAGCAATCCACCACACTCTCGGGGGGTGAGGCTCAGCGTGTGAAACTTGCTTCGGAGCTTTCCAAGCGCGACACCGGGCAAACTCTTTATATTTTGGATGAACCAACCACAGGCCTTCATTTCGAAGATGTGAAAGTATTGCTGGATGTTTTGAATAAGCTGGTTGACAAGGGCAATTCGGTGCTGATTATAGAGCACAACATGGATGTGATAAAGGTTGCCGATCACATTATTGATTTGGGGCCTGAAGGCGGAAACCGGGGCGGGAAGATCATTTGTGAAGGAACTCCCGAAGAAGTTGTGAAAATGAACAAGGGATTTACGACAGAGTTTTTAAAAACGGAGCTTTATGTTAAAACGGCGAATGTTGGATAAATACAATTCTGAGAATAAAAATGATTTCATAAAAATGGTGGAAACAAAAATAGGATTGGCAATGGCCAAGGGGATTTTTCCTGTAATTGACCAAAGCAAACGATGTGAAGGTTTAAGTTTTAATATTCAATAAAAAAGAAAAAAATGCGCGAAGAAGAAAAGGATTCAATGATTGAAAAGCTTGATGAACAAGTCAAAAAAGCACTGTCTCCCAAAAATTGGAACGAAATAAAATCCCATGATTCGTGGACGGTTTTTAAGGTGATGTCGGAGATGGTGGATGGTTTTGAGAAACTGGCCAGAATCGGGCCCTGTGTTTCCATATTTGGATCGGCACGAACCAAAGACCGGCATCAGCATTATCGCCTGGCCGAAGAAATTGCCTATCTGCTCACCAAAAGCGGTTTTGGCATTATTACAGGTGGTGGCCCCGGAATTATGGAAGCCGCCAACAAGGGAGCACATTTTGCAGGAGGCAAATCCGTAGGACTAAATATTGAGTTACCCTTTGAGCAAAAGGCAAATCCATTTATCGACAACGATAAGTTGCTCAACTTCGATTATTTCTATATCCGCAAGGTAATGTTTATGAAATATTCGCAGGGATACATTGTATTGCCGGGTGGCTTTGGCACCCTGGATGAAATGTTTGAAGCCATCACCCTTATTCAAACCCATAAAATGGTGAGCTTCCCGATTGTGCTGGTAAAAAAATCGTACTGGGGAGGTTTAATAAAATGGATAGAAGAGCAGTTGCTGGGTGAGGGAATGATAGCCGAAAAAGATATGAGGCTTTTCAGGATGGTGGATACCGCCGAAGAGGCCGTTGCTCATATCGAGAAATTTTATGCCAAATATCAGATCAAGCCCAATTTTTAGAAGGCCTTGAAATTATCGAAGCAGGAATTATACATGCTTTGTGAATACAAAGTGACAGTTTGAATCGATTAAATGGCGCATGTGTTGTATTTTAGGAAGCCTGTAAACTGAGAAAATATGTGTTTGGAAAAAAACTGAAATTTTTTTTGAAAAAGTTTTGTCAGAATGAAAAAGGATTCTATTTTTGCCGCCCGTTAAGGTAACGCGAAAGTAGCTCAGCTGGTAGAGCACGACCTTGCCAAGGTCGGGGTCGCGGGTTCGAATCCCGTCTTTCGCTCAAAGAAATCCCGGTCCGAGTGAATTCGGGTCGGGATTTTAAATAAAAAGTTCTTAATGATAATGCCCGGATGGTGGAATTGGTAGACACGTTGGACTTAAAATCCAATGACCATTGCGGTCGTGCGGGTTCAAGTCCCGCTCCGGGTACAACTTAAATGTTGTTCAAGCCCTGTAATCACAAGTATTACAGGGCTTTTTTATTTACCATAAGAAGTTGAATTGGAGGTCGAATATTTTTTTCCGTTGCTGTGAGTAATGGATTTTTTGGACTCATCTTCCGCGAAATTTACCACAATTAAATAATAATCCAACTTTTTTCACTAAAATTTTAAAACAAAATCATATTAAAAAATGGAAAACGGCAAATTCTTTTTTTTAAGTGATAAGCAGTGCTTGCCGGCAAACTCAGAATGTTAATCATATAGGTGCGCCTCTTCCGTCCTTCGAAGCTGCACCTTCCGACTCATGTGTGGATTCTCATTTGATAATATCTCAACGACAAAAAGAAGAATTTAAAACTTACTCTCTGTAAAAAATGAATCTGGTGATAAATATACCTGTCCCGTCATCTTTTCCTGCGTCACTTTCCACGCCGCTCAATACAAACTTCAGCTCCCAGCCTTCTTTAATCAACCCATTGATTTTGGATGTAATCATTGCATCATTAGAGGCAACGTTCTGGAAATTTATACCCACAGCACTATAAAAGTTAAGCAATTTGGTTTCGTTAAATTTGTCAACTTTAGCTTCTGATCGGCTTACATCGCTTTGTTTACTTTTTTTACCATCGGTTCTGTTTGTGGTAAAATCGTCAACGGCAAGGCTGTCGGTGGTTTCGATGATTCTCGACCTTCCAAGCCCCATCGGAACAACTGATTCAACGGTAGTTACCACTTTGTACTCTTGTGCATTACTGCCAATGGTTGCAGCAATAATAAAGACTAAAAACAAAAACACATTTTTCATAAGCTTAAATTTTAAATTGTAAATTTTGATTTATTATAAAACAATTACTTGAAATAAAGTCAGAAAAAAGTTTGAAGGGTTGCAGCCGGGGGTTTTACAGATTTAAAAAAATTTGCTAAAACTCAGTGGACGACAAAGAAAAGAAAAATGTTGATCCGATCCCTTCAACAGAATCAAACCAAATTTTTCCATTCAGCAATTCCACAATCTTTTTGCTGTAATACAATCCCAGCCCGGTGCCTCCATATTCGCGTTTCAGTCGCTCATCTACCTGCCGGAATCGTTCAAAAATAAGCTGTTGTTTTTCATGGGGAATACCAATGCCTGTATCTTTTACAAAAAATGTAAATTGAGATGAATCTGCATTTATAATTCCAAACCTGATTTCTCCATCATTTGTGAATTTAATGGCATTATGAATTAAATTGTCAAAAACCTTTTTGAGCATGGATTTATCTGTGGTAAAATAGGGTTCTGTGTTTAAAGGGGGCAAATCAAAAAATATGTTGATGTGAGTTTTCTTAAGATTTGCGCGGTGCTGTATGGCATCCTTCAGAACTTTTGAAAAGAATTCCTTCAGATCAAGCTTTAAATACAAGGGCTTTGCATCACCCATTTCGAGTTCGATGGTTTGAAAAATATCATTAATCAATGACAGGAGGTTTATTCCGCTCTGGTTAATTTGTCCGGCAAAATCCTCAATCTCCCCGGATGGCATGCTACTGTCGATCAATTCCGAAAGGCCGATAATATGATTAAGGGGGGTGCGCAATTCATGGTTCATTGTAGCCAGGAATGCAGATTTTAGCCTGTCGGATTCTTCAGCTTTTTCTTTTGCAAGTTTCAATTCCCTGTTATTAATCAGCAATGTTTTGTGGGCATTTTTAAGGTCACGCTCAATCTTTTTTCTTTCGGTGATGTCTCTAAAAATACCCAGGGTGCTGATGTATTCTCCTTTCTCATTATCGTTTGGGGTGGCGGTAACCAACAAATCGCGGGTTTGGCCATCGGGTCTTACAATTTCGATTTCGTAGGATGATTTGAGCCCTTTCTTTCTTTTATTTGTTTCGATGATGACGCGTTCAAATTCCCCTTTTGTCATAAAATCAATCAGCGACCTTCCTGTCAAGCCTTCATTTTCAACACCAAAAATTTTATTTGCCATTGGGTTTGAAAACAAAAAAGTGTTATTGACGTCGGTTATACCGGCACCTTCTCCAATATTTTCGACAAGGGCTCTGAATTTAGCTTCACTGGCTTTCAGTGCATTTTCTGCTTGCACACGTTGCGAAATATCCTCAGCAAGAGCAACGCCCCCAAATATATTTCCATTTTCATCCCTGATCCCCTGAAAAAGAACTCTGGCCGGTGCTTTACGCTGGGTAAGCACTGCCTGATAAACTCCCTCAAAAGTTCCTGTCCCTTTTTCAAGCGAATCTCTCATGGCTGTAAGTATGCCTTCGTTTTTCAGATCCCTGAAAATATTAAATCCCTGAAGTACCTCCCTCGAGCTTCCAAGCATCATGGCAAATTTTTCATTACAATCGGTCAGTATCCCGTTCCTGGTATAATATCCAATGGCAAGTGGCGAGTTGTTGAATATCCCTTTATATTTTTCAACACTATTGTGCAGATCGGTTTCTATTTTTTTCCTGTTGCTGATATCGACGGCCAATCCTCTTAAGCCCATCATTACATTATTAACAACAATGGGACTATTGAATATTTGCACAATAATTTCCTTGCCCGATGCAGTGACCAAACGATATTCGATGCCACTGGTTCTTTTCCCAAACCGATTATTTAAAATACTTGCCCTTGCCTTTTCTACATCATGTGGATGAACTACGGCCGACATATTCAAACGACCCTGTTGCAACTCCGCTTTATTGAGTTCAAGTTTTTGGATACCATAATCGTTCATGAAAGTAAAATTGCCATTGATATCCACTTCAAAAACGATTTCGTTCAATAAATCAATCAGGCTGTCAAAATTCTCAGTGCCGCCACTTTGCTTGTTGATTATGGCATTGGCATCCTGGTTAATCCCGGCAAGCAAGTCTTTCAGGGCAATTAGCTCGTCAGGCACCTTGCCCCCCGCCCAATGCCCGGCGAAAGCATTGAATTGCAGTGAAAAGGTATTGATTTTGTTAATTAAATTTTTCATTGAATCTGATAATACAGGGAATAAAAGTATGAAAAATATCATTCAAAAGATTTTACTTTCTATTTGAAATAATTAACCCTCTAATTTCATTAAGGTTTGATAAAGCCAATACCCATCACGGAAATCAATTACTTTTGCCGCCAAATGCTGTAACAATGAAATCTATTTGTGTTTTTTGTGGTTCGAGTGTTGGCCGAAAACCATATTATGCTGAAAAGGCACGTGCTTTTGGGAAATGCATCGCCGAACAAAATCTGATGTTGGTTTACGGTGGCGGCAACATAGGATTGATGCGCGAAATTGCAGATGCCGCTTTAAATGAAGGCGGATCGGTAACGGGCGTGATGCCGGGATTTATCGCCGAAAAAGAAATTGTGCATACAGGCTTAACAAAACTCCATGTTGTTGAAACCATGCACGAACGTAAAGCTTTGATGGCTGAGCTGTCTGATGCTTTTGTGGCCATGCCCGGCGGATTTGGAACCATCGATGAAATGTTCGAAATCATGACATGGAACCAGCTCGATGTAATAAGCAAACCCACCGGACTTTTTAATATTGATGGGTATTTTGATCAAATGATAGCTTTTATCCGCCATGCCATTCATGAAAAATTTGTGAGACAGGAACATTTCAGCAACCTGATTGTGGAGGATGACGAAAACGCCCTGCTCAATAAATTAATGGCTCATCAACCCGCAAAGGCGGATAAATGGATCGACAGGCTTAAAGTTGATTTGATTTGAAATAAAGTTGCCATTCTTAAACAGATGAAAAAATTACCAAATCGAAAAATATGATAATTATCGGAATCACCGGAACAATAGGAGCAGGCAAAGGCTCAATAGTAGATTTCCTGAAGGAAAAGAAAAATTTCAGGCATTATTCAGTGCGGGGTTTCCTTATTGACGAAATTCTTAAACGCGGGCAAAAGGTTGACCGCGATAGCATGACCGATGTGGCCAATGAACTTCGTGCCAAAAATTCTCCCTCGTATATTGTTGACTGCCTCTACGAAGAAGCCGTAAAATCAGGGCAGAACTGTGTAATCGAAAGCATTAGAACTCCCGGCGAAGTTCTGAGCCTGCGAAGTAAAGAAAATTTTAATTTGTTTGCCGTTGATTGTGATCCCCAGATTCGTTTTGAACGAATAAAAACCCGGGCTTCAGAAACCGATCAGGTAGATTACGAAACTTTTATATCCAACGAAAAACGTGAAATGACTACCGATGATCCCAACAAGCAAAACCTGCAAAAATGTATCGAAATGGCTGATTATGTGTTCGACAACAGTGGCACCATCGGCGAATTGTTTGATCAGGTAGCAAAAGTGATCAGGGATTTGGGGATTTGATTTTTTTCCAGCCTTCGTCTGAAAAAGCAAATGCCTCAACTCCTGTATCAAAATCCTCCCCGTTAAATTGCACCCAACCGTCCGGAGCATAGGCCAGCTTGTCGATACCTTCCTTGATGGCGCTTCCACCACTTCTTTTGATCACAATAAAAACACCGGGTCTTGCATAATTCAACAAGGCTCCCGATTCGCAAACAACAGGTTGATTTTTTGGTATCAGCGCAAGCAACTCACCGAAAGGTTCCCTGATATTTTTGTCGATGGTTTGCAAAAAATACACCCTTGATGCCCCTGCCAAAAGCATCCTGCTGCTGTCCTTGGCCGAATCAGGATTGGTTTCCTCGATGATCTGATATGAGTTATTTCCGGCAATGACTTTTTGACCATCAGCCTGCTCGTGAATATGTGGTGAAATTTTGATGCCCACAACTTCATGATCTTTTGAAAAAGCAGCAATCAATTGACAGGCAAAACTTGTTTTTCCCACATTTCTTCCTGTACCCGCAATCATAAGCAAATTAGGGATATATTCCAACTTTTCCGTGGATTCCTTTTGCACGAGGGTTTCCAAATCTTTCATCGAATTTATGTTTGAAAAATACTCTGCTTTTAATAAACCCTGAAATCCTGTGGTGATTTTTTTTGTATTAACTTTTTCGATCAGATCAATAATTTTGAAGTTTCCTGACTGGATAAAAAGTTCAAATTCACGAAGCAAACCTGTTTTGTAAGCAGCACACAAAGGTTCATAATGGGTTTCTCCGTTCCAGGGCACGGCGATTTCAGAGCCATCAATTTGCTTAAGGATGTGCGAAATTACATTGCCTGAAATTAGAGGCATATCACAGGACAAAACAAAATTCACTTCATTTTTTGATTTTTTTAAACACGAATAAATACCCCCCATAGGTCCGGAATCAGGAATCTCATCTTTCACAATTTCCAACCCAAGATAATGATAAACAGATGAATTGGCACTGATAAGAATCTGGTCGCAAACCTTCGCCAATGCTTCAACGGCATATTCAATCATGGGTTTTCCGCGAAATAAAACCATTCCCTTTTCCGAACCCATTCTACGGCTTTTTCCACCAGCAAGTACGATTCCTGTGACCTTTTCCTTTTCCATTTATTTGATGAATTTCAAATTTGTTTTACCTATCCACAACATTTATGATTACAAAAGATTTACCTAACAACAAAAAAGCCGCCCCAAAATTATATTACTCAGCCCAAATTAAGGTTTGAAACCCAAAGTTATAACTATAAAGAATTGTGTGTTTCTGATTTAGATTCCGGCCTGTTCCATCAATATCCTCAAAAAATTAAACAAATCCTGAAATGATTCATTTTCAAGGGCGGGAGGGATAAACTAATACGTAAAGGAAATTAAAATTCTGCACCGCAGGTACAGGTTTTCACTTTATCGTTACACCTACGAATCTTCCTTCTCCATCTACCAATTTTCATTTGATCACAACTTTCTTTTGGATTTTCTTTGCAAAGAATTTAAACTATTAAAAAATGAATAAAATAAATCTTAATAAGAGCATCCTTTTCCTGCTTGTAACTACATTGCTTTTCGCTATCTCCTGTCATAAAATTGACAGCAATGTTACGGAAGATTATGAAAATCGTGACATTACCGAACTTGCAATTCCGGATCAGTTCGACTTCAACACTTCTGATGAGGTTGAAATCATAATCACGGCTTTGAACAATCAGAACCAAGCCATCAAAAATGTAAGAATTGACATTTATTCTGATTGGAACGCAAATGAAGGCCAACTTATGGCTTCGGGAAATACTGATGCCAACGGCATGTTTCAACGGATTCATCCTATTCCCGACTATTATGAAAAAATTATTGTAGCTACACGCTATCTTGGATTCCCCAGCGAAGTGGAAGTTCACATTGTGGATGGCAAAGTAAGGTTTACCCTCGGCGGTACCCAAAAAAACCAATTCAAAAGCTCACCCATTCCATTCAAAGCCACAAACAGTGTTTTTCAACCGATGGGCCCATGGGATGCATCAGGAACGCCGCTATATCTGGAACCTGTAAATGATGTGATCGACAATGAATTTCTTACAGATATCAATGCTTCTTTTCCTGAAAGTCATCCGGTTCCCCAGTTTCATCCCGAATATATTGACCCTGAAAATGAGTATGATTTTAAACTACTTGAACCAAGTGATGTC